>JAZKFA010000303.1:0-3733 GCA_040386655.1 Pseudomonadota bacterium | reverse complement strand
CCGGCATCCAGATCAGTGCCGACGACGGCCCTACCCAGGTCATCCTGCCCGTCTACAATGGCGACGACATCGTCCGCGGCTGCCTGCGCGCCCTGCACGCGGCCGGAACCGGTCCCTTTCAGGTGCTGGTCGTCGACGATGGCAGCCGCGGCTTCACCGCGGAGATGCTGCGCCAGCAGGTCGGCGGGGACGCGCGCTTCATCCTGCATCGCCGCGACACCAACCGTGGCTACACCAAGTCGATCAATGAGGCGGTGGCACTCACCGAAGCGCCCTGGGTCGTGGTGCTGAACTCCGACACGATCGTGCCGCATGGTTGGCTCGATCGGCTGCACGCCGCCGCGCGCGCACGGCCGGGCACCGGCATGGTGGGCCCGCTGTCCAATGCCGCGACCTGGCAATCCATCCCCGAGGTGAAGCGGCCGGACGGGACGTGGTCCGTCAATGACCGCATCGAGCCCGAACACCTCGACGCCGTGCAGCGTCTGCTCGACGAGGTCTCAACGCGCGAATACCCCGAATTTCCTGTGCTCAACGGCTTCTGCACGCTGATCGCGCGCGCCGTCTTCGACCGCATCGGCGCCTATGACGAAGAAGCCTTCCCGATGGGCTATGGCGAGGAGACCGATCTGTGCCTGCGCGCGCGCCGCGCCGGTTTCCGTCTCACGCTCGCCGACGATGCCTTCGTCTATCACCACAAGTCGCTCAGCTTCGGCGCCGCCGGGCGCAGCCCGCTGACCCGCGCCGGCGGGCTCGAGATGACGAACAAGCACCTGGGCGTGAACATCGCCGCACTGGAGCGCACCATGCAGGCCTGCCCGGCGCTGGTCCGCGTGCGCGCGCGCATGCTCGACCGGCTGAAGGAGATCACCTGACCATGGCGCGGATCGCATTCGTGCTGCCAGTGCGGGGCGGCAGCGGCGGCGCCCATTCCGTGGTGCAGGAAGTGACCGCACTCCGTGCCCTCGGCGTCGAGGCGAAGGTGCTGGTCAACCGCGCCAACGCCGCGCAATTCGCCTCTGCCTATGATCGCTTCGATTGGGTCACGGAAGGTGGGATGGGCGTGTTCGACGGCCCCAAGGACCTGGCCCTGCTCGCCGCCGAGGCGGAGGTGGTAATCGGCACCACCAACACCTCCGTCCATTCGATCAGCGAGGCATTGGGCACCATGCGCAACCCCGCGATCCGCACCGGCTACTACGTGCAGGATTACGAGCCGCTGTTCTACGCCGCCGGCACTTCCGAACACCGCCTCGCGGTGGCGAGCTTCGCGCTGCTGCCGAACTGCGTCTATTTCGCGAAGACGAGCTGGCTCACCGGCATCGTCCAGGCCGCGCATGGGCTGGATGCGGTGCGCGTGGTGCCCAGCATCGACCATGGCCTGTATGGACCCGCGCCGCGTGCGCCAGGCCGCCGCGTGGTCGTCGCCATGGTGCGCCCGGCCACGCCGCGCCGTGCCCCGCGCCGAACGCTGCGCCTGATGCAGCGCCTGGCCGATGGCGAGTTCGGCGATGTCGAGGTGGTGGGCTTCGGCGCCGATGCCGAGGAGATGGCGCAGGCTGGCCTCGAGGCGCCGCACGGCGTGCGCATGCTCGGCCGGCTGCGCCAGCAGGAGGTAGCCGCACTCATGCGTGCGGCGGATGTCTTCCTCGACCTGTCCGACTACCAGGCCTTCGGCCGCACGGCGGCGGAGGCGATGGCGTGCGGCTGTATCGCGCTGGCGCCGCGCCTCGGCGGGGCCGGGGACTTCATCGAGGATGGCGTGAGCGGCTTTCTCGTCGACACCACCAATGCCGATGCGGTCGCCGCCGCGCTGCGCAGCATGCTCTCGCTCTCCGAGGCGGAGCTGCGCGCGATGCGCTACGCCGGGCTGGAAGCCGTTTCCGGCTTCACCCCGGTGCGCGCGGCGATGTCGGAGATGCGAGCGCTCGGCCTTGCCTGAGCCGCGACCGCCGGTGCAGCCTGCGCCAGGCGAACCATCCATAGCGAGGCCTGACATGCGAATCGTGCCGGTGCTGCTGCTCTCGTGCCTCGCCTCGCCACTCGCGGCGCAGGGCATCTCGTGCCCGCCAATGCTGGCGCCGACGCCTGCGGGCTTCACCCTGGTGCCGCGCCCCTCACCGACCGGCTTTCCCTTCCGTGGGGCGGAGCAGACCGGGCCGCGCCGCTTTGACCGGATCAGCGTCGTGGACGGCCCGGAGAGCGACGTGATGGCCGAAGCACCCGGTACGCTGATGCCCGATGAGGGTGCCAGCGGCCGGCCTCGTCCGCCCTCGCTGCGGCAGCGCTGGAACTTGGCCGGCGGCAGCCCGCGCGGCCACCTGTTGGTGTGCCACTATGCCGGCACAGCGGCGGTGCTGACGCGCGTGCTGCCGCCCCGCACCCGCGAATGCCGCCAGAGCCTGCCGGTGAACGCGCGCGGCGAGATCAGCGAGAACGGCCCGCGCTCCGGCAGCTGCCGGTAGGCGGGCGCGGGCCCTTGGCCTGGGCAAATGAGTGAAGCAAGGCCGAGGGACTCCATGGATCGTCTAGAGCAGATACTGAAGTTCGCCACACGCCCGCAGAAGGGCGTCGAGATCGGTCCCTACTTCAATCCGCTGGTGCCGAAATCGGCAGGCTGGGATGTCCTGGTGCTCGATGTGTTCGAGACGGAGCGCCTGCGCGCCATGGCCAGTGCAGACCCCAGCGTTGCCGATGATCGCATTGCCGCCATCGAGCCGGTGGATCTCGTCGGCCCCGCCCACCGCCTGGCCGAACTCGCGGCCGAGCGGGGCATCGCGCCGGGGACGCTGGACTTCGTCGTCTCCTCGCATAACTTCGAGCATCTGCCGGACCCCGTCCGCTTCCTCCAGGCCGTGGCGCGGGTGCTGCGCCCGGGCGGCGTCCTGTCCATGGCCATCCCCGATTGTCGCTACAGCTTTGACGCCCTCCGCCCGCCATCGACCGCGGGCGCGATGATCGAGGCCTTTCTCGAGGCGCGGGAACGCCCGAGCCCCCGACAGGAATTTGAGCATTTCACGATGCTGGCGGAATGCCGTCGTGAGGACGGTGTCGTCCAGAACCACTTCTTCGATGCCGGTGCGAACGCCATGCCAAGCTTCGTCACACCGGTTTCGCCGCAGCTTGCGCGCTGGCGCGGGCGGCTTGGCGGCGCGGTCGAGGAATACCGGGACGTGCATTGCTGGTTGCTCACGCCGGCCGTTTTCCAGGCCATCATCGCGGAGCTGCGCGCGCTCGATCTCTGCGCTCTCGAAGTGGAGGAGGTCACCGCGAACAATGGGATCGAGTTCTACGTGCATCTGCGCCGCCCCGTGCAGGCGGCACCGCCCGCCGAGGGGGAACGGTGCGCCGCCTATGCCGGCCAGCTGCGCGAGTTCCGCAACGGCTCGGCGCCGCCACCCGTGCCGGTGGCGCCATTGAGCCGCAAGGCCATGGTAAAGGGGCTCATCCGTGACACGCCCTGGCTCGGGCCGGCGGCGCGCGCGGTGTGGCGCCTGGCCAGGCGCCGCTGACGCCCGGCCGCTGGCCCGCGCTGCGGCGGCTGCCCGCAGGGCGGGTGCCGATGGGGCGCAAGGCCATGGTGAAGGCGCTCATCCTCGGCACGCCCGTGCTCGGGCCCACCGCAGGCGCGATCTGGCGCCTCGTCAGGCCCCGCTGACGCCGGGACGATGGTCGCGCCGCGCGTCTCGTTGACCAGCGCGGTGCACCGCGTCTGCGTGGCCGTGAGGTTGGC
>JAZKFA010000302.1:26914-36523 GCA_040386655.1 Pseudomonadota bacterium | reverse complement strand
CGTCAGCAGCCGCGAATTCAACCAGGACGTGAGCAGCGCCAAGCGATTCGCGCGGCTTGAACCGGTGTTCGTCACCGATCGTGGCAGGCCGACTCATGTGCTGCTGAGCATCGACGCCTTCCGCCAGCTGACCGGCCACACCGAGACGATGGTCGATCTCCTCGCCATGCCCGATGAGCGCTTCCTGATCCTGCAGATGCACGAGCTGCTGAGCTACCTGAACCAGCTGGGCGTGCTGTCGATCCTGGTCCTGGCGCAGCACGGGCTGATGGGGCCGATGCAGACGCCCATCGACCTGAGCTACCTCAGCGATTCCGTGCTGATGCTGCGTTATTTTGAATTCGAAGGCTCCGTCCGGCGTGCGCTTTCGGTGGTGAAGAAGCGCAGCGGCACCCATGAGCTGACAATCCGCGAGTTCAAGCTCGGCGCCCGTGGACTGATGATCGGCGAACCGCTGCGCGAATTCAGCGGCGTGTTCACCGGCACGCCGCACTACACCGGCAGCGGCACCCCGCTGCTGGACGAGGACGCGTGACGGCTCCCGATGACGGACGCTGATGCCGCTGCTCCGCAGGTGCTGATCCTCGCGCCCACCGGGCGGGATGGGCCGGCGATCGCGGAGCTGCTGCGCCGCTCCCACGTCAGCTCGCGCATCTGCGCCGACGCGGCGGAGTTGCTCGCGGGGCTGGTCGCCGGCGCCGGTGCCGTCGTTGTGGCCGAGGAGGCGTTGCTCTCCGGCGCCATCGACGAGCTGGTCGGGTGGGTCGAGCGGCAGCCGCCCTGGTCGGACATGCCCTTCGTGATGCTGACCGGCCATCGCGAGCACCCCGCCGTGATGGCGCGGCGCGAGAGCCTGGTCGCGGCACTCCGCAACGTCTCGCTTCTTGAGCGCCCGGTGCACGCCATGACGCTGACCACCGCGATCGAATCGGCGCTGCGAGCACGGCGGCGCCAGTACGAAGTGCGCGAGCACCTCGCCGTGCGCGACCTGGCCGCGCGGGAGCTTGAGGAGCTGGTCGCCGCGCGCACGCATGAGCTGAAGGCCGCGAACCAGGCGCTGCACGCCCAGATACTGGAGCGTGCGCGCGCCGAGGAATCGCTGCGTCACGCGCAGAAGCTGGAGGCGGTCGGGCAGCTGACCGGCGGCATCGCGCATGACTTCAATAACCTGCTCATGGTCATTGCCGGCGGGCTCGACATGCTCGACCGCAAGTCCGACCCGGTGCGGCGCCAGCGCCTGCTGGACGGCATGCGGCAGGCGGCGGGGCGCGGTGCGACGCTGACCCGGCAGCTGCTCGCCTTCTCGCGCCGGCAACCGCTGCGGCCGGAGCCGCTCGACCTGCGCCGCCACATCGGGGACATGCGGGAGCTGCTGGACCGCAGCCTGCGCGGCGACGTCAACGTGACGATCGATCTCGCGCCGAAGCTATGGCGGGTCGCGGCCGATCCGGGCGAGCTGGAGCTCGCTATCCTCAACCTGTCCGTCAATGCGCGCGACGCCATGCCTGCTGGCGGCACCATCGTCATGCGGGCGGAAAACCTCTCGGGCGTGGCGGATGCAGAGCTGTCGGGCGACTTCGTGCGGCTGACGATCAGCGACAGCGGCACAGGGATGCCGCCGGAGGTTGTCGCGCGCGCCTTCGAGCCTTTCTTCACGACCAAGGATATCGGCAAGGGCTCCGGCCTTGGTCTGGCGCAGGCCTATGGCTTCGCCCGGCAGTCGGGCGGCACCGTTCGCATCGACAGCGTCGTGGGCCAGGGCACCACGGTCACGATGCTTCTCCCGCGATCGCATGGTGCCTTGCTCGCGCCCGATCACCGTCCGGCCGCGGAATGCGGCGCCGATCTCGGTTCCTCGACGGGCGGCGGCCATGTCCTGCTTGTCGAGGATGATGACGCGGTCGCCTCGCTCGTCGTCGAGATGCTGGTCCAGCTCGGCTTCGAGGTGACCCGGGCATCGAGCGGAACTGCCGCGCTGGGCGAACTGGCCGGCGGCCTGGAGGCCGACCTGGTCTTCTCGGACGTGATGATGCCCGGCGGGATGAGCGGCATGGACCTCGCGCGCGAGCTGAAGCGCGGGCGGCCGGACCTTCCCGTGCTGCTGACCACCGCGCATGTGGATGCAGTCAAGGCCGTTGCCGAGAGCAATGCCATCGTGGTGCTCGCCAAGCCGTATGGCCTGGCGGACCTCGCGACGGCGATGCGCAACGCGCTGGGCAACGAGGGCTCCACGCCGGGTGGGCCGGGCTGAGCGCGCGTCTCAGCTGGCGGCGAACTGGCCGAACGGCCCGGCAGGCACTGTCACCAACCCGGGCGTGCCGCGCACGAGTGCATCCAGCAAGGCCAGGCCGGCCGGGATGCAGACGCGGCGCTGGTCGTAGCGGCGCACCACGTCGGCGCGCGCCGCGGCACCCATCGCACGCGCGATGGCCGGGTGCTCCAGGGTGTGGATCACCGCCGCCGCCACCTCCTCGGCCACGTGGAACGGAACCAGCCGCCCGTTGTGTCCGGGTTCGATCACCTCGGCCACGGGCGGCGTGTCGGAAGCGATGATGGGGCAGGCGCAGGCCATCGCCTCCAGCAGCGACCAGGACAGGATGAACGGGTAGGTGAGATAGACATGCGCCGCGCTGATCCCGAACAGGGCAACCAGAGCGTCCTGGCTGATGCGGCCCGCGAAATGGAGCCGGCCCAGGTCGAGCTGCCCGGACAGCTCCGCCAGCATCGCGTCTCGCCAGGTGCCGCCGCCAGGCGGGCCGGCGCCGTAATGCGCCGCATCCTCGCCGACGATGACCACCTGCGCCCGCGGACGATGCCGCAGGATCGCCGGTAGCGCGCGCATGAAGACAGGGAAGCCGCGGTAGGGTTCCAGTCCGCGCGCGACATAGGTCACGACCTCATCCGCGGCGGTGAGCACGCGCCCAGCGGCCAGCGTGAAGCGCGCGTCGGGGAGGCGGCGAGCCCGGTCGGTGTCCACGCCCTCATGGAGGACGCTCATCTGCTGCCGCGCCCAGTCCGGAAAGCGGGAACGCTGCCACTGCGTCGCGGTATGCGACCAGTCGGCGGCATCGAGGCAGAGCAGGTTGTTCGCGTTGAGGATGCGGATGCGCGCGGCCTCGTCCAGCGATGGCGGAGCTGTTTTGCCGAAGCCGACATCCCCGCCCTGCGCGGCGTGGTGAAACTCGAGGTAATAGAGCAGGCGCGCATCGGGAACGACGTCGCGCAGGAACAGACCCTCGCCCCAGCCGGGATGGCAGCAGACGAGATCGGGCGTGAAGCCCTCCGCCTTCAGTGCCAGCGCGGCGCGCGCCACGGCCTGGCCGCGCCGCGTCGCCGCCTCCAGCGGGCGGAGATAGCGATGGGTGCGCGCGCCGGCGCCCCCGGGTGCGGGGTAGCGCACGTGGCGAACGCCAGGCACGTCCGCCAGCGCCTGCTGTCCCAGGCCCACCACCTCCTCGCCGGGCCGCGCGGCCAGCGCGGCGGAGAGGGAGGCGTACTGCGCCGGGAAGCTCTGGTGGATGAACAGGGTGCGCATCAGCGGATCGGGGTCACCGCCATGCGCGCAGGTTCGGCCAGCACTGCCCAGGCGCCAGCCAGGCCTGCATTGCCCTCACCCGAAGCGCGGCGGCACGACCAGGAAACGCTCCGCCCGTTCGAGGATGATGATGTCGGGCTGCACCTCCTCCAGCAATTCCGCGCCGAGGTTCGCGTTCCAGATGGCCGTGGTGCGATCGAAGCGTTCAGCGAGCGGCGGGATCAGCCATTCGCCGAAGCTGTCATGCAGGATCAGAAGGCGCTGCGCCTGAGCGTTAGCCCCGTGGCCGGAGCGCAGGTCACGGCGGCGGCCGGTGTTCAGCACGCCATTGTCGTGCACCGCCGCGGCGGCCGGACGGCGATCCAGCACGGGCTGCTGTTCCACGCACACGCCGCCGAGCTTGGACAGCAGGTCCGCATTGCGGAACTCGGTGCGGAAATCCGCCTCCGTCGCCTCGGGTAGGCCAAGGGACTCGTAGAGTGCTGCAAGCGCCACCGTGGCGCCGTAGTCGCTCCAGTGCGAATCGCCCTTGGGATAAGTCGCGAAGCGCGGACCGGCGCGGCGCAGCGCCTCCAGCGGATAGATCATCCGCGTCGCGCGCAGATCCAGCCGCGCGGCCAGTGCCTGGAGCTGGCGCACCGGTCGCGCCTCGGACACCACAACCTCGCCGGGCAGGAACTCGGCGAAGACGCATTCCTTGTTCGGCGCGACCAGATAGACGACCCGCGCGCCACGTGCCTGCGCCGCCGCATCCAGCCCGCGCAGGAAGTCCTCCCACTGTGACAGCTCGCCTTCCGACAGCGTGCGCTTGCCGGTCACCTGGTCGATCACGCGGTTCGAGTCGTTGCGCAGGAACAGATAGCCCTCGCTGCCGCGCAGCACCTTCTCGGCATCATCGGCGGCGACGGAGGTCACCACCGGCGAGTTCCGCAGCGCCCGGCCGGAGGCGGCGAACAGCGCCTCCACCCTGACAACATCGCGGGTCACCGCATCGTGCGGCAGGCGCAGCTCGAAGGCCCAGGCATTGGCCCCGATATCGGGACGCTTGAGGCTGGGCTGCACGGTGCCGATGTCGCGGCCATCGAATCGGATGGTCACGTCCGGCGGAACCGCGTCGCTGGACGCCACCCAGCCGGCGACGCGGTGGCGGTTGTACTGCTCGAGGAAGCCCCAATGCGTCGGGCGCGGCGCGGGTGCGGATGGGCCTGCGGCCGCATCATCCCGCGGCGGTGCCGGTACAGCGCCGACCGCGAGCTGGGCGAGAACGGCGCCTGGGGTCACGTCGTGCTCGCCCAGCAGTGCGACCAGGCGCTGGGCCAGATGGTGGCGACGTGCGTCATAGGCCGGCGCCATGGTCGCGGCGCGTTCGGCCATCAACGCCACCGCCATGCCGTGCTTCACCTCCGCGATCTTGGCGAGCGGCAGGCCCATGGTCTCTGCCAGCTCCTCGGTGCGCAGGTCGTAGCTGACGACGAGCGCGGCGCGACCCGCCTGCCAGCCGAGTGCCGCGCCATGGATGCGCGTGCCGATCACCGCATCCACGCGCTGGTAGGATTCGAGCCAGGCCTCGGCGGAGAAATAGGCGCGCATGCGGGCGCGCATCGCAGCGCGCAGCGCGGGCGGTGCTTCGGTGAGGAAGCCGGCGCGTTCGGCGAGCCAGGCCTGCGTCTCCTGCGTATCCGCATCGCCGCGCGCGACGGCGATGGCGGCGAGCGGGTCCTGCGCCACGATCTCGGCGAGCCGATCCATGCCGATCTCGTCGAGCAGCGCGCGCTCGATTGCGGCATTGTAGGGGTAGAAGGTCGGCGCGAAGGCGATGCTGGTCATCGGCCGCGCGGCAATGCGGGCGGCGATGCCCGCACCCAGCGCGGGGTCGGGGTTGATGAAGTTGGACGGGCAGCCCAGCACCTCGAAATTCTGCACGCCGTGGCGTTCCAGAACGGCGGCGGTGTGGCGGCCGCGCAGCATGATACGCCTGCAGCGTTCGCGGAACAGGTGCAGCAGCCGCTCCGTCCCCGGCTTCAGCTTTACCTCGCCAATATCCTTAAACGCCTGCGCGCCGAGCCCGAGCACCAGCAGCGGCAGCCCCGTCGCCTCCAGCCGCTTCGCGAGGTCGCCGAGGTCGAAGCCGGAATAAAGGAAATTCGCAGCCGGAATGCAGACCAGCCGGCAGCTCTCGCGCAGCGACGCGGGATCGAAGCTGAAGGGCACCGTGATGCGCGCATCGCCGAGGACGCGGTGGAAGGCCGCGTACTGGAAGGCGAGGTTGCCGGTGTTCGCCCCCGTCAGCGCGACGGCGGAGGCTGTGGAGCGCACGAAGGATGTCGCAATCGAACCATCCGTGCCGAGAATTGCGATTGGCTTGGTCATGCAGCTGCGCCTTTGTTGGTGCTGGTTTTGTCAGGCATCGAGAAAGCCGAGCAGATGGCGGGACGGTTGGAGGCCGACGGCGCGCAGCGCGGCGACATGACCGGCTGCCGATGCGACGCGCCCTGCATCGAACCGGGCGCCGGAAAATGCCGCGGCAGCGAACAGGTCCGGTACCGAATAGCGATGCTCGATCAGGTCGCGCGGCGCGATGTGCGGCACGTGCATCTGCGCCGCGAGTTCCCGCGTGCGCGTGTCGTGGCAGATGCACAGCGACGGCACCCCGGCCGCGAGGCCCATCATGGTGCCGTGGATGCGCGTGTTCACCGCCGCGGTGAAGCGGCGCAGGCCGTGGATCCAGTCCATGACCGAGCGCGGGACGTGGCCGTGGCGGCGGAGGAAATCCACCAGCGCCGGCGGCCCAGAAAAGCCCAGGATCTTGGCGCAGCGCGCGAAGTAGGCTTCCTCGGTCGGTCCGTTCAGTGCCTCGCCGTGGATGGGCTTCATCAGCTCCAGCGGCCGCTGCACCAGCCAGCTCGATCCCGGGTGCAGCAGCACCAGGCGCGTGAGCTCGCGCTCCACGCTCTGCAGCCCGGATTTGATGCAGGCGCCGTGCACCGCATAGGGGCCGGACCCCTCCGCGAGTGCGGCGATGCGCATCTCGATCAGCGCGCCCAGATGGGGATCGGGATTGATGAGCAGCGAGGGGCAGCCGAGAATGGTGGTGTTCTCCACCCCCAGCGTGCGGCAGAGCTCCTGGGTGAAGGCGCCGCGCACATGGACGCTGGGCGAAAGCCGCGCCACCTCGCGCAGGAAATCGATGGTCCCTGGCTTGAGCTCGGGCGGCGCCGTCTCTACCTCCGCCTGCGCGCCGAGGCCGAGCACCAGGCAGGGCCGGTCGAGCGCGCGCACCAGCGCGGCCAGGCGCGTGAGGTCCGCGCCCGCATTGAGGAAATTCGCCGCCGGGATCACCAGCACCTCGACGCTCGCCGGCACCGCCTCGGGCCGCGTGTCGCGGGAGATAAGGTGCACCTCATCCGCGTCGAACAGCAGCCGCGCGGCGTGCCAGAAGGCGAGGTTGCCGATATTCCCCCCGGTCGCGGCCAGCAGCTCGGTCATGTCGCGCCGCCACGGCTGCGCCAGGCCGCCGAGATCCCCGCCCAGATACGCGACCCTGCTTGCCATGCCGCCGCGCTAGACCGTTGGGCCGTGCTGACCAGCATCGGGGAACCAGCGACGGGTGTGGGTCCAGGCGTTGAACAGCGTGGCGTTGTGCCGCCAGGGATTGTCCGGCGAGACCTGGGATTGGCGCTCGAGGTGATACAGCCGCGCGCGCCGGTCGATCGCGCAGGCGAGGCCTTTCGCGCGCACGCGGAGGCACAGGTCGGAATCCTCGAAATCGCCGATGGCGAAGGCCTCGTCGAAGCCGCCGAGCTCATTGGCGAGCGTGCGGCGCAGCACCATGCAGGCCCCCGTCACGGCCTCCACCGGCTCCGGCCCCTGCGGCGGTTCGCGCCGTGGCAGCAGCCCCTTGCGCGGGTGCATCGGGAAGGGCCAGTTGCCCTGCTGGGGAAGCCGCTCGAAGGTCAGGCCCTCATGCTGGATGGTGCCGTCCTCGAACAGCAGCATCGCGCCAATGAGGCCGAGTGCGGGATCTTCGCGCAAATCCTCGATCATCAGGTCGAGCCAGTCCGGCGCCTCTGGCGCGGGCATGACGTCCGAATTGAGCAGGCACAGGAACTCGCCACGCGCTCGCCCGATGCCGATGTTGTTGGCCGGCCCGAAGCCGAGGTTTTCCTCCGGCACCAGGATGCGGAAGGGCAGCCCGAAGCGGCGATGCGCGGCGTGCGCGAGGTCCAGCAGCTCCCGCTTGCGCGGGGGATCGTCGAGCACGTAGATCAGCTCATGCGCCTTGTGCCCGGGATGCTCGGACAGCAGCGCGGCCTGGTATGTCAGGAAATCCATCCGGCCATAGAGCGGCACGACGATGCTGCACACGGGATCGGCAGGCGTGGTGCCGAAGGCGATTTCCGTCACCGGCCGAGGTCGCGCCAGGCGCGCGGCGTGGATGGCGGTAAGCGCCGGTCCCAGCACCTGGTCATAAGCATGGTCCAGCTCATCCGAGGCAGGACGCACGGCTTCAAGCAGCCTGCGCGCGGCCGCCGCACCACTGCGTTGTGGTGCGGGCAGACGCTGGTAGGCCACCGCGCCGGAGTGAAGCTCGACCTCAAGGTAGGGGGCCTCGCCATGGCCGCCGGGCCAGGGTGCGCCGCAGGCAGGAGCGAGTGCGACGAATCCCACGCGCGGGTCCGTCAACCCATGCGCTGCGCCCACTGAGGCGATCACGTCCGGCCGCTCCACGCGCAGCCAGCGCGTCCCGAGTGGTGCCGTGTCGCGCGGCGCCTGCGGACCACGCACACGCATCGCGGCGACCGCCTGCGTCGGGTCGATGCACCAGCCGATCAGCGCCACGCCATCGGGCGGCACCGGCAGGGTCTCGTCGACGCCGATCCGCACGGAGGCGGGCAGCTCATGCAGCGTATCGACGCCGGCATAGGCGCGACGCGACAGCAGCGTCAGAAGCCGCGCCTGCTCGGGACCGGGCGGCGCCTGCAACAGCGCCGGCCGCACGCGAGTGAGCAGGTCCGTCTCGCGCAGCTGCGTCACCGGGCGGACGGGGGGCAGCAGCAGGCCGGTCGTCGCGCTGCCGGCCTCGGACAGTTCGAGGCCGATCAGCTCGCCCAGCGGCAGACCCGGGGCGCGCAGCAGCACGACCAGGCCGGCGCCCCGTTGGCCTAGATCAGGGCGCGGAAACCAGCAGGCGACAGACTCCACCTGCTCGACGCGGCCCTGGCGGAAATGCGCGACCACGCGCGGCGCCGGCGCACCGGGGCGCCAGCGCGCGCGCGACCAGCCGGAGAACAGCCACCCGCCGGCCGCCGGCGCGTGGCCGTAGAAATCCACATAGCCATCCTCGGGCCGTGGTGGCGCAACCTTCGGCGGTGCAGGCGCCTCGGCCAAGGCGGTGTCGTCGCTCACAGCGCGAGCATCGCGCCGGAGGGGTGGGCGACCTGCACGCCGCCATCATGTCCGGGCATCAGCATCCGTGTCGGGCTGATCCGGGCGGGCAGGCACCAGGCGCGCAGCGCGAGCACACCCTCGGGCGGCGGCCGCAACCGGTGCAGCATTCCCGGGCCGAGCAGCGCGATGTCGCGCGGCCCGACATCGATCGTCTCGACCGAAGCACCGAATTCGCGCGCGAGTTCGAGTGCGGCCGGCTCACGATCGGCCGGCGTGTCGGCCAGCCAGCGGGACCGGCCATGGCCGGTGAACTCCGGCAGCTCATGGCTGCCGCGCACGATGTCCAGCCGCAGCCCGGCAGTGGGTTCCGCAGCCAGTCCGAACACTAGCAGCAGGCATTCCGCCGGGGAGGGCAGCGCCTCCGCGGCACTCGGCTGCTCGAAGCCGGTGCGTCGGCGGTCAACGCCGGAGACGATCCGGTGCAGCGTCGGATTGTCGTCGAGGATGGCACGCAGCAGCCGCAGCGTCGGGGGGGTGAAAACCTGTTCCGGCAGGCGCTCGGCCAGGGCGCGCGCGGCGTCGCCATCGCTCGCCGCGAGCGGCTGCCCGAATGCCTTTAGGCCGGCAGGCGGCGCAGCTGGGGCGAGGGCGCCGCGGAGGACCAGGTAGCCCTCGCCGATGAAGTC
>JAZKFA010000302.1:0-26904 GCA_040386655.1 Pseudomonadota bacterium | reverse complement strand
AGCGTGGCCTGCAGGTCGGGGGGCGTCGCGCCGGTCGCGGTGCGCCCGGCAAGCAGCCGGCGCGCATCCGTGCGGTCCGTCCACAGCCCGCCGAACACGCTGCGCTGGCGTCCCGCTCCCGGGTGGCGCGCATGCACGGAGCGGAAGAAATCGCCGTAACCGGTGAGATTGGTGCGCGGCAATTCCACATCGCCGCCGCGCGGCCGGATGGACACGAAGGGAAGCAGCGCCGGGTCGATCGGCGCTTCATGGAAGGCCAAGGCGAAGCCGCAGCGCCCGTCGCCCAGCCCGGCGGCCAGGAGGTCCGGCCGGTCCTGCTCGGCAAGCGTCTCCCCGATCACGCGGCCATCGAGCAGCGCCTGCACCACCAGCGGCTGCATCGCGCCGCCAAACGCCCAGCCGGACGCGCCTTCGGGGGACAGGCTGTCCACGGAACCACGAATTGTCATGCGGATCGGACCTCCAGCTGCGGGGCTTCTGCCCGGGGTAAGCGATAGAGCCTGAGCGTCGCGGCCAGCGTCGCGTCGAGGCCGGTGGGAACGGCGAGGCCCTGGGTCAGCGCGCGCAGCCGCTCCGGCGCGCGCGCCAGCCCGGCGAGGAGCGTCGCGAGCGCGCGCGGGCTGCCGGCGGCGAAGTGGAAGCCGTCGACGCCGTCGCGCACCTTCTCGGCCAGGCCGCCGATGTCGGAGCAGATGACCGGGCGTCCGGCGCGGAACGCCTCCTGGATCACCAAGGGCGAATTCTCCCACCAGATGGAGGGCACCAGCACCGCGTCGACGCCAGCCATCAGCGCGGCGACGCGGCCGTTGGCGTAGGGGCCGTGCAGTTCCACATTCGCCGGCGCATCCTTCACCCGCGCCTCGAACATCTCGCGGAATTCCGGCGGCTGGCCGGAGTGGTCGCCATGCACCTCGATCCGCACGCCGCTCGTGCCGGATTTCTCCAGCAGCACGGCGGCGTCGAACAGCACGTCGATGCCCTTCAGCCGCGAGATCTGCCCGAAGAAGCCGAGCGTGAGGTCCGCACCCTGCGTGCGCGCGGACGGGGCTTGCGCGCGCGGCATGCCGTTCTCGATCACCGTGATGCGGTCGCGTGCGATGCCCCAGGCGGCGTAGCGCTCGGCTAGGAAGCGGCTCGGCGAGATGAAGCTGTCCACCAGGCGGAAGAAGCGCTTGAGGTAGAGCTCGCGCAGGAAGAAATCCTGCTCCGTCCGCTCGGGGAAGCAGCGGTTGCAGTCGCGCGGCGTCGCGCGCTGGCAGGGCGCGAGTGAGGGCCGCTTCACCATCTGGCCGAAGTGATTGCAGATTGCCAGGTACTCATGGAGCGTGACGATAATGCGCGCCTCCGGCAGCGCCTGGCGCAGGGTCAGCAGCGTCTCCACGCCGAAGTTGGTGTAGTGATGCAGGTGGATGACGTCGGGGCGCAGCTCGGCCAGCAGGCGGCGCAATTCGCCGGGCCATTCAGGGTCCGGATTGCCATGGATGAAGTGGTCGAAGCCCGCGCCGGCATAGACGTATTCATCGGCACCGAAGGGCTGGCTGAGCCGCGCGCCGAGACGCCCGGCCACTTTGCCGCCTGACGCCGCGAGGAACCAGCAGGCCGAGACCTCGGGCGAGGCGCGCAACGCGCCGTAGAGCTGGTAGGCCGCGATCTCTGCGCCGCCATGGGAGACCGCGGGATGCATGTGCGACATCACCAGCACGCGCAGGCCGCTCCCGCCGCGGGTCTTGAAGGCTCGGTTCATGCGCACACCATCGGGGGTCGAGCGGTTCATCGGATCAATCCCGTCCTGCGCGGCGCATGGAATCGCGCAGCGGCCGCAGCAGGTAATCGAGCACGGTGCGCCGTTCGCCCAGCACGAAGACCTCGGCCGGCATCCCGGCGGCGAGCGGCGGGATCGCGCTGGCCTGCTCGGCGCCGGGGGGGTCGAGCGTGGCGCGCACCACGAAGAAGCTCGTGCCCTGCGGGTCGGTCTGGCGGTCGGCCGAGACATAGGCGAGATGCCCACTCAGCATCGGCACCTCGCGCTGGCGATAGGCGGATAGGCGGATGTTCACCCGCTGCCCCGCCTGCACCTGCTCGATGTCGAGCGGGGCGATCCGGGCTTCCACGACGAGCGCGGTGTCGAGCGGCACCAGGTCCAGCACGGGCTGGCCAGCCGCGATGGAGCTGCCAGCGGTGAAGAAGCGCAGATCGGTGACGATGCCGGCCTCGGGTGCCAGAACCTCGCGCCGGGTCAGCAGGTCCTGCGCGGCGCGCAGCCGGTCGGCGGCGTCGGCGACGCTGGCCTGGGTCTCCTGCAGGTCGCGCGCGATCTCGGCCTCCCGCATCAAGGTGAGGTTGGTGGCGTCGAGCTCGGCCTGCGCCATCTGCTCGCTCGCCTGGGCTTCCTGTGCCGTGTACTGGCCAAGGCTGCCGAGCGCCTCCGCTTCCAGCCGGCGCAGTTCAAGCGCCCGCGTGCGCGTCGCGAAGCCCGAGGCGAGCAGCTGGTTCACGCCGGCCAGCTCCTCGCGCAATGCACGCAGGCGCGTCCCCGCCGCAACGCGCTGCGCGACCAGCCCGCCGATCTGCTCGGAGGCTTGCGCGACGCGCCGGCGCTGGGCCGCGATGGCGCCGTCATAGGCTGCCCAGCGCGCCGCGAAGAGCCGGCGCTCGGCCTCGACGAAGGAGGCGATGTTGGGGCTGGCCCGCGCCGCCGCCAGCGCTTCCTCGGGGATCGCGAGGCGGCGGTCCCCGGCCTGTTCGGCGACCAGCCGCGCGAGCCGCGCCTTGCCGCCGTGGAAGGCCGAGCGTGCCTGGCTCGCGACCGATTCGGCCTGGGTGACGTCGAGGCGCAGCAGCACCTGGCCCGCGCTGACGCGGTCGCCCTCGCGCACCACAAGCTCGCGCAGCAGGCCGGGTTCCATCAGGTTGACCGTCTTGCGCCGGCCCTCTGCCACCAGTGAGCCGGAGCCGATCACCGCGCGTTCCAGCGGCGTCAGCATCGCCCAGGCGAACAGCCCGCCCAGCCCGAGTACCAGCACCAGCAGCGAGGCGAGCGCGATGCCGCGCAGCGAGGGAGCACCGAACTCCGCCTCCATTTCCGTACGCGGGGCGACGGTGAGGCTCATGCGGGCGTCCCTTCGGGCGAGAGCTGCCAGGCGGCGTCCGCTGCAAGGTCGAGCCAATGCGTGACCAGCCCCGCCCATTCGGCCGGGTCATGGGTGACGAGAAGGATAACCGCGCCCTCGTCACGTGCGGCGGCGACCGCGGCCTTAAGGAGCACGATCGCGGCGGCATCGAGACCTGCCTCAGGCTCATCGAGAACCAGCAGGCGTGGCGCCCCACAGAAGGCCCGCGCGAGCGCGACGAGCTGGCGCTGCCCGCCCGACAGGCCGGACTGGCCCCCGGCCGGCGTGTCATAGCCGTGCGGCAGGCGCCCGATGGGCCCGTGCGCGCCGACGCGCCTGGCCGCGGCAACGGCAGGGCCGGCCTCGTCGCCCGCGAAGCGGCGGATATTGTCGAGCACGCTGCCATGCAGCAGCTGCGCGCCCTGCGGCAGGTAGCCCACCTGGGCGTTGCGCAGGTCCGGCGCGCGCAGATCCGCACCATCCAGCCGACGCTCGCCCCCCGGAACCGGCGCGATGCCCAGGATCGCGCGCAGCAGGTTGGACTTCCCCGCACCGTTGACCCCGCGCACGCCGAGCACGCTGCCCGGCGGCAGGTCCAGGGTCAGGTCGCGCACCAGCACGCGCTCGCCATCGGGCGTCGTCGCCGTGAGCTTCACGACGCGCAGCCCGGCCGGCGCGCCGGGATCGAACGGCAGCAGCGGCGGCGCGGCGTTGGCGGCGATGAAGCCGGACAGGCGCCGCCAGGCGGCGACGCCATAGGCCCAGTCGCGCCAGGTCGCGACCACGCGGCTGACGGGTGCGGCGGCCATGCCCGCCAGCATCGTCGCGGCGAGCAGGCTGCCGGTCGAGGCATCCTGCCGCGCGACCAGCCAGGCGCCGATGGTCACCATCGCCATCTGCAGCAGCAGGCCCGTGAAGCTCGCGATGCCCTGGATGGCGCGCGCCCGGCGCTGCGCGGCGTCGCCGAGTTCGATGGCGTGCAGCCCCTCGGGCCGCCAGCGCAGCAGGGTGGCGCGTAGCATCCCCAGCCCGTGCAGCATGTCCCGCCCGCGCAGCCGCCCGGTCAGCGCGGCGGTGGAGCGCGCCTGCTCGGCCATGGCGGAGCGCACCAGCGCACGCGTCGTGCGGTCCGCCAGGGCGCCGAGGCCCGCGAGCAGGAGGCAGCCGGTCAGTGCCGTCCAGCCATAGAGCGGGTGCAGCAGGAACAGGAAGGCGATGACGGCCGGTAAGGTCAGCAGGTCCAGCAGATCCGACGCGACGGCGCCACCGAGCATGCGCCGCACCTCCGAGACATCGCCGAGTGCCGCGAGGCCGCGGGCCCGATCCCCCGCCAGGGCGCCGCGCACGGAGGCGCCGAGCGCGCCCGATTGCAGGCGCAGCCCCGCGCTTTCAGTGGCAGTCGCGACCAGGCGCGCGCGCAGGTAGCGCAGCACGCCGCCGAGCGAGACCATCAGCACGAAGCCCAGCGAGAGCGCCAGCAGCGTGTCGTCGTTGCGGCTCTGCAGCACGCCGTCGAAGACGTGCATGGTCAGCAGCGGGGAGGCGAGCAGCGCGCATTGCACGCCGACCGATAGGCCGAGGCTGATCGCCACGAGCCCGGCCTGCCCGGTGAGGGAACGCCCCACGCTCATGCCGATGCCTTCGCGTCGATGGCAACGACGCTCGCGGGCTCGCTCCGCGCCGGCGCGGCCTCGCGCAGGGTGCCGGCCGAGCCCATCACCAGCACCCGGTCGGCCGCCGCGACGACGCCGCGCCGGTGCGAGCTGAGCACCACGCCCACGCCGTCCGCACGCAGGCGCGCCAGCAGCGCCTCGACAGCCGCCTCGCCCTCGGCATCCAGCCAGGCCGTCGGTTCATCCAGCAGCACAAGTCGCGGGTCGCCATACAGCGCGCGAGCGAGCGCCACGCGCTGGCGCTGGCCCATCGACAGTCCGGCCTCGCCGGCGACGGGGGTGGCGTAACCCAGCGGCAGGCCGGCGATCATGCGATCCACACCGGCGCGGCGCGCGGCGCGCAGCACGGCCGCCATGTCGGGTGACACGGCCAGGCGCGCGATCGCCTCCGCGATGGTGCCGTCGCCGAGATCCGGATCCTGCGGCAGGTAGCCGATGTGCCGCGCGAGATCCTCGCGGTCCCACTGCGCGGTCGCGTGGCCATCGAGGAAGACACCGCCCGCGGTCGGGGGGACCATGCCCAGCATCAGCCGCAGCAGCGTGGTCTTGCCGCTGCCGGGCGGGCCGATGATGGCGACCACCTCACCGGGCGAGACTGCCAGCTCCACCTCGCGCAGCAGCGGGCGCGGCGTGCCGGGGTGCAGGTAGGTCAGGCGGTCCAGCACCAGCCGCCCCTCCGGGCAGGCGAAGGCCGTTCCCGGCTGGTCGCCCTCCGCGGCCTGCACGATGCTGTGCTTTACCCGTGCCCAGGCTGCCGAGGCACCGCCCCAATCCTGCACGGAGCTGCCCAGCCGCGCGAAGGGCTCGATCACCCGCCCGGTCAGCAGCATCGCGGCCATCAGCCCGACGCCCAGTTCCTCTCCGCGCTGGCTGAGCAGCGCGCCCACCAGCATGGCACCGCCGGCCGCGAGACCCTGCAGCGTCGTGGCCGAGGCGCTGAGCCGCCGGCCCAGCTCCTGCGCCGCGCGCATGCTTGCGCCGGACTGCCGCATATCCGCGCGCCAGCGGCGCTCGAGTGCGGTGCGCATTCCCATCGCCTCGACCGCCTCGGCGCAACGCATCGCATCCGCCACGCCGCCGGCCGAGCGCGCGGCGATGGCGTTGGAAGCCGCCAGGCTGCTGCGCGCGCGGCCCTCAGCCAGCAGGCTCGCGCCCGCGGCCAGGGCGCAGCTCACCACCGCGAGGGCGGCGAACCATGCGTGCAGCCACCACAGCGCGAGGAGTGCGGCCGGCACCAGCGCGGCATCGAGCAATGCGGTGCAGAGCGGGCCGGCGACGGCCCGGCGCACCTCCTCCACATCCGCGAGCAGCGCGCCGCTGGCCGCAGCGGGCTCTCCTGCGCGCGCGGCCGCGGCGAGGATCACGGGGCCGGAGACGGCGCGCGCGAGGCGATTGCCGGCCGCAAGCAGTGCGAGGTCGCGCAGATGGTCGAACAGCACCAGCAACCCGGCCACGATCAGGAAGCCCAGCCCCAGCCCAAGCGCGGTGGGGATGGAACCGGTCGGGACGACCAGGCGGAACACCTCGAGCTTGACCCAGATGACCGCGAAGGTGAGCAGCGTCGCGCAGGCGCCGACCAGCAGCGCCAGCTGGATGGCGGCCTTCGTCTGCTCCCGCAGCTTGGTGAGGGTGACGCCGTCGGCCATCCCGCTACCGCACCCCGCCGGGGAACGCGCCGACCCACGCCAGGATAACGGCGCCAGCCACCGCAGAGATCGCAACGCCGGCGAGCACCAGCTGCCAGGGGTCCAGCCGCCGCCGGGTCGCTGCCGCGGGCGCCGGTGCCGGCAGCGCCGCCAGCCGCTCATCGATGCGCAGGCACCAGCCTTCCAGCGTGGCGATGCGCGCAGCCAATTCATCGGCAGTGGCGGTCGCCTCCGGCACACGTACGGCCAGGGAGGCTAGCTTCTCGGACAGGTCGCGCTGTGCGCCGGCCAACGCCTGCACCGAGCGCACGAGCGATTGCGCGTTCTGCCCGCCGGGCGCGGAGGGCACCAGCGCCAGCGGCCGTCTTGCGCCGAGGATGGGCAAGGGCACCTCAAGCCCATCGGCCGAGCGCGCGACGATGAAGATCTCGGCCCGGGGCTCGACCAGCTCGGGCGTGAGGCGGAGTTCGAAGGCGTGGCAGCCATCGCCGACGCCGGCGCCCTTCAGGTCGGCACGCTCCTGCGCGGCGATGGTCTGCGCGACCGTCTTCTGGCCCAGGCGCAGCTCGATGGCGACGCGCTCCTCCGGCCGGGAGGGGTTCCAGGCCCAGCCGTAGACGCGGCCGGCGGCGATGTTGTCGACCACGCCCTGGATCTCGGAGGGGCTCGGCGCGGTAGCCTGAACCGGGGTGTTCATGCGGCCTCCGGTTGCATCTGGCGGGCGGTGCGCGGCACGGGGCGCGCGGCCTGGCGCCGGCCTAGCAGGGCGCGATAGAGGTCGAGGTGCTGCTGCGCCATCGCATCGAGGCCCAGCGGCGGGCGAATGCCGCGCACCAGGCGGTCCCACAGGCCCGGTTCCTCGACAGCGCGGCGCATGATGGCGGCCCAGCCCTCGGGATCGCCGATCGGTGCGTGCAGCCCGTCGACGCCATCGGTTACCAGCTCGGCCATGCCGCCGGCATCGCCCGATATCACCGGGCGGCCATGGCGGTGCGCCTCAAGCGCCACGAGCGGCGCGTTCTCGAACCAGATGGAAGGGACGACGACCCAGTCCACCGCGGCGATGCGGCGCGGCAGTTCCGCCGCGTCATAGATGCCGTGGTGCCGTGCGGCGGGTGCCGCGGCCAGCGCCGCCTGGAATTCCGTCATGAACGCCTCGGACTGATGCGCGGCGCCCCCGTGCAAGGCGAGGCCATGCGCCACGCCCTCGGCCGAGAGCCGCGCGGAGGCATCGAGCGCAACCAGGCTGCCCTTGAAGCGATTGACGTGGCCGAAGAAGCCGAAGCGGTCGCGCCGCCCGCCATCGGGCAAGGCGCGGTGCGGGGTGGGCGGGCCCCCGATGTCGACGGCATTGGGCAGCACGCTGATTGCAGCCGGATCCCAGCCCGCATCGACGAAGCGGTCGCGCAGGAAATGGCTTGGCGAGACCAACGCATCTACAAGCGACGCCGCCTGCGTGATGGCGAGCTGGCGCAGCATGAAGTCGCTCGCCGGACGTTGGGGGATGCAGTTGTGGCAGCCATCCAGCGTCGGGCCGGAACACAGCCGGCCATCGGCGCGCAGCAGCTGGCCCTCGCGCGGGCAGATGGCGAAATAATCGTGGAGGGTGAGGACCAGCTTCGTCCGGCGCGGGGCAAGACGGCGCAGCAGCGCGATGGTCTCCAGCCCGAATTGCAGTGGGTGATGAATGTGGATGATGTCTGGCTTCATGCTGTCGATCAGCGGGCCGAACGCCATCCTCAGCCCCTGGGTGTCGGCCTGGCTGAGAAAGAAGCGGTCGAAATGCGGCAGCCACATCAGCGCTTCATCGGCATGCCGGCCCGGTGCCGCCTGCAACAGCGTGCCAGGCTTGGGTTCGCGCTGGGCACCGGTGGTGGCCGCGAGGAACAGGCCCTCGATACCGGGGAGGGTGTCTCGCAGGGTGCGGAAGAGGTTGCGCGCGATGGTCTCGGTGCCGCCCGGCTGCAGCGCCGGGTGGTTATGGGCGAGCATCAGGATGCGCAGGTTTTCGCTCACGAGCGGGGTGCCCGGAAGCCGGCCATCAGCGCCTCAATGGCGGTATCCCAGCGGCGGTGATGCAGACGGCGGTTATGCGCGCAGGCGAGCGTCTGCGCGTAGCCGGCGTGGCTGGCGATGGACTGCCGCTCGAAGTGGTACAGCTCGGCGCCGGGGACGTAGCGGATGTCGCCGCCCAGTGCGCGCAAGCGAAGGCACAGGTCGGAATCCTCGTAGTCGCCGATGACGTAGTCCGTGCAGAAGCCGCCGACGTCAGCGAAGGCGTCGCGGCGGACCAGCAGCGCCGCGCCGGTCACGCCGGGCACCGACCGGGCGCGCAGCACATCCTGGTGCCGGCGCGGCATGCCCTTGCCGTAATGCCCGTTGAGCCAGTCTCCATCGGCGCCGTGGCGGGCGAAGAACAGCCCGGCATGCTGCACCGATCCATCCTCGAACAGCAGCTTGGGTCCGGTGGCGAGCACGCGCGGGTCCCGCCGCATCGGCGCGAGCATGGCCGCGAGCCAGCCGGGCGCGGCCGGGATCACGTCCGAATTCAGCATCAGCAGGTGCTTCGCAGCCGCATGGGCCGCCGCGGCGCCGGCGTTCGACGCGCTTGCGTAGCCCGCATTCGCGGCCATGACGACGAGCGTCATTGGCATTCCATGGATTGCGTGCAGGCCGCGCAGCATGTGCTCGACCACGTCGCGTTGCTCGGGGGAATCGAGCACGTAGATGATCTCGGCCGCCTTGCGCAGCCCGGCGTCGGAGGCGAAGGACGCGACCTGGAAGGGCAGGAAGCGCAGGTTGCGATAGAGTGGGATGACGATGCCCACCGGCGCGCGCGCCGGTGGGGCGCCGATGCGGATGATCTCCGGCGCGGTCAGCCGCGCGAGGCTCGCGCGCTGCAGACGCGCGACGGCGGGCGTGAGGCAATCATCCAGGATCGGCGTCGAGAGCCCCTGCGGATGGACGGCGCGCAGCACCATGGCGCGGGCCTGCGCCGGCGGCAGCAACCCCGGCGGCGCGGTGAGCGCGATCGCCTCGCCTGAAGCGAGCCGGAGGTCCAGCCCCCACTGGCCGACCGGACCGCCGGTCAGGGCGTCCGCGCCGGGAAGATGCGCGAGGAAGCCCGGCAGCGCCCCGCCATCGCCATGCAGCGCCTTGCCGAAGGATGCGGCGAGGTCCGCGCGCGCGGTGCGATGCAGGACCTGCGTGGGAACCGGGATGGTCTGCCCTGTCATAAGGTCGCGCAGCGCGAGCCCGCCGCTGACCATGCCGAGCGGGTCGCGCAGCCAGCCGGCGATGACGACGCCGCCGCCGCAATCGGACACCGCCAGCTCCAGCGCGCCGCCGATCGGGCGGGAGGGGTCATCCAGGCGCCGCACCTCGGCGGGGCGGGAGAGCAGGCGCCGATCGCGCAGCAGTCGCGCCGCGAGCGGGTCCTCGGGCCGCGCTTCGATGCGGCGCGAAAGGGCGCGCGAGACGGCGCGTTCGGCCGGGCCTGTGACGGCACCCGCCTCCAGAAGGTTTGGCAGCGCGGGCGCTGAATTCGCCAGGCGCAGGGGTGGGCGCGCGGCACCGTCAGGCCCGGGGGGCGGCAGCAGGAAGGTGGCCCGCCGGGCCGCGTGGCGGCCTTCCAGCATCAGGATCCCGCCGAGCGGGGCTGCGATGCGCTCCGCCCCGCTGGCCGACAGAAGATGCCACAGGCCAGGGCCCGGGGCGTTTGGCACCTGCCACATCGACAGTGCCGGCGTGCCGGGCCGGGTCAGCGGTTGCGCGGCGGGCACGCCGGCGCCCTGCCGCTTTGCGATGCCCTGGGCCAGGCGCAGCACCAGATGCGCGAACGCCGGATTGCGGGCAACGCGAAAGATCGGGCCGCAGGTCTCGACAAGGAAGCGGAGCAGGCGCGCCTGTTCCGCCACACATTCATCCTCGTGCATCCGCGCGAAGGCTTCGGGCGGATGGGCCAGGTCCATCGGTGCCGCCGCCAGGCCATCGAGCGATACCAGGCTGGGTGATGGCTCAGGCAGGCGCAGCACCAGCAGCCGGCGAAGCGCCGCCCCTGCGCCGAGCATGATGGTGCAGCGCGGCGGGTCGGCCAGGGCGCCGTCCAGCCGCAAATCCCCGTTGGGGGCATCCACGACCGGCGGTGACTCCACGAGCAGCAGCCCGGCGGGAAGGCGCCAGAGGCGCACCCCCGCCGGCCCGGCATCCTGCGGGCGGAGTGGTGCCGCCTGCGCGTCCTGCGTGGTGACCGCCTCGCTCAAACGATTTTCACGTAGGCGGCCAGGTTGTCGAGCAGGTCCTCGGCGGTGACGCCGACCAGCTTGATGGAGCTGCCGCCGAGCGTGATGATCGCCCCGCTGCCATCCTCGCTGACATGGCTCGCCAGATCCGCCGTGGTCGTCAGGTTCAGGCCGTTGATGTTCGCGGCGATCTCGAGCACGTCTGAACCCGGGGTGAAGTCGAGAACGACGTCCTTGCCGAAGCCCGAGGCGAAGTAGAACGCATCCTCGCCGCTGCCGCCGATCAGGGTGTCGTGGCCCTGGCCGCCGCTGATGAAGTCGTTGCCGCTGCCGCCGGCGATCAGGTCGTGGCCGCCATCGCCGAACAGGCGGTCGTCGCCGGTGCCGCCGAAGATGGTGTCCGCGCCGTCGCCGGCGGTGACCACGTCGCTGCCCGAGCCCGCATCGACCAGGTCATCGCCGCGGCCGGCCAGGATAGCGTCGTTGCCGCTTGCGCCGGCGATGATGTCGTTGCCGTCGCCGCCGAGCAGGCGGTCCGCGCCCACGCCGCCATCGATGAAGTCATCGCTCTTGCCGCCGTCAATCACGTCGTCGCCGGTGTCGCCGACCAGGAAGTCTTTCCCGTCCTCTCCAAAGATCAGATCATTGCCGCTGCCACCGAAGACAATGTCATCGCCCTTGCCGGCGAAGACGATGTCATCCCCTTTGCCGGCCTGGATGAAGTCCTTGCCGCCGAAGGTCGCGATCAGATTGTCAAAGGTGAAGCCGGGAAGTTGGTCGCCGATGACGGTGTCTGCACCTTGTGTGCCGTACCATGCGGCGCCGCCACCAGGGGTCGAAGCGAATTCCAGCATGTGTGAATATTCCTACTTGGTTGAGGAAAGCCGTTAACCAAGTGGACCGTATCAGATTGTTGCTGCACTGCCGAAGACCCGTTCAGGTTGTAATACACTTTTCGACACACGTCTCAAAACTCGCAATGCAGCATGACAAAAACGCGAGCAGGCATTCTCAAAAATGCGTGAAGAGATACCCTACGCCGCGCACGGGTTTGATCAGGCTGCTGTTCTGCGAATGGGCTGCCAGCTTGCGCCGCAGCCGCGCGACGAGGTTGTCGATGCCCCGGTCCTCCGGGTTCCAGGGACGGCGGAAGACGGCTTTCGACAGCACCTCCCGCTCGACGGGAATCCCCGGGGTCCGCACCAGCGCACGCAGCAGGTCGAACTCGGCCGATGTGAGCAGGCAGGCGGCCCCGCCGGGCGCAAAGAGCTCACGCCGCTCCGAGGACAGGTGCCAGTGGCGAGGCGGGATCCGAGTGGGCGTGGGGCGCGGCAACGGCTTGCTGGTGACTTGCGACCGGGGGTTCGGCGGGCTCCGGCGAAGGACCGCCCGGATGCGTGCCAGGACTTCGCGTCGGGCGGTGGTGGCGGAGATCCAGTCGTCGAAGCCGTTCTCCAGCCCATGGACGCGCTGCGCGACATGATCGGGTTCCTGCGCATGGATGATGCAGGGGACCAAGGCGCGCGCGCGGATGCCGGACAGCGTGGCGATCAGCGTGGCAGGAGACCCGGCCGCCGCCTGGAGTAGCACCAGGTCTGGCGTATGGTCCTGCATGCGGGACAGCATGGCCTGCTTGTCGCCGAACGCGTTGGCCCGGCAGCCATTGGCGGTCAGGTAGCCGGCTAAATCCTCAGCCCGCGCGAGATTGTCGCCGAGAACGAATATATCAGTATCGGAACGTATAGCGCCCGCCACGTGATACAACTTTTCTAAGGGTCAAGCACAGTCACGACAACCATTACGTGTGTTTATGGCGGTGCAGCAAGAGGCGATCGCTGTCGCCTTTGTTGTTTCTGCGCCTGCCGGCACCTGGACGTCAGGAGGCCTGTCCTGTGCTCTGCGCGCGGGTTATGACCCCTTCGCCGCCTCCGATATCCCGAATAAGGGCCCAAAAATTGGCCCTAGGCACCTGCCCAGTTGCCGCATAGGCTCTGTGAAAGCGCTTTCTTCGTAAGCCGCTTGCCTGCAGGAGGAAACAAACATGGTCGAACACGACCGTCGCCGGGGTCACCATGGATGAACGAATTCCACAAGCTGAAGGATCGCATCGCGATCGTGGGTGTAGGCAACACGCCCTACGGCAACTTCCCCGAGATCGATGATTACGGCCTGGGCGCGCGCGCCTTCCGCAACGCGGTCGAGGATTGCGGAGTCGAGAAGGACAAGATCGACGGCCTGCTGGTCTGCCGCGTGCCGCATTACGCCCGCATGGGCGAGATCCTAGGCCTCAACCCGCGATGGACCATCCAGATGCCGCCGCATGGCCGCATGTCGGGGATGGCGATCATCGAGGCGGCCGCCGCGCTCGACGCCGGGCTGTGCGACTACGCTGCCCTCATCTACGCCAATATCGGTCGCTCGCGGCGGGTGAACTATGGCGGCGAGGAGAGCCCGGGCGTCTGGGACCCCTGGGGCTTCACCTCGCCCGGTGCGGCACATGCCATGATGTTCCAGCGCCACCGCGCCCTGTACGGCACCACCACGCGCCAGCTCGCCGAGGTCTCCGTCGCATTCCGCCATCACGCCTGCCTGAACCCGGCGGCCGTGATGAAGCAGCCCATCACCATCGATGACCATGAGGCCGCGCGCCCAATCACCGAACCCCTGCGCCTGCTCGACTACTGCCTCATCAATGACGGCGCGGTCTGCATCATCCTGACCACCAAGGAGCGCGCGCGGGACCTGAAGAAGAAGCCCGTGATGATCTCGGGCATCGGCGCGCGGGAGGCCTTCACCACCGGCTCCATCGGCAATTTCGACCTGAACTTCTGGCATGACGAGATGCAGGACGTCGCCGCTCAGGCCTATGGCATGGCGGGCGTTGGCACCGCGGATGTCGATGCGCTGATGTGCTACGACAATTTCAGCCCGACCGTGCTGTTCAGCCTCGAGGGGCTGGGCTTCTGCAAGCAGGGCGAGGCCGGCAGCTTCGTCGAGGGCGGCACGCTCAAGCTGGGCGGCAAGCTGCCGACCAACACCGATGGCGGGCACCTGTCCAACTCCTACATGCAGGGCTGGGCACTCAACATCGAGGCGGTGCGCCAGATCCGCGGCGAATGCGAGGACCGTCAGGTGCCCAACGCGCAGGTGGTCCAGTACTGCGGCGCGACGCCCTGCTCCCGCTCCATCATCTACACGCCAGGTTGAGGGTCGTCCTATGCAAGCCACGATCGCCAAGCCACGCCCCAAGATCGACACCGTCAGCCGCGGCTTCTGGGACAACGCGCGCGCCGGCAAGCTCTCCATCCAGACCTGCGCCGCCTGCGGGGACGGCCATTTCCCGGGCTCGCCTGTGTGTCCGAAGTGCCTGTCCGAGGACCAGTCCTGGGTGCAGGTGTCCGGCCGCGGCACGTTGCTCTCCTGGGTGCGGTTCCACCGCGCCTACTGGGACAGTTTCCGCTCGGACCTGCCCTACCTCGTCTGCCTCGTCGGGCTTGAGGAAGGGCCGATGCTGGTCAGCAACCTCGTCGGCGTGGAGCCGGAGGACATCGTCATCGGCGCTGAGGTCGAGGCGGTCTTCGAGAAGGTCGATGACGAGCTGACACTGCCGAAATTCCGCATGCGCGGCTGATCCGGCCATCGAAGGCGCGTCAAGCGCCCAAGGCCGCTAACGGGAGGAATGAAATGATGCGACGCATACTCCGGATGGCCGCGCTGGCCCTGGCGCTGATCGCGCCGGGCATCGCCGTGGCGCAGGACAGGGCCACGACCCTGCGCGTGGTGGTGCATGCCAACCTCCAGATCCTCGATCCGGTCTGGACGACGGCCTTCATCACCAACCGCCACGGCTACCTGATCTACGACACGCTTTACGGGATGAATTCCCGCTTCGAGCCGCAGCCGCAGATGGCCGAGGGGCATGAGGTTCTGGAGAATGGCCTCCTCTACCGCATCCGCCTGCGCGAGGGACTGCGTTTCCATGATGGCAGCCCGGTGCGCGCGCAGGATGCGGTGGCCTCGCTGCGCCGGTGGATGACGCGCGACTCCATGGGCCAGCGCATGGGCTCGGTGACCAGCGGCATCGAGGCGGTGGATGAGCGCACCTTCGAGATCCGCCTGCGCGAGCGCTGGGGCCTGGTGATCGAGACCCTGGGAAAGGCGTCGAACCCGGCCTTCATCATGCCCGAGCGCATCGCGAACACCCCTTCGAGCACGCAGATCACGGAGACGATGGGCTCCGGTCCCTTCATCTTCGTGCGCGACGAGTGGCGCCCGGGCAACCGCGTGGTCTATCGCCGCAACCCGGACTACGTGCCGCGCGCGGAACCGGCCGACTACATGTCCGGCGGTAAGCGCGCGCTGATGGAGCGGATCGAGTGGCTCTACATCCCTGACCAGAACACCGCCCTGGCTGCGCTGAACGCCGGTGAGATCGACTACTACGAGGCGCCGCCGCTCGACTTCATCACCAGCCTCGAGCGCAACCGCAATGTCCGAATCGTCAACATCGACCCGCTGGGTACACAGGGGCTGATCCGGCCGAACCACCTGTACCCGCCCTTCAACGACCCGCGCGCGCGCCAGGCGATCGCGCATCTGGTGCGGCAGGAAGACTACATGCGCGTGGTGGTCGGCAACCCGCGCCTGTACCAGGCATTTTGCGGCGCCTTCTTCCAGTGCGGCTCATCCAATGACATCGCCGTCGGTAGCGAGCCGTTCAGGCAGCCCAATGTGGAACGCGCGCGTGAGCTGCTGCGCGAGGCGGGCTACAATGGCGAACGCATCGTCGTCATGCAGCCGACCGACCGTGCACAATACAATGCCGCGACCGCGGTGCTGATCCAGAGCCTGCGCCGCGCCGGCGTCAACGTCGATGTGCAGGCGATGGACTGGAGCACGCTGCTCTCGCGGCGCGCCAACCGCAGCCCGCCCGACCAGGGCGGCTACCATTTGTTCATCACCACCCATGGCGGGCCGGATACGGCCGCGCCGGTATCCAATACGTGGTTCAACTCGCGCTGCGAGAGGGCCAATCCAGGCTGGGCCTGCGACATGGAACTCGACGCCATGGTCGCGGAATGGGCGCGCGAAAGCGACCCGGCCGCACGCCGCCCGATCCTGGAGCGCATCCATCGCCGTGCCTGGGAAACGCTGCCCTACATCCCGTTCGGCCAGTACACCCAGCCGATCGCGGTGCGCGCCAATGTTCATGGCATCGTACCGGCCGGGCTGCCGGTCTACTGGAACATCGAGAAGCGCTGAACGATGTGGTCCTATGTCATCCGCCGCGTCCTCGCGACGGTGCCGGTGTTGTGCGTCGTGGCCATCATCGTCTTCCTGATGCTGCGGCTCAGCCCCGGCGATCCAGCCGCGATCATCGCCGGGGACAATGCGACCGGTGACGACATCGCGATGATCCGCGCGCAGCTCGGCCTCGACCGACCGCTGCTGCAGCAATTCGTGCTGTGGCTGGGCCAATTGCTGAGCGGTGACCTCGGCAATTCCATCTATCTGGCGCGCCCGGTGTTCGGCCTGATCATGGAACGCGTGGAGCCGACGCTGGCACTCTCCGTCACCACCATGGTCTTCGCGATGATGATCGCGATCCCCACGGGCGTGCTCGCGGCGTGGCGGGCGGGGTCCTGGGTGGACCAGACGATCATGGCGCTGTCCGTTGTGGCCTTCTCCGTGCCGGTGTTCCTCATCGGGTATGGGCTGGTGATCGGGTTCTCGCTCTCGCTTGAATGGCTGCCGGTGCAGGGATTTGTCAGTCTCGCCGATGACCCGCTGGGCTTCGCGATGCACCTGGTGCTGCCCACCATCGCGCTGGGGCTGGTCTACAGCGCGCTGCTCGCGCGGATCACGCGGGCCACGATGCTGGAGACGCTGAGCGAGGACTTCATCCGCACCGCGCGCGCGAAGGGCCTGGCCGAGCCGCGCGTGCTGCTGCTGCATGCGCTGAAGAATGCATCGGTGCCCATCGTCACCACCATCGGCACCGGCCTCGCGCTGCTCATCGGCGGCGTGGTCGTGACCGAAAGCGTTTTCGCAATACCGGGGATTGGCCGCCTGACCATCGAGGCGGTGCTGCAGCGGGACTATCCCGTCATCCAGGGTGTCATCCTGGTGATTGCCGCCGTCTATGTCTTCGTGAACCTGGCGATCGACCTCGCCTACCCGCTGCTCGACCCGAGGATCCGTTTCTGATGGCCGCGAACTCTGTTGCCGTGGCCGATGCGGCGGTCGCCGTGCAGCCGCGCAGGCGCCCCACCCTGATGCGCCGCATCCGGCGCTACCCGCTGCCCGCGCTTGGCGCGCTGCTACTGGTGCTGCTGGTGGCGAGCGCACTCGGCGCGCCATGGATCGCGGCGCACGACCCCTTCGAGATGAACGTCGTCGACCGGCTGCAGCCACCCAATGAGGAATACTGGTTCGGCACGGACTCATTCGGCCGCGACATGTTCAGCCGCACCCTGCATGGCGGACGCATCTCGCTGCTCATCGGCATCGCGGTCGCCACCGCAAGCACGGTGCTGGGGCTGGTGATCGGCGTCATTGCCGGATATTTCCGCCTCGCCGACGCAATCCTGATGCGCATCATGGATGGGCTGATGGCGATCCCGGGCATCCTGCTCGCAATCGCGCTGATGTCGCTGACGCGCGCCAGCGTCTGGGTGGTGATCGTCGCCATCACCATCCCCGAGATCCCGCGCGTGGTTCGGCTGGTGCGCGCGGTGGTGCTGACCGTGCGCGAGCAGGTCTACATCGAGGCGGCGACCGCAATCGGCACGCGCTTCCCGCGGCTGATGCTCAAGCACATCCTGCCCAACACGCTCGCGCCGCTGATCGTGCAGGCGACCTACATCGCGGCGTCAGCGGTGCTGGTGGAATCCTATCTCAGCTTCCTCGGCGTCGGGACGCCGCCGGAGGTACCGAGTTGGGGGAACATCATCGCCGAGGGCCGGCTCTACGTGCAGATCGCCTTCTGGAACATCCTGTTCCCGAGCGTGTTCCTGGGGCTGATGGTGCTGTCGATCAACATCCTCGGCGACGGGCTGCGCGACATGCTCGACCCGCGCCTGGCGCGGCGGCTGTGATGGACGCTGAGGCACCGGTCCTGGTCGTCGAAGGGCTGCGCACGGAGTTCGCCACCGGCGAAGGGCCGCCGAGCGTCGCGGTGGACGACCTGTCCTTCACCGTGCGGCGCGGGGAGACGCTGTGCATCGTGGGCGAATCCGGCTGCGGGAAGAGCCTCACCGCACTGTCCATCCTACGGCTGCTGCCACGGCCCTACGGGCGCATCGGCGCGGGCCGCGTGCTGCTCGACGGCCAGGACCTGGCGCAGATCAGCGATGCTGCCATGCGCGAGATCCGAGGCCGCGCCATCTCTATGATCTTCCAGGAGCCGATGAGCAGTCTGAATCCCGTGCTCACTATCGGCCGCCAGATCGCCGAGACGGTGATGGTCCATGAGGGGCTCGACTGGACGGCCTGCATGGGCCGCGCGCTGGAGATGCTGAACCAGGTGCGAATCCCCGAGCCGGAGCGGCGGCTGCAGGAATACCCGCACCAGCTCTCGGGCGGCATGCGGCAGCGCGTGATGATCGCGATGGCGCTGGTCTGCCGCCCGCGCGTGCTGCTCGCCGACGAGCCGACGACGGCGCTGGACGTCACCATCCAGGCGCAGATCCTCGACCTCGTGCGCGACCTGCAGACCGAGACGGGCACGGCGGTCATTCTCATCACGCACGACCTTGGCGTGGTCGCGGAAATGGCCGAGCGCGTGCTGGTGATGTATGCCGGCCACAAGGTCGAGGAAGGCAGCGTCACCGAGATCTTCGACGCGCCGACGCACCCCTATACGCGCGGGTTGATGGCGGCGATGCCGCATCTGGGCGGCGGCGAGGGCCATCGCGGGCGGCTCAACGAAATCCCCGGCGTCGTGCCCGCGTTGAATGCGCGCCCGCGGGGCTGCGCCTTCGCGCCGCGCTGCCCCTCCGCCATCGATCGATGCCATGTGGAGGCGCCGCCTTTGGTCGGCGTGGGCGGCACCCATGCGGCCGCCTGCTGGGTCACGGCGGGGGGCGCGTCATGACGCAGGCGCCCATCCTCGATGTTGCGAATCTGGTGAAGCACTACCCCATCCGTGGCGGGCTGCTCGGCCGCACGGTGGCGCATGTGCGCGCGGTGGACGGCGTCAGCTTCGCCATCGCGCCAGGGGAAACCCTTGGCCTGGTGGGCGAGAGCGGTTGCGGCAAATCCACCGTGGGCAAGGCCGTGCTGCGGCTGGTGGAGCCAACCGCAGGGCGGATTACACTGGAGGGCGAGGACATCACCGCGTTGGACCGGGCGGGCATGATCGCGAAGCGCCGCCGCATGCAGGTGATCTTCCAGGACCCCTACTCCTCCCTGAACCCGCGCATGACGGCGGGCGACATCGTGCAGGAACCGCTGGTGAACTTCGGCATCGGCACCCGCGCCGAGCAGCGCGAGAAGGTTGAGGCGCTGTTCGCCCGCGTCGGCCTGCGGCCGGATCAGCGGCGGAACTACCCGCATGAATTCTCCGGCGGTCAGCGCCAGCGCCTGGGCATCGCACGCGCGCTGGCGCTCGGGCCGAGCATCATCATCGGGGACGAGCCGGTCTCCGCCCTCGATGTCTCGGTGCAGGCGCAGGTCATCAACCTCATGGTGGACCTGCAGGAAGAGCTGAAGCTCAGCTACCTCTTCGTCGCGCATGATCTTGGCGTGGTCGAGCACATCAGCCATCGCGTCGCGGTGATGTACCTCGGCAAGATCGTGGAGCTCGCGCCTCGCGCTTCGCTGTTCGACACGCCGCGGCACCCATACACGGAGGCGCTGCTCGCCGCCGTACCGGTCTCCCACCCGCGCCTGCGCCGCAAGCGGTTGGTGCTGAAGGGCGACGTGCCCAGCCCGATCAACCCGCCACCCGGCTGCCGCTTCCACACGCGCTGCCCCATCGCGGTGCCGCTCTGCCGCGAGGCGGAGCCGCCGCTGGTGGCCGACGCCTCCGGCCACGCCGTTGCCTGCCACCTGCGGGCACCCTCGCCCGCATGACCCGCGCCGCCACCCCTCCACGTGCCAAGGTGCGGATCGAGGAGGTCGCGCGCGCGGCGAATGTCTCGGCCGCCACGGTGTCGCGCGCGCTGAACAATCCGGGACTGGTCAGCGATGCGCTGCGTGCGAAGGTGGACACTGCCGCGCAGGCCCTGGGCTATGTCGCGCATGGCGCGGCGCGGGCGCTCGCTTCGCGCCGGTCGCACGCACTCGGCGCGCTGGTGCCCACCTTCGCCAATACGATCTTCTCCGACGCCATCGGCGCCTTCCAGCGCCGGCTGGAGAGCGAGCGCTACACCATGCTGCTCGCCGCCTTCGACTATGACCAGGAGGCCGAGTACCGCAGCGCGCGCACGATGATCGAGCGCGGCGTCGACGGACTGATGCTGGTGGGCGTCACGCATGACCCGCGGCTGTTCGCGCTGCTCGATGCGTCCGAGGTGCCCTTCGTCCAGACCTGGGCGCCGGCGAAGGACAGCGCCTTCCCCACCATCGGCTACGACAATGCGTCGCTCGCGCGGATGGTGGTGGATCACCTGGTGGCACTTGGTCACCGGGACATCGGCATGGTCGCCGGGCATACCGAGAATAACGACCGCGTGCGCGCGCGCATCGTGGGCATGCGGGCAGCACTGCAGCGCCATGGCATTCCGCTCAAGGAAGGCCGCGTCGTCTTCGCCGATTATCGGATCGAGTCAGTCCGCGAGGCGTTCCGCACCATGCAGCAGCGCGGGCCGATGCCGACCGCGCTGGTGGCCAACAACGACATCGTCGCATTGGGGCTGCTGCTCGAGGCGCAGGCGCAGGGCATCGCGGTGCCGCGGGAGCTGTCCATCGTCGGCGTCGGCGACCTGGAGATCGCGGCCAACCTGAGCCCTGGCCTTACCACGGTGCGAACGCCCAAGCACGGCATCGGCACGCTGGCCGCCGAATACCTGCTCGCGCGCATCCACGGCGACGACTTCGCACTGCCCGCTGAACTCCCCCTCGAACTGATGGTGCGTGGCACGACCGCGTCGCCGCCCGACTTCCGCAAGGACACATCGCCATGAGCCAAGCCAAGACGCCGCTGCCACGCCAGGATGCCGGCCACCTGCCGGGGATGCTCGAAGGGCTCCGCGTCATCGAGGTTGCCGACGAGACCGGCGAGTATGTGGGCCTCACGCTCGCCGGCCTCGGCGCCGAGATCATCAAGGTGGAGCCGAAGGGTGGATCGCCGACGCGCCACATCGGTCCCTTCCTGGAAGAGCAGCCGGGGCCGGAACGCTCGCTGCATTTCTGGAACTACAATCGCGGCAAGCGTTCGGTCACGATGGACCTCGAGACGGCCGACGGTGTCGCGGATTTCAGGCGGCTGCTGGCCTCGGCCGACATTCTGATCGATGCGAGCGGCGGCAGGCTTGCCAAGGCGCTCGGCGTCGCGCCGCAGGGCATCGCTGCGCTGGCTTCAGGGCTGATCGTCGCGCGCATCACGCCGTTCGGGGACGAGGGCCCGTGGAAGGACCACAGGGGGTCGGACCTGGTGCACCTGGCCCTCGGCGGCATCATGATGAATTGCGGCTACGACCCCGATCCGGCGCTGCACTACGATATGCCCCCGATCGCGCCGCAGCTCTGGCACGCCTATCACATCGCGGGCGACCAGGCGGTGGTCGGCATCATCGCGGCGCTGGTGCATCGCCTGCACAGCGGCGAGGGCCAGGACATCTCCGTCGCGATCCATGAGGCGGTGTCGAAGAACACCGAGCTCGACGTCATGTCGTGGGTGATGCGGCACGCGCCGCTGTATCGCCAGACCTGCCGCCACGCGATCGAGAAGCCGACGCATGTGCCCTCCATCGGGCACACCAAGGATGGGCGCTGGTACATCGCCACCGGCGTATCCGTGCGCGACCAGACGAATTTGATCCCGTTCCTCACGCGCTACGGGATGCAGGCCGATCTCGCCATGCCGGCGCCGGAGGCGGACACCAAGGCGCGCAACGTCCCGGGCTCGGGTGCCAATGACGAGGGCAAGGCGCATGTGCTGGATATCGTTCAGCGCTTCATTCGCGCGCACCGCTACGATTCCATGCCCTGGCGCGACGCGCAGGATGCCGGGCTGCTCTGGGCGCCGCTGCGCAAGCCGCATGAGAATGTCGCGGACGCGCATTGGCAGGCGCGCGGCACCTTCGCCGAGATCGAGCACCCCGAGCATGGCCGCAGCTTCCATTACCCGGTGAGCCGCTGGCTCTCGACCGAGACCGCCTGGCAAGCCGGCCGCCGCGCGCCGCAGCTTGGCGAGGATACCGCCACCATCATGGGAAGCGTGAAGCCGCGCGCCCCTCTGACGCAGCCGGCGAGACCGCGCGCCACGGCGCCGGCGAAGCTGTCGGGCTGGAACAAGCCGTTTCCGTTGCAGGGCGTGCGCATCTTCGACTTCTCCTGGTTCCTCGCCTCCGCCGGCGGCACACGCTTCGCGGCTGCACTCGGCGCCGACGTCATCAAGGTGGAATGGAAGGACAACCCGGACACGCGCCTGGCCGCCATGTCGCCGGTCGGCGGACGCGAAGCGCGGCGCGTGGCGACCGGCCCGCTCAAGGGCGTGACGGATTCCGACATGGGCGGGCAATTCAACAACAAGAATTCCGGCAAGAGCGGGCTGTCGCTGAACATCCGCCACCCCAAGGGCAAGGACATCGCGCGCCGGCTGATCGCGCAGTCCGATGTGGTGGCTGAGGGTTTTTCGCCCGGTGTGCTGCAGCGGCTTGGCCTCGGGTATGACGCGCTGCAGCTGCTGCGGCCGGACGTCATCTACGTGCAGCAATCCGGCATGGGCGGCATCGGCACCTATGGCCGGTTCCGCACCATCGGGCCGGTGGCGGCGGCCTTCGCCGGCACGTCCGAGATGTCGGGCATGCCGGAACCGGCGATGCCCGCGGGCTGGGGCTATTCCTTTCTCGACTGGATGGGGGCGTACAGCTTCGCGACCGCGATCATGGGCGCGCTGTATCACCGTGACCGCACCGGACAGGGCCAGTGGATCGACAGCTCGCAATGCGAGTCCGGGATCTTCCTGGGCGGCGTGCCGGTGCTCGACTGGTCCGCCAATGGGCGCGTGTGGTCGCGCATCGGCAACCGCTCGCCCTACAAGCCGGCGGCGCCGCACGGCGCCTATCGTTGCGCCGGATCCGATCGCTGGATCGCCATCGCGGCCTTCGACGAGGCGGAGTGGCAGGCGCTCGTGCGCGTGGCCGGGCAGTTCGGATGGGCCAGCGACCCGCGTTTCCGGACCCTGGAAAGCCGCCTCGCGCACCAGGATGCGCTGGACGCCGCCATCACCGAATGGACGCGCGAGCAGGACGCCTACGCCTGCATGCAGGCGCTGCAATCCGCCGGTGTTGCCGCCGGTGTCTGCCAAAATGCCGAGGATCGCTGCGAGCACGACCCGCAGCTCGCAGCACTGAACTGGTTCACCGAGGTGACGGGCACCAAGATCGGCCGCTGGCCGGTGACGGAACTGCCGATGAAGCTCGCCGCCACGCCGCCCTATAGCGGCGGCATCATCGACCGCGGCGCGCCCGGCTATGGCGAGGATAATGCGCGGCTGCTGGGCGAACTGCTCGGCTATTCCGCCGCCGAGGTCGCCGCCCTCGCGGAGGAAGGCGTGATCTGAGATGGGTGCCGATCTCGTCTTCATCGGCGACGTCCATCGCCAGTGGCACCATGTCGTGCGCGGCCTGGCGCGGCTGCCGCGGCCGCCCGTAGCCGCCGTGCTGATGGGCGACATGGAATGCCATGAACCGCTCGACCAGGTCGCCGCCCCCCTGCTCGACGCCGGCACCGCCGTGCACTGGATCTGGGGCAACCACGACTATGATGGCGGCCCGGAGATGTGGGCGAACCTCACCCATGCCGAACGCAACCCGCGCACGCGCGACGGCGCGTTGAATGCGCGCGTGATGGAGATCGGCGGCGTGCGGGTCGCGGGGCTCGGCGGCACCTTCCGCCGCCGCGTCTGGGAACCGCCCTTCGAGCGCCGGCTGCAGGGCCGCGCAGAACTGGCGGACGACGTCGCGACGCTCGGCGCCGACTGGACGGAGAAGCAGCGCGCGGCCATGGCCGCGGCACTCGCGGCCATGGCGATCTGGCCCGAGGATTACGACGCGCTCGCCGCGCAGCGCGCCGATATCCTCGTCACGCATGAGGCGCCGTCGAGCCATCCGCAGGGCTTCGCGATGCTGGACGAACTGGCGCGCGCCATGGGCGCCAAGCTCATCATCCATGGCCATCACCACGTCTGCTACCGCGCCCGGTCCGAGGATGGCCTGGAGGTGCAGGGCGTGGGCGCCGGCTGGGCCGTGGGGCTCGATGGCGCGGCGCATTGGCAAGGCGAGGCCAACCGCTGGCTCGGCGCCTTGCCGCCGGGCTGGCAGCACCCCTGAAAAACAAGAAGGAAGACGCGACGATGCGCATCACGGATCTTGAGGGGAAGGCGGTCCTCGTCACCGGGGCTTCGACCGGCATCGGCGCGGCGGTCGCGAAGGGGTTTGCCGCCCAGGGCGCGCGCGTCGCGGTGCATTGCAACGCGAGCCGCACGGCGGCCGAGGCCGTTGTCGCCGAGATAACCGCGGCCGGCGGCCACGCCATCGTGCTGCAGGCCGATGTGCGGTCCGTCGAGGCCTGCACGCGGCTTGTGAACGAGGCGCATGCCGCACTCGGCGGGCTGGACGTGCTGGTGAACAATGCCGGCGGCGTGGTGAAGCGCCATCCGCTGCGCGACATCGATGACGGGTTGTACGACGACATCGTCAATCTCAACGCCCGCTCGGTCTTCGCCTGCTCGCGCGCGGCGATTCCGCTGATGGATGCCGGCGGCGGCGGGGTCATCATCTCGACCACATCTCTTGCTGCACGCAACGGCGGCGGCAGCCAGTCCACGCTCTACGCGGCGTCGAAGGCCTTCGTATCCAACTTTACGCGCGGCTTGGCGAAGGAGGTCGCGCGCCACCGCATCCGCGTGAATGCCGTCGCACCCGGCGTGATCGGGAAGCCGGACCGACTGAAGACCATGCCCGTGCATCAGCTGGAGGGTGCGATCAAGCTGACCCCGATGCGCCGGATCGGCACGGTCGACGAGTGCGTCGGCGCCTACCTGTTCCTCGCCTCGAACGAGATGGCGGGCTTCATCACGGGCCAGGTGATCGAGGTGAATGGCGGGCTGCAGATGCCCTGAGGGGCACGAAGGGAGAAAGCCAAGATGAACAACGCCATTTTGCGACGGACCCTGCTGCAGGCACTGGGCGCGACGCCCCTGGCTGTCGGCCCGGCACGTGCACAGCAAGGTTATCCGGACCGACCCATCCGCGTGGTCGTGCCCTATGCCGCCGGCGGCGGGACGGACGTCACCGCGCGTGCCGCGACGCAACGGCTGACGGCCGAGCTTGGCCAGCAGATGCCGGTCGACAACCGCACCGGTGCCAATACCGCCATCGGCGCCGAGTACGTCGCGCGTGCGCGGCCGGACGGCTACACGCTGTTTGTCTCGGGGTCGACCACCTTCGTGCTGCTGCCGCTGCTGACGCGGCGATTGCCGTTCCAGATCTCGGACTTCGCGCCGATCTCGCAGCTCACGCGGTTTCCCATGGCCTGCGTGGTGAACGCCTCGGTTCAGGGAGGCTTCGCTGACATCGTGGAGCGGATTAAGCGCGCGCCTTCCGAGTTCGTCTATGCGCATACCGGCATCGGCAGCTCGGGCCATCTGATGGGTGAGCGGCTGTTCATGACGCATGGGCTGCGGCTGACCTCCATCCCCTATCGCGGCTTCGCGCCGACGCTGGTGGACATGCTGGCGGGGCGCATTCCCATGACCTTCGAATCCGTCCCCGCCGTGATGCCGTATCACCGCGACGGCCGCGTCCGCATCGTCGCCGTCAGCAGCCCCGAGCGATGGGCGGCGCTGCCGGACGTGCCGACCTTCCGCGAGCTCGGCTACGCGTCGATGGCCTTTCAGGGGTGGTTCGGCATGGTCGCGCCCACCGGAACGCCCGCGCCGATCATCGAGCGCCTGTCCCAGGCCATCGCGAAGATCAGCGCCGACCCCGGCTACCGCGAGGCGATCGGCGCGACGGGGCAGCAGGTGGTGCACAACACGCCCGAAGACTTTGCCTCCCTCATCGCGACGGAGACGGCCGAATGGCGCTCGGTGATCGAGCCGCTGAACATCAGCCTCGACTGACAACTGCAACAGGAACCCTCGCCATGACCCTTCCCATTCTGCGGCGCAGTCTCCTGGCAGGTGCCGCCGGCGCCACGCTCGCGATGCCGGCGCTCGCGCAGCGGGAATTCCCCTCGCGCCCGATCCGCCTGATCGTGCCCTGGCTCGCGAGTGCGGCAGCCGACATTCAGCTGCGCGGCCTGGCACAGATCGCGACGCGCCACCTGGGGCAGCCGGTGATCATCGAGAACCGGGCGGGGGCGAGTGGCATCCTCGGCGCGCAGCTTCTCGCGAACGAAGCGCAGGGCGATGGCTACGTCCTGACGCAGATGCACAACTCGGCGATGCGCGTGCCGTTCATGATGCAGCGCCCGCCCTATGATTTGCTGCGCGACTTCACCTTCGTCATCCGCCTGGTGGGCTATTCCTATGGCGTCGTGGTGCGGCCGGATTCGCCCTGGCAGACCTGGCAGCAATTCGCCGACCATGTGAAGGCGAACCCTGGCAAAGTCAGCTACGGCACCGCCGGCGTCGGCACCACGCAGCACATCACGATGGAACAGACCGCGCGCATTGCGGGGCTCGACTGGGTTCATGTGCCCTTCCGTGGCGGCGGGGACGACGTGCAGGCGCTGCTCGGCGGCAACCTCGATGCGGTGGCATCCTCCACGCTCTGGGCGGAGATGGTGCAGAGCGGCCAGCTGCGCCTCCTCGCCTCATTCGGCGAGGAGCGCATCCGGCGCTTCCCCGACGTGCCCACGCTGCGCGAATGCGGCATCAACATCGCGCACGTGTCGCCCTACGGCCTTGTTGGGCCGAAGCGGATGGATCCCGGCGTGGTGCGCGTGCTGCACGATGCGCTGCACCGCGCGCTGATCGATCCCGAGCACCAAGCCCTGATCGCGCGCATGGACATGCCGCTCGCCTATCTCAACAGCGCCGACTACGCCGCCAGCATGCCCG
>JAZKFA010000301.1:24928-27524 GCA_040386655.1 Pseudomonadota bacterium | reverse complement strand
GCATGGTATTCGCAGCCAGGTGCACGCCAGGCCGGCAGACGCGCACGCCAGGCCTGTGGACGCTGCTGATCAGCTTCGTATCGTGATGGGCGCGGATTTCGTATGCCAGCCGCTCCTGAACAAGAGCGAAGCCCGCGTCTTCGAGGAGCTGGACCGCGCCGTGATTGCCTGCAATCCCGCCTGGCATGTCATGGCTCAAGTCTCGGTCGGGGAAATCCTCCGCTCCAGGGACCCTGTGGCGCAGAGCTGCATCAATTCGAAACGGGTCGACCTGCTCCTGGTCGATGGGGAGTGTCAGCCACGCCACGCCATCGAGTACCAAGGCGGCGCGCACTACCAGGGCACCGCGGCTGCGCGGGATGCGGTGAAGAAGGAAGCGCTTCGCCGGGCGGGTATTGGCTATCATGAGGTGGTCGCCGGCTTCACGACGCCGTTGGAGCTGCGGCGGCTCGTGGAAAAGCTGGTCGATAAGCCTGAGGCACAAGTCCGCAGCTGAGTTGCGCCAGCCGCCGGAGACGGCGACCGGCGCAGATTCTGCCGCTTATGCTGCGGTTTCGAAGGTGTGCTGGTAGGCGAACAGCCCGGCCTGCCCGCCGGTATGCAGGAAGACGATGGTCTGCCCCTTCTTCCAGATCCCGCGCCGGCAATAGTCGATCAGGCCGGCCATGCCCTTGCCCGAATAGACGGGGTCGAGCAGCACCGCCTCGGTTTCCGCGACCAGGCGCACCGCCTCGATCATGCCCGGCGTCGGAATGCCGTAGCCAGCGCCGACGTAGTTGCAGTCCGCCACCACATCTTCGCGCTGCACCGCGCCGGGGATGCCGAGCAGGTCGCACACCTTCTCGGTGAGCTTGAAGACGTTGGCTTCCTGCGTCTCCTTCGGTGCGCGCACGCCGAAGCCGTGCACCTTGATGCCCGAGCGGAAGCCGGCGAGCCCCGCCACCAGCCCGGCCTGGGTGCCGGCGGACCCCGTCGCGTGCACCACGTAGTCCACGGCGATGCCCATCTCATTCGCCTGCTGCGCGATCTCGGTCGCGCACAGCACGTAGCCCAGGGCACCGACCGGGTTCGAGCCACCGCCGGGGATCACGTAGACCTTCTTGCCGGACTGGGTGAGTTCCTCGGCCACCTGCGCGAGGGCGGCGTTCATGTCGGTGCCGCCGGGATAGTGGCGGGTCTTGGCGCGGTACAGGGTGTCGAGGAAGACGTTGCCGCCGGTCATGTAGTTGGCGTCGGCGTCCTGCACCCGGTTTTCGAACAGCAGCTCGCAGCCCATGCCGAGCTTGGCCGCGGCGGCCGCCGTCTGGCGCGCGTGGTTTGACTGCACAGCTCCCTGGGTCAGCACGGTGTCCGCACCCTGGGCCACAGCCTCAGCCATCAGGAATTCCAGCTTGCGGGTCTTGTTGCCCCCTGTGGCGAGGCCGGTGCAGTCGTCGCGCTTGATCCAGATGTCCGGTCCGCCGAGCGCCGCGGTCAGGCGCGGCATGAACTCCAGCGGCGTGTTGGAATGGCCGAGGCGGATGCGGGGGAAGCGGCCGATATGCATGTGTGCGGTTCCACGGTTTTGTTCCGCCCACTCTGCCCCTTATGGCTCGCGTGGCAAAGGTGCAGCCTGGATTCCGCGAACCAAAGGTCCGATCATGCCGCCGAGCCCTGCATCCCCTGCCGTTCCGCCCGAAGCGGTCGCGCTAGTGCCGGAGATCGAGGTCTCCGACTTCGCGCGCAGCCTGCACTTCTATCGCGAGATGCTCGGCTTCGCCGTCCTGTACGACCGGCCGGAACGTCCTTTCGCTTATCTCACGCTGGGCGCGGCCCACCTGATGATCGAGCATGGCGGCGCCTGGATGACGGGGCCGCTCGAAAAGCCCTTCGGACGGGGGATAAACCTGCAGATCAGCGTGCCCGACGTCGGCGCCATCGCCGCGCGCCTCGACGCCGCATCCTGGCCTCTGTTCCGGCCGATCGCGGATGCATGGTACCGCCGGGGCGCGGAGTTCGTGGGCGCGCGTGAATTCGTGGTCCAGGATCCCGACGGCTACCTGCTGCGCTTCGCGCAGGATCTCGGCATTCGAAAGGCTTAGGTCAGGCCCGCCCGCGGCAGCGCGGATTGGCCGAGCACCCAGCCCTCCACCGCTGTGATCGCGGGGTCGTCGGGGACGAAGTCGGGGCGCGCGCCATCCAGCACGCCGATGAGGCCGAGCAGGCCGATGAGCGAGTCGAAGCGGTCCTCGCCGGCGGCATCGCGCCCGAAGCCGTCGCTGATAGCGGCGACCAGCGCCGGGTCGCCCGCCACGAAGCGCGCGGCCATGGCGGCGAGGATGGGTTCTGCGATGGCGGCGCGGTCGGCCTGGACGCGCTTGCTGCCGCCCATGCGCAGCCCGCAGTGACGCAGCGCCTCGGCCGGATAGACCTCGGCCAGCACGGCGCAACCGGGCGCGAGCAGCGCGTGCAGCCCACCCTCGAACGGCCAGAGGCGGATGGGTGTCGGGCGATCGCAGCGGCTGCCCGAGCGCCTTGCGGATGGCGGCGAGGTCGAGGTGCTCGTCGAAGAGCGCCTGCGCCACCTCGTGCGTCTTCGGCTCGGGCCGGCGCGCCG
>JAZKFA010000301.1:13022-24918 GCA_040386655.1 Pseudomonadota bacterium | reverse complement strand
GGACGCGAGCGCGGGCGCCAGCCAGTCGCGCCAGGCGGCGATGGCGGCCTTGCCGGACTGGTTGGCGCCGAGTGTCCAGAACACCGGTGCGCCGGCTGGGCGCTCGGCCGTCGCGCGGTCGCACCAGCGGCTGAGGCCGGCTGCACCAGTGAGGCCGAGGGCTTCGGCATGGGCCGCGCGCGTCATGCCGCGCACGCCGCGCTGTGGGTAGAAGGGGCGGCCAAGTGCGACGGTGCCCAGTGCCTCGTTCACCGCGAAGAAGCCTGGTTGCGCCGCGAGGCCGCGCAGGAAGGCGGGAAAGCTCGCGATGCCCGCGAGTGCGGCATAGTCGCGCGGCAAGCCCAAAGGAACGTCGAGGCCGAGGGCAACCGGCTCGCCGTCCGCGAGCAGGCCGGACAGCATCGCGGCGGGGTCGCCCACGGGGCGCGGTGCGGCGGCCTGCCAGCCGCCGGGCGTGCGGCGTGCGATCGTCATCCACCGCTTGCGCGGATCCGTGCTCCAATCCGCATGGGCAGCGATCATGGCGGCAGGCTATGCCATAGTCACCGATGTCCGCCCAGCAAAGGAGAGCGCGCATGGATACGAGCCTGGCCACACCGGTGCGCGGCACGGACGCGCTGCACCCCGATGGCCAGTACAACGCGCTGGCGAAGCTGTTCCACTGGACGACGGTGGTGCTTATGGCGATCGCGCTGCCAGCCGGCTTCCTGCTGAAGTACATCACCGAGCGGGACGAGAACGCCTATAAGTATGCCGCCTATGCCATCCATGAATCGGCCGGGCTGACGATCCTGTTCGTGGCGATCCTGCGGCTGCTCTGGCGCCGGATCAGCCCGCCGCCAGCACTGCCCGCGCATTTGCCGGCGGTGATGCGCCGCGCCTCGAACGCGGTGCATCACGCGCTGTATGCGATGCTGATCATCCAGCCGGTGATGGGCTTCCTCGCGACGAATGCCTTCGGCTTCCCGCAGCAGGGCGCCACGGCCTATCTGGGCTTCATCGACCTGCCGAAGTTCATGGACACGCATGAGACGCTGGGAAAGATCTTCGGCACCATTCACATGATCGGCGGGTATTTCACCGCCTTCCTGCTGGCTACCCATATCGGCGCGGCGGTGTTCCACCACGCGATCCGCCGGGACGGCACCCTGCTGCGGATGCTCTGACCCGCTCAGATGGTGATGCGCAGCTGCGGGTTCCGCCCCGGCACTTCGAGCGCCGCGGACACGCCCGCGGCCGTCGCCCGGCTGCGGGCCGCGACGATGGAAAACAGGGTGCCGATACGAGCCAGGGCGAGCAGCCCGGCATCGCCCACCGCCGTCTGGGCGATGGTCAGGAGCGTGAGCGGCAGCCCGGCCAACGACACCATGCCCGCATCCGTCACGCCGGTCATATTCAGGAATAGCGTCTGCATCTTCGTCATCCGCTCCACCGTCGCGAGCGCGACATCGCTCACCCGCGTGCTGTTCAAATCCAGCCCCGTCAGCTCGACGAGGGGCGCCAGCGCGCCGATGCCGGCATCGGTCACCGCCCGCGCGCCGGCAAGGTACAGCGTGTTGAGCGCGGTCAGCTTCGCCACATGGGCCATGGCGCCGTCATCGACATTGGTCTGGCTCAGCCCGAGCAGGCGCAAGCCCGGGATCGCCGCAAGCTCCGCAAGCCCGGGCCCGGCGACGGCGGTGTTGTTGAGCGACAGCGAGCGCAGGCGGGAGAGTCGCGCGAGCGCCGCCATGCCCGCATCCGTCACGCCGCGTAGCCCGCTCAGCGTCAGCATCGACAGCGCCGGATGCCCGGCGAGCGCCGCCAGCCCGGCATCCGTCACCGCCGTGCTCCCGATCGTCAGGTTCACGAGACGCTGGTGAGCCGCGATCGCCGGCATCGCCGCGTCGTTGAGAGTCGGGTTGCCGAGCAGATACAGATTGGCCAGTGCAGGCGCACCGGCGAGCGCGGCCATCCTCGCGGCGTCGATCTGCGAATTCCCCAGCGCCAGCGTCGCCAGCACCGGCAACCGGACCAGATGGACGTAACCGGCCGGGGTGACCTGGGTCAGCCCGCTCAGCGTCAGCCCGGTCAGCCGCGGCAGCTCGGCCAGCAGGGCCATGTCCGCATCGGTCATCATGGCGGCCTGGGGGCCGGAGATGGTGATCAGGGTTTGCTGTGACAGCGTCTCGGCGGTCAATGGCTGCCCGCCGGCACGCACCCCTAGTGCATTGAGGCGCTCGACCTTGGCGGCGGCCGCTGCGGTCTGCGCCAGTGCGGGTGCGGCGAGCAGCGCAGCCGCCCCGGCCAGGACCTGCCGCCGACCCGACCTGGAAAGCTTCGATAAATTCTTCACGTCCGGCCTCCGTTCCTTATCCGGAACGGTGACATGGTTCCCGAAGTCGTTAAAGCGGCTTGTTCGCCTTCTCCATCAAGCGGGAGAAAAAGCCGGTCTTCTTGGGCTTCACTTCCTCGGTCGCGGAGCGGGCGGCGCGGGCGGCGGCTTCCTCATCGGCACGCTCGCGCTTTTCCTTGCCGGCCAGCCACTTGTCCAGGCTCATGCCGGCCTTGGCCGCGCGCTTTGCCTCATAGGCGCGCTGGCCTTCGGTGAGCTTCTTGATGTCCGCCATCGCCGAACCCTCGATCTGTGCCGGCTATCTCGCGCGGCGGCCGCCTGGCCGCAAGGGGGCTTGCGCCGCCGCGGCCCGGCGCGCATGTGCCCGGCATGGAAGCGCGCGTGAAGGCAGGCCTCTGGGTCTCGATGGCGACCCGCATGTCGGACATTGCCGGGCGACCGGCGACGGTCATCCGCAAGGGCGATGCGGATGCAGGCGGCGTGCTGTGCGCGCTGCTCGGCCGGCAGGGCGTCGTGGTGCTCGCCCAGGCGCGGGACGGCGAGGGACGCCTGATCTGGATGCGCGGCACCGGCCCCGCCCCTGTGCCGGAGCGCGAGGCAGACGCCTACATCGGCCGCCAGGTGGAGCGCGACCCGGATTTGTGGGTGGTGGAGTTCGAGGCGCCGGACTACGTCCCGCCGTTCGAGGCGAAGCTGATCTGACAGCCCCTCGGCCTGCACCGCGGGTCACGAGGTCGAATGCCGCCGCCTGAGAGCCCGCCATCGGTGCACGCGAGTCTCGCGCGCGCACTGCGAGCCCAAATGGGCGAACGCCGCAAGTGCGGCGAGCCAAGCCGCGGAACGCGGCGCCCTGCGCTTGAGGGCACATTAAAGCTGGACGCGCTTTTCGCGAGCGCGGCGCCCGGCACCTGAGGGCACACACACTTGCATCTCGCTCGATACGGCTCCAAACCCTGCACCGCACGCATATCTGGGGGAGTTACCCGCCCTTGCCGGCTCTGATCGAGATCGAGCGCCTGACCCGTCGCTTCGGCGCCTTCACCGCCGTGGACGATGTCTCCTTCACCGTCGCCAAGGGCGAGGTCCTGGGGTTCCTGGGCCCCAATGGCGCCGGAAAATCCACCACGATGAAGATGCTGGCGGGATTTGTGACCCCCACCTCCGGCACCGCGCGCATCGCCGGCTTCGACATCGGCGAGCAGCCGGTCCAGGCAAAGCGCGCGATGGGCTTCCTGCCCGAGGGCGCGCCGACCTACCCGGAAATGACCGTGACGGATTTCCTCGCCTTCTGCGGGCGTATCCGCGGCTTTTCGGGACGCGTGCTCGACGAGAAGCTCGCCATCGCGATGGGGCAGACGCAGCTCGAAGGCGTACGGCTGCAGCCGATCGAGACGCTGTCCAAGGGCTTCAAGCGCCGCGTCGGCCTGGCCCAGGCGCTGTTGCATGATCCGCCGGTCCTCGTCCTCGACGAACCGACCGACGGCCTGGACCCGAACCAGAAGCATGAGGTGCGCGACCTGATCCAGCGCATGGCGCCGGACAAGGCCATCATCATCTCGACGCATATTCTCGAGGAGGTGGCCGCGGTGTGCACGCGCGCCATCATCATCGCGCGGGGGAAGGTCCTGGCGGACAGCCCGCCGGCCGCGCTGACCAGGCCCGGGCAGACGCTGGAGCAGGTGTTCCGCGACCTCACCCTCGCCCCGCGAGAGGCCGCCTGATGAGCCCGACCCTGATCGTCGCCCGGCGCGAACTGGCCGGCTATTTCGCCACCCCGGTGGCCTATGTGTTCATCGTCATCTTCCTGGTGCTCTCGGGCGCGCTGACCTTCACGCTGGGCGGGTTCTTCGCGCGCGGGCAGGCGGATCTGGCGCCCTTCTTCAACTTCGTGCCCTGGCTGTTCCTGTTCCTCGTCCCCGCGCTGACCATGCGCCTTTGGGCGGAGGAACGGCGGCTCGGCACCATCGAGCTGCTGCTGACCCTGCCGATCACGCAATGGCAGGCGGTGGTGGGCAAGTTCCTCGCGGCCTGGGCCTTCTGCGCAGTGGCGCTCGCTCTGACCTTCCCGCTGTGGGTGACGATCAACCTGCTCGGCAATCCCGATAATGGCGTGGCGCTGTCGGGCTATGTCGGCTGCCTGATGATGGCCGGCGCGTATCTCGCGATCGGTGCGGCCCTTTCGGCGGCGACCAAGAACCAGGTGATCGCCTTCGTGCTCGCCGTCGCGGTGTGCTTCGTCTTCGCGGCCGCGGGCAGCCCGATCGTGACGGATTTCCTGAGCCAGCGCGTCCCGCTGCTGGCCGAGGTCGCGCGTGGCCTCTCGCTGACCGAGCGCTTCAACGGCTTCGCGCGCGGCATCATTGCCTTGCGCGACATCGTCTACTTCGCGTCCTTCATCCTGTTCTTCCTGTTCCTCAACGCCGTCGTGCTCGACCACCGCAAGGCCGACTGACCATGAGCACCACCATCGCCACCCCGGCGCGGAAGCGCATCGCCTTCTCCACCCTCGGCGTCATCGCGGCACTCGTCCTGGCCATCGGCGTGAACCTGCTGGCCGACCGGCTGCTGCCGCGTGCGCGGATCGACCTCACGCAGCAGCGGCTCTACACGCTGGCGTCCGGAACGCGGTCCATCCTCGCGGGGCTGTCCGAGCCGATCACGCTGCGGCTGTACTACGCGCGCCGCCTGGGTGCGACGGTGCCGGTCTATGGCGCCTACGCCGAGCGCGTGCGCGCCATGCTCGAGGAATACGCCTCGCTGTCCAACGGCCGCATCCGCCTCGAATTCCACGACCCCGAGCCCTTCTCGGAGACCGAGGACCGCGCGCTGGCCTATGGGCTGCAGGGCGTGCCGATCGACCAGTCCGGCGAGCAGGTCTATTTCGGCCTGGCGGGGACAAACCTGCTCGACGATGAGCGCAACATCCCCTTCTTTCAGCCCGAGCGGGAACGGTTCCTCGAATACGATCTCACGCGGCTTGTCTATGAGCTGTCCAACCCGCGTCGCCCCACCATCGGGGTGATGACGTCGCTGCCGCTCAACGGCGATCCGCGGATGATGATGATGCGCCAGATGCAGGGCATGCCGCCGGGTGCTGCCGGCCAGCCCTTCGCCATCATGCAGCAACTGCGCCAGTTCTTCACGCTGCGCGACATCGCGACCGATGTCCGCCAGATCGACGCCGACGTGCAGATCCTGCTCCTCGCGCATCCGCAGAACCTGCCCGCGCCGACGCAATACGCCGTCGACCAGTTCGTCATGCGCGGTGGCAAGCTGATCGTGCTGCTCGACCCGCATTCCGAGGGCCAGGCCTCGCGCCCCTCCGCCGGCGGTGCGCCGCCGACGGCGACCGCATCCTCGCTCGACCGGCTGCTCAACGCCTGGGGCGTTGAGGCGCCGGCCGACCGTGTCGTGCTCGACCTTCGCGGTGCCTGGCGCGTGCGCGCGGGGCAGAATGACCGCGTGCAGGCGGTGGACTACACGGCCTGGTTCAACCTCCAGGCCGACAGCATCAACAAGGGCGAGGTCGCGACCGCCGAGCTGAACCAGGTGACGGTGGCGTCGGCCGGCGAACTCCGCCGGCGGGAGGGTGCGACCATCGAGTTCATCCCCCTGCTCGCCTCCTCCGAACGGTCCATGCTGGTCGATGCCGCGTCGATCCGCCGCGAGCCCAACCCGGCAGCACTCCTTGCCGCCTTCCGCCCCGATGGCGAGCGCCACGTGATCGCCGCGCGCATCCGCGGCACCCTGCCCTCCGCCTTCGGCGCCACCGCGCCCGAGGATGCCGAACGCCCCGCCGACATGCCCGCCCACCGCGCGACGTCCGACGGGCCGGCCAACCTGGTCGTCATCCACGATACGGACCTGCTGGAGGACCGCTTCTGGGTCCGCGTTCAGGATTTCTTCGGCCAGCCCGTGGCCACGCCCATCTCCGACAACGGTGCTTTCATCGCGAACGTTGCGGACACGCTGGCCGGTGGCGATGCGCTGGTCTCGCTGCGCTCGCGCGGCGAGAGCCTGCGGCCCTTCGCCATGGTCGACGACCTCCGCCGCGAGGCCGAGACGCGCTTCCGCCAGACCGAACGCACCCTGCAAACCCGCCTGGAAGAAACCGAGCGCCGGCTGCGCGAACTGCGCCAGGGCCAGCTCGGCGGCGAGCGCGGTGGCAGCGCCGTCATCACCCCCGAGCAGCGCGCCGAGATCGACCGCGCGCGGGCCGATATCGTCGCCACCCGGCGCGAGCTGCGCGGCGTGCAGCTGGAGCTGCGGCGGGATATCGAGTCGCTCGAAAGCCTGCTCCGCGCGGTGAACATCGCGCTGGTGCCGTTGCTGCTGACGCTGTTCGCGATCGTGCTTGGGGTGCTGCGCTCCAGGCGTCGGGCTGCGGCGCGGGCCTGAAGACAAGCATGAGGGGGCGTTGCCCCCTCAAACTCCCCCACCAGGAGCCTGCGGGCCCCTGGACCCGGTGTACAAAGGGCCTTTACCCATGAATCAACGCAGCCTGATGATGCTCGCTGGGGCGGCGATTGTGGTGATCGGGGCGGCGCTCGTGCTCAAGCCGAACACCGCGCCGCCGCCGCCGGCCGGCAGTGCGGAGCTCGCCTTCCCCGGGCTGCCGCAGCGGCTGCAAGGGGCGGCGCGCATCGAGGTGACTCGCAACGCCGACAGCCTGGTGGTCCAGCGCGTGGGCGAGACCTGGGTGCTGCCCGAACGCGGCAACTACCCCGCACGGCCCGAACGCATCCGCGAACTTCTCACCGGCCTCACCGAACTGCGCCTGACCGAGCCGCGCACGGCGAACCCGGAACTGCTCGAACGGCTCGGCGTGAACGATCCGACCCAGCCGGGGTCCACCGCCGCGCTGCTGCGCGTGCTCAATGCGCAGGGCGCGCCCATCGCGGAACTCGTCATCGGACGGCGGCGTGTGCGCACCCAGGGCAACGTGCCCGAGGCCGCCTTCATCCGCCGCGCCGGCGAGAACCAGGCCTGGCTCGCGGAGGGGCGGCTGCCCATCGATGGCGATGCGGGCCTCTGGATCGATCGCGGCATCGCGGCCATCCCGCGCGACCGCGTGCTGCGCGTCGCCATCCGCCGCGCCGACGAGCCGCTGCTGGAACTGGCCCGTGCGGGGGAAGTGGACGCGCCACTGCGCGTCACCAACCCCGCCGAGACCCCGCCGCTGGATGAGACCAGCCTCGACGAGATCGGCCGCGCCTTCGAAAGCCTCACCTTCCTCGACGTCACGCCCGACACCGTCGCGCATGGCGATGATGTGGGCGAGGCGCGCTTCACCTTGACCGACAACCTCACCATCGTCGTGCGAGTCTCGCGCGAGGGGGAGGCAATCTGGGCCCGCCTCGCCGCCGAGGGTGATGACGAGGCGAGCCGGCTGAACGCCCGCTGGCGCGGCTGGGCCTTCCAGGTCGGGCAGTGGAAGGAGAAGGCCTTCGTGCCGCTGCTGGCCGACCTCCGCCGCGCCGAGGAGCCGGCGCCGGAAGCCGCACCTGGTGCCGAGGCACCGGCCGGCGAAGCGCCAGCCCCCGAGACCTCGGCGCCCGCGCGCGCACCGCAATGATGCGAGGCCTGCCGCCGGGAACGGCTCGTTCGCCGCGGCCGGGGGCGATCCGGGCCGCGCGCCTGGTGCGTTTTCGAGGGCAGTCCCCGGCGACGGCTCATGCATCGGCGCTGATCCCGCGATGACCCCCGCGCCCGAGCCGCCGCCCGGCGATGAGCGCCGCGACCACCCGACCCGCCCCTGGGTCGGAATCGGCTGCGTGATCTTCGATGCTGACCGCGTGCTGCTGGTCCGCCGCGCCAAGCCACCCCGCGCGGGCGCCTGGTCCCTGCCGGGCGGCGCCCAGCATCTGGGCGAGACGGCCGAGGCTGCGGCACGGCGCGAATTGCTTGAGGAAACCGGCATCCAGGCGGGGCCGCTCATCCTGGCCGACGTCATCGACGCCATCACGCGCGACGAGCTGGGCCGCGCGCAGTTCCACTACACCATCATCGACTATGCCGGCCGCTGGCGCGCGGGCACCGCGTTGGCGGCCGATGACGTGCTGGATGTGGCCTGGGCCGCGCCCTCGGCCCTGGCCGATTACGACCTGACGCCCGAGGCGCTGGCCGTCATCGCGAAATCCCGCGCCCTGCTCGCGCGCGGCTAGGCGCGCTCAGCGCGCCGGCATCGCCGGGACCGCGCCTGCCGGCCGGCGCGCCCGGCGCAGCTTCGACAGGCCGAAGGCCAGTGCCGCACCCACCGCCAGCACGATCGCGGCCATGACCGGGCGATAGGCGAACCAGGCCACCGCGATCACCACGGGCGCCACGATCAGCGTCAGCACGCCGGCCAGCAGCCCCGTGCCGAAGCCCACGATGGACCCGAAGATCGGCACCACATCCGCCATGACGCGGATCGGCTGGAAGATCAGCGCGAAGCCGACGAAGACCAGCAGCACGCCCACCGCGCGCAGGATCCAGGTGAGGATGGCGTTCTCCGCCTCCGCGGCCTGGATCATTTCCGGCGCGGTCTTGGTGCCCGCGCTCACCAACTGCAGCGTCTCGCCATTGCTGGTCGTGTAGGGTGCGAAGCCTTCGCCGACCTGGCGCGCGATGACGCTCACGGTGGCCGGGCGCGCGACCTGGTAGGTGATGCGCAGGTCGCCGATGGAGGGGCTGGACGGATCGCCGCCGACATAGATCCCCTGCCCCGAGGATTGCGTGCGGCGCCCGGCGACGGGACGCAGGGTGGCGGCGTCCACCGGCAGCGCCTCATTGGCCGGCAGCAGGCGCAGCTGCGGCTCAGCCAGGCGGAAGCCGCCGAGTCGCGCCTCGGGGGCGACGATACTGCGCCCCGCCAGCGGCATGGAGGGGTTTGCGTGACCCCCCGGTTGGCGGAAGCGGCCGGAATCAATCGCCGTGTCGGACCAGACCCGGTTGTAGCTGTAGGTCGTCTGCGTGGTCTGGCTGCCGCCGAGATTGGTCGTGGTGTTGCTGCTGCTCGTCTCGCGCCACTGGTACATCTCGACATGCCGGCGCAGCGCGACCGCGCCCTGCACGGTGACGCCGGTATCCCCATCCGTCAGCGTCGCGGTGCTGGAGAGCGGGCCGGTGACATGGACCAGGCGGCCCTCGCGCGCCGCGTCCGGGCGGTCGGCGGCAACGGTGACGACGCTGCCCGCGCCCTCGCTCAGCGCGCGGGCGGTGTGGACGGCGCGGCCCTCGTTCCAGAACAGCAGCCAGCAGGCGCCGGGGATAAGGATGAGCCCGATGAGAAGGCCGGTGAAGGCGCCGCCGATACGGCTGAACCAGCCCCGGGTCGTGGTCTCCGTGACGCTATCGGCGAAGCCGCTGCCGCTGTCGGAGAAGCCCTTCGCGCCGCCATCCTCGATGGTCTTGGACCAGCCCTGGTCGTCGGAGGACTTCTGGTCCCCCCATCCGCCTGAGGATTGGCCCGAGCTGAAGTCATCGCCTTTGTTGTCGGACATCTGCACCGCCCTTCTCGTGACGAAGCAGCAACTAAGCCGCTGCGCGACGCTCGCGCAAGACCCGGCCGCGCTCAGCGATCAGCGTGCACGTGCGATGCAGAAATCCACGATGCCGAGCAGCGCACGCCGTGCCTCGCTGTCGGGAAAGACGTCCAGGGCCGCCCGCGCGCGGTCGCCATAGCCGGCCGCGCGCGCCACCGTGTCGGCCACCGCGCCGTGGCGGGCCATCAGCGCCTGGGCGTGGGCGAGGTCTTCCTCCTCCTGCGCGCGCTCCTCAATGGTGCGGCGCCAGAAGGACTGCTCCGCCGCGTCGCCGCGGGCGAAGGCCAGCATGACGGGCAGGGTGATCTTTCCCTCCCGGAAGTCATCGCCGACGGTCTTGCCCAGCGCCTGCTCGTCCGCGGCGTAGTCGAGCGCGTCATCGATGAGCTGGAAGGCGATGCCCAGCGCGCCGCCATAGTCGCGGAGGGCGGCGCACTCATGCGCCGGCCGGCCGCCGACGACGGCGCCGAGTTCGCTTGCCGCCGCGAACAGGGCGGCCGTCTTGCCCTCGATCATGTCGAAATACTGCGCCTCGGTGGCGGCGAGGTCGTTCTGGATCATCAGCTGCAGCACCTCGCCCTCGGCGATGGTGGCCGAGGCCTCGGACAGGATGCGCATCGCCTCGACGTCGCCATCCTCGATCATCAGCTGGAAGGCGCGGGCGAACAGGAAATCGCCGACCAGGACGGAGGGCTTGTTGCCGAACAGTGCGTTCGCACTCGCCTGGCCCCTGCGCAGGGCGCTCTCATCGACGACGTCGTCATGCAGAAGCGTTGCCGTATGGATGAACTCGACGCAGGAGGCGAGCAGGACATGGCGCTGTCCCTCGTGGCCGCAGAGCTTGGCGGCGGCGAGCGTGAGCAGTGGCCGCAGCCGCTTTCCCCCGGCCGCGACGATGTGCGCGGCAAGCTGGGGGATCAACGCCACGGGGCTGTCCATGCGCTTCACGATCAGCCTGTTGCAAGCCTCGATATCGGCACCGACAAGTCGCGTCAGTGCCTCGAGCGCATCCTCGCCGCTGGCCTTCCGGGTATGCGCGTTCAAGCGGCTTGACCTCTCAACAGGGGGCGCACCATACCGGCGGAGGCCGACGCGCAGCAAGCCAGCGGGCCTGCAACCGCGTGACGGCGAAGGGGGACGGTCTTGGACATCCTCGTCATGACGAGCGATCTGGTGCGGCTTGGATTTCTGCAAGCCCTGCTCGCCGATGCGGGCATCGAGAGCGTGGTGCTGGACCAGCATATCAGCGCGGTCGAGGGCGGTATCGGCGCCTTCCCGCGCCGCCTGGCCGTGCGCGGCGAGGACCTGGCCCAGGCCCGCGCCATCCTGCGCGACGCGGGCGAGGATCATTGAGCGACACCACCCGCGATGCACTGCTCGGCGGTCGGGTCATGCTGGAGCAGCCGCGTGCACGGGGTCTGCGCGCGGGACTCGACGCCGTGCTGCTGGCCGCGGCCGTGCCGGCGCGCGCCGGCGATCGGGTGGTCGAGGGGGGGTGCGGCAGCGGGGCGGCGTTCCTGTGCCTTGCCGCCCGCATTGCGGGGATCAGCGTGACGGCCGTCGAGCGCGACCCGGCGGTGGCAGCACTGGCGCAGGCAAATGCGGTGGCGAACGGGTGTGCCGCGACCATCATCGAGGGCGATGTCGCCGCGCGCGGGATCGGCGGGCGGGCGGGTCCGGCTCGCCACGGATTCGCCAACCCGCCGTATTGGCCGGGCGGAACCGCCCCGCCCGATTCGCTGCGCGCGCAGGCGACGCATGAACATGGCGCCGCGCTGGACGACTGGGCGGCCTTCCTCTCGGCCGCGATCGAGGTGGGCGGCAGCGTGACCATGATCCTGCCGGCCGCGCGGTTCGACGCAGGGGCCGCGGCATTGCGGGCAGCTGGGTTCGGGGGGGTGAGCCTGCTGCCGCTCGCCCCGCGTGTGGGCGTAGCGGCCAAGCGCGTGTTGCTCCAGGCGACCCGCGGCGGGCGAGGGCCGGCCCGTGTGCTGCCGCCCTTCAACGTGCACGGCGCGGACGGCAGCTTCACGGC
>JAZKFA010000301.1:0-13012 GCA_040386655.1 Pseudomonadota bacterium | reverse complement strand
GCGGAAGCGGTGCTGCGTGACGCGGCCCCGCTTCCGATTGGCGGGCCGGGCTAGACGCCGGCCGTTTCGCCCCGGGAACGCAACTCGACGTAGCGCCGCGTGATCATGTCCTGGTGGTCCTCGCACCACTTCGCCATCCGGATTTCCTCCTGAAGCGACTGCTCCAGCTTCGAACGTGCCTGCTGATGGCCGGCGAGGTCGGAGAGCAGGAGGAGCGACTTGTAGGAGGCGATCTCGAAATGCTCGAAGGCGTAGTTGGCGAGCGAGTTCTTCAGGATCTCGTCCTGCATGGTCGCATGCCCGACGGCGGCGAGATTGCCCATCAGACCCGTCACGGCGTCCTTGAACATCGAATGCGAGGTGCCGAGCGAGTCGAGCAGCTCATCGAGCCGGGTCCGCTGGTTCTCGCTTTCCTGCATGTGGGCGCGAAGGGCCTGCTCGACCTCGGGGTAGTTCTCCAGGCGCTCGACCTGGCGGGAGATAAGCTGGATCGCTTGCGTCTCAAGGGCGCGCGCGTTCACCAGGCCGCGGATGTAGATTTCACGGACATCTTCTTGCATTGGGTTCTTCCGTCTAGAGGTGTGACGGAAAAACCGACGTACCGCATTGGCGTTGCTGAACTCACGCCAAAGTCACGCTCAATGTGGATCACCAGCGCAGGACGCGGCACCGGGCCGGCAGGGCCTCAGCCCTGGTTGACCTCGGGGTGCTTGAGCATCCAGAGCCGTTCATGCGCGGCGACCAGGCTTTCGATATTACGGCGGCGATTGCCGTCAGGGGCGGTCGGTCGCCGGGTCAGCATGGTCTCGAGGATTCGCAGCAGGTCCTCGGCGACTTCGTAATCCGCTTGGTCGCAGGCGTGGTGGAACGCAATCAGGATCTTGTCCGACAGCCGGCGCGTGTGGCGCGGTGGCTGGGAACCACTCCGCTCTTCGCTGCCGGAAACATCGGCATTGGTCTCGTCACTCATCAATCACCTTCGAATGTCCTGATACGTGGGAAGGCCCTGTACATCACCGAAGGCGCAACCATAGCGCGTCGCGGCGTTCGGTATCATCAAATCTCCATTTTTCGCTCACGGTGCGCGCGTGCTCAGAGGCCAGACACTGCGGCGGCTTTTTGGCACCGAGTCTACGCCCGCGCGAAGCCATGCGCGGGTAGGGACAGCCACGTGGCTGCCGCATTGCTCAGGAGGGGCGGGCCCGCAGCTGCCCCCGGATTGCCGCCGCCATCGCCTCGGGGCCGGTCTCCGCGCGGAAGACCTGGCGTACGCGGCCATCAGGGCCGGTCAGGTAGACCAGCGAGGAGTGGTCCATGAGGTATTGCGACGCGTTCGGCGGCTGCACCTTCGCATAGTAGACCCGGAAGGCGCGGGCCGCCTGGCGCACCTGGTCGACGGTGCCGGTCAGCCCTACCAGGCGCTCATCGAAGCGGGAAACGTAGTCTGCCATGACGGCCGGCGTGTCGCGTTCCGGGTCCACGGTGATGAAGATCGGGGTGACGCGCGCCCCATCCGCGCCCAGCAACTCGATCGCATTGGTCATGACGCCGAGTTCGGTCGGGCAGACGTCGGGGCAGAAGGTGAAGCCGAAATAGATCAGGCTGAAGCCGGGGGCATAGCTCGCCTCGGTGACCGCGCGACCCGTGTGGTCGGTGAGCGCATAGGGGCCACCAATTGCGATCTGCGCGAGCTGCACCCCACCCGCCGAGGGGGCCGGCATATCCCCGCCCGAGAAGGCGGCAAGGCGCCGGATGAAGGCTTCCGCCGCCCCCTCGCCCGGTGCGCGGCCAACCCAGGCGAAGGCCCATAGGCCGCCCAGCAGAACGACCAGGACGAGGCAGACGATGCGGATGAGACGAAGCATGGGCGGGAGATAGGCCGGCGCGGGGAATGAAGGAAGGCTTCCGCGCCGGCTTTCTTCGAGGCTGGCTCAGTGGCGGGCGGGCAGAACCTCGCCGGTCGGCTGGGGCGAGCTGAAGACGGCGTCGCCGAACGCCTCCTCCCAGGTGCCGGCCGTGCTGGCCTTGGAGTATTCCGTCGCGCGGTTCTCGAAGAAGTTGGTGTGCTCGACGGCGTTGAGCATCTCGTCGAGCCAGGGCAGCGGGTTCTTTTCGATGTGGTACAGCGGCTGCAGGCCGAGCTGCTGCAGGCGGCGATCTGCGATGAAGCGGATGTACTGCTTCGTCTGGGCGGCATCGAGGCCCTCGACCCCGCCGAGCTCGAAGGCGAGGTCGATGAAGGCGTCCTCATGGTCCACGATGGTCGCGCAGATCAGATAGAGGTCGCGCTTGAGCTCCTCGGTCCAGATCTCAGGGTTTTCCTGCACAAAGGTGCGGAACAGGCGGATAACGGAGAGGCAGTGCAGCGTCTCGTCGCGCACGGACCAGGAGACGATCTGCCCCATGCCCTTCATCTTGTTGAAGCGCGGGAAGTTCATGAGGATGGCGAAGGAAGCAAACAGCTGCAGCCCCTCGGTGAAGGCTCCGAAGGCGGCGAGCGTCTTGGCGATCTCGGTCTTATTCTCGACCGAGAAGTTGTGCATGTAGTCGTACTTGTCCTTCATCTCCTTGTACTTGAGGAAGGCCGTGTACTCGGATTCAGGCATGCCGATGGTGTCGAGCAGGTGCGAATAGGCCGCGATGTGGATCGTCTCGGTGTTCGAGAAGGCGGACATCATCATCAGCACTTCGGTCGGTTTGAAGACCTGGCTGTACTGCTTCATGTAGCAGTTGTTCACCTCGACATCCGCCTGGGTGAAGAAGCGGAAGATCTGGGTGAGCAGGTTGCGCTCGGAATCCGTGAGCGACTTCTGCCAATCCTTCACGTCATCGGCGAGCGGCACTTCCTCGGGCAGCCAGTGGATGCGCTGCTGCGTCAGCCAGGCGTCATAGGCCCAAGGGTAGCGGAAGGGCTTGTAGACGGGGTTGGCGGTGAGAAGGTCGAAGCGAATGGGAAGTTCGTCGTTCATGGGGGAGTGCCTCGAGGGAGAAGGAAGGCTGGGGAAAAGAATTTCCCCAGACCCCATTCTTTTATTTTTGATTTATTGGTGCCGGAGGGCGGGCGGCACCATTAAACAAAGATAAAAGATGGGGGGTTTGGGGGAATTCATTCCCCCTATGCTTGCCTACTGGCAGGCCAGACATTCCTCGTAATCCGTGGAATTCGCCTTCGCGATCGCCGCGATCGGCATCGGCCCGAGGTCGGCCACGTGGTCGGCCATGATGTCGCCCTGCCCCACCACCTTCGCGCTGATGGTGTCCGCGCGCTGGATCGACAGCGAGCGGCAGTAATAGAGCGACTTCATGCCCCGCTTCCACGCCTGCATGTGGATCTGGTGCAGGTCCCGCTTATGGACGTTGGCCGGCAGGAACAGGTTCACCGACTGCGACTGGCAGATGTAGGGCGTGCGGTCGGCCGCGTGCTCGATGACCCAGCGCTGGTCGAGCTCGAAGGCTGTCTTGAAGACGTCGCGCTCATGCTCCGACAGGAAGTCCAGGTGCTGGACGCTGCCCTTGTTCACCGTGACCGACGTCCAGGTGTCGTCATCGTCGCGGCCGTGCTTGGCCAGTACCTTCTGCAGGTAGGGGTTGCGCACGATGAAGGAGCCAGAAAGCGTCTTGTGGTTGTAGACATTCGCCGCGATCGGCTCGATCCCCGGGCTCGCACCGCCCGTGATGATGGAGATCGAGGCCGTCGGCGCGATCGCCATCTTGTTCGAGAAGCGTTCCATGAAGCCGTATTCGGCGGCGTCCGGGCAGGCGCCGCGCTCTTCGGCGAGGATGCGGGAGGCGGTGTCCGCCTGTGCCCGGATGTGGCGGAACATCTTCATGTTCCAAACCTTCGCGATCGCGCTTTCGAAGGGCACGTTCATCAGCTGTAGGAAGCTGTGGAAGCCCATCACGCCGAGGCCCACGGAGCGCTCCCGCATGGCGGAGTAGCGCGCGCGCGACATCGAATCGGGTGCGGTGTCGATGAAGCTCTGAAGAACATTGTCCAGGAAGCGCATGATGTCGGTGATGAAGAGCGGATGGTCCTTCCACGCCGCCCAGGTCTCGAGGTTGAGCGAGGACAGGCAGCACACCGCGGTGCGCTGCTCGCCATGCTGGTCGAGCCCCGTGGGCAGGGTGATCTCGGAGCACAGGTTGGATGTCTTCACCTCGAGCCCCGACAGCTTGTGGTGCTCGGGACGGGCGTTGTTCACGTGGTCGGAGTAGATGATGTAGGGCTCGCCGGTCTCGATGCGGGCCGTGAGGATGCGGATCCACAGCGACCGCGCGGAGACCTTCTTCACCAGCGCGCCGTCCTTGGGCGAGACGAGCGCCCATTCCTCATCGGCTTCCACGGCGCGCATGAACGCGTCGGAGAGCAGCACGCCGTGGTGCAGGTTCAGCGCCTTGCGATTCGGGTCGCCACCGGTGGGGCGCCGGATTTCGATGAATTCCTCGATCTCGGGGTGCTGGACGGGGATGTAGACCGCCGCCGAGCCACGCCGGAGCGAGCCCTGCGAGATCGCGAGCGTCAGGCTGTCCATCACGCGGATGAACGGGATGACGCCGGAGGTCTTGCCGTTGCGGCCGACCTTCTCGCCGATGCCGCGCAGATTGCCCCAGTAGCTGCCGATGCCGCCGCCCTTGGCCGCGAGCCAGACATTCTCGTTCCACAGGCCCACGATGCCATCGAGGCTGTCCGTCGCCTCGTTCAGGAAGCACGAGATCGGCAAGCCGCGCGTCGTACCGCCATTGGACAGGATCGGCGTCGCGGGCATGAACCACAGCTGCGACATGTAGTCATAGATGCGCTGCGCATGCGCGGCGTCATCACCATAGGCCGAGGCGACCCGCGCGAAGAGATCCTGGAAGGATTCCCCCGGCAGCAGATAGCGATCCTCGAGCGTCGCCTTGCCGAAATCGGTCAGCAACGCGTCCCGCGTGCGATCGATCGCGACCTGACCATGGCCTTCAAGCTGAACAGCATCAAACACGGCTAACCCCCTAAAACTCCCCCGGCCGGCAGGATGCGCGCGGAGTGGGCTGAGACACAAGATGTAGTCTTGCAACACTCTTGTCACTACCAGATCGCGTGTGCGAACGAGGTCTTGCATATTCCGGCACCGCTCATAACCCGCCGGTTTGTTCACTTAATGTTCTAGGCTTCGGTGTGCCCGAAAGCCACCCCGGACTGCGCCCGAGCGCATGATTCCAGGGGATAACTGCGGACTCAGAAGGCGACGTGGCCGTAGACGCGGTGAAGCAGGGCAAACAGCGCGGCACCGACCAGGAAGCCGACCAGCGTGCCGTTCACACGTACGTATTGGAGGTCGCGGCCGACCCGCAGCTCGATCTTCTCGACCACCGTCGCGGGGTCCCAGCCCTGGACGACGGAGGCGATGAAGCCGGCCAGGCGCTCCCGCGCGGCGGGCAGAAGGGCGATCAGCACGCCTTCGGAGGCGGTCTGCAGCCTGGCGCGGGCGCCCTCGCTCTCGGCCAGGAACTGGCCGGCATTGGCGAGTCCCGCCTCCAGCGCCGCCACGGTGCGCCCGGCGGGATCGGCGGCATCGGCGACCATCGCGGCCTTCAGCCGCACCCAGACATCGCCGAGCCAGACCGCGACGGAGGGGTGGCTGACCGCGCTGCGCAGCGCCCGGCCGACGCTGGCCGCGCGCTCTGGGTCGGTCTCCAGACGGTCGATCTCGGTGCGGATCCACGCCTCGAAGGCGGCGCGGAGGTCGGAGTCGGTGGGCTCCACCCGCTCCAGCTCGGCATTGAGGACCGAGAGGACTCGCCGCGCGACGGCAGCGCCGGCGAGCCAGCCCACGACGGCGCCGCCTTCGGCGCGGACGCGGGCGGCGATGGCTTCGCGCAGCTGCTCCTCCTTGGCGGCGAGGAGGGATTTCACCTCGACCACGGCGAGGTCGAAGACGGCCTGGTGGCGGCCCCCCTCGACCAGGGTGCGGAGCGTGCGGGCGACCACGCGGGCGCCTTCGGGACCGCCGGCCAGGCGGGGGACAATCCGCCCGATCAGGCGCCGCGCGCGGCCATCCTCGAGGCTGCCGAGCAGGCGCGGCACCATCCCCGCCAGGGCCTGCGCGGCGGGGCGGTTCTGGCCAGGGTCCGCGAGGAAGGTGGACAGGATGCCGGGCAGGTCGATCTTTTCGATGACACGGCGGATCTCGGCCTCGGTGAAGACGTGGTTGGCGATGAAGCCGCCGAGTCCCCGCCCCAGCCTTTCCTGCTGGCGCGGGATGATCGCCGTGTGCGGAATCGGCAGGCCGAGCGGGTGGCGGAACAGGGCGGTGACTGCGAACCAGTCGGCGATGCCGCCCACGAAGCCTGCCTTGGCCCCAGCCTGGAGCAGGTCCGTCCAGTAGCCCGGCGTCATCCGGTAGGAGAGCAGGATCAGCCCCGCCATCACGAAGAGAAGCCCGGTCGCGAAGGCGCGATGACGGACGAGTGAGGCGCGGAGTTCCGCGTCAACCGGGCTGCGTTGGATCATCACAGCTAGATAGAGCCGCGCCCCTGCCCTTGCCCAGCGGCGCCGGCATGATACATGATAACATCATGCACGACCCCCTCGCCCTGTCTTCCGGCGCCGGCGCGCGGCTTGGCCTTGCGGCCGTGGTCGCCGGCTGCGTGTGGCTGGCGACCTTCTGGGCGCTCGGCGCATGATCACGGTGGACAACCTAGTCGCGAGCCACGGCCGACGGCCGGCGGTGCATCACCTCTCGGGGCGGTTCGCGCCAGGCAGCATGACGGCCATCATGGGGCCGAACGGCGCGGGCAAGACCACCCTGCTGCGCACGATCGCCGGGCTGCACGTGGCCGAGGAAGGCGCCGTGCGCGTCGAGGGCCGGGTCGCGCTGCTGCCCCAGGGTGCAACGATGGACCGCAGCTTTCCCATCGCCTGCCGTGATGTGGTGCTGCAGGGGCTTTGGACGAAGCTCGGGGCCTTCAGGGGCGCGAAGCGCGCCGATCTGGATCAGGCGGAGGCGGCGCTGGCCGCGGTTGGCCTGAGTGATTTCGCGGGGCGGCCGGTCGGCAGCCTCTCGGCCGGGCAGTTCCAGCGGCTGCTCTTCGCGCGGCTGCTGCTGCAGGACGCGCCGGTGATCCTGCTCGACGAGCCGTTCAATGCCGTCGATGGCAAGACCGCGGCCGACCTCCTCGCGATGCTGCATCGCTGGCACGGCGAGGGCCGGACAATCATCGCCGTGCTGCATGACCTGGAGCTGGTGAAGCGGGAATTTCCCGACACCTTGCTGCTGGCGCGGGACCCGATCGCCTGGGGCCCGACTGCCATGGCCCTGTCCGCCGAAAACCGCCTGCGCGCGCGGATGATGGCGGAACACTGGGACGGCGAGGCGGAGCGCTGCGCCGCCTGAGGCGCAGGCCTCAGCGCAGGACGCGTCGCGGCTCGATCATCGTCAGGCCGCCGACCAGGGCGACCCCGCCCACCGCGGCAAGCGCGGCCGCGGCCGAGAGCGACAGCCGCATTGGCAACATGGCGTCGCCCAGCAGCAGCAGGACGAGCAGCAGGTTCATCATCAGGCCCGTGACCACCAGGCCGAGTGCGATACGTGACATAGCGACAGCCCCCTTCGGCATGGCTTGTTGTCGCCCGCTTCTCTGTCCGCAGCGCGACCGCGATGAGGCGATTCCGTGGCACAACATGCGCGGCCCGCGTTAATCCCCGGTGAATGGCGCAGGGATTGCTTCGCGGGTGGACAGCGGTCCCCACGGGTGGGAACGTCCCGGCACAGTTCATCTCAGGGGAAAGACACATGCGCAGACTGATCGCGGCCCTCATCCTCGCCTGCGGAGGTGTCGCCCTGGGCGCGCCGGCCCATGCCCAGGCGCCGGCAGCACAGCCGCCGCTGCGGTGCGCCGTCGATGGCACCTTCGCGCCCCACGCGATGCCGCGACTCGGCGGCGGGGTGGAGGGCTTTCAGATCGACCTGTTCCGCGAAGTCGCCCGCCGCATGGGCCGCGAGATCACGATCGATTCCGCCAGCTTCTCGGGCCTGATCCCGGCACTGAACGCCGGCCGCTACGATTTCCTCTGCGCACCGACCACCGTGACACCGGAGCGCGCCGAGGCGCTGCTGTTCACCGAGGGCTACATCTGGACCGAGCTGCAGTTCGGCATCCGCCGCGGCTCGCCGCCGATCAACTCCGAGGCGGACCTGCGCGGGCGCACAATCTCGGTCAACAAGGGCACGCCGTACGAGCAGTGGGTCACGCGCAACGCGGAACGCCTGGGCCTGACGGTGCTGCCCTTCGACACCCAGCCCGATGCGGTGCAGGCGGTGATCAACGGCCGCGCGCAGGCGAACCTGTCCGGCAATACGGTCATCCGCTACGCGGCCAGCCGGAACCCGCAATTCGTCGCCAGCTTCACGCTGCGTGACACACGGCTGCACTGGGCCACGCCGTTCCGCCGGGATTCCGCTGAGCTGCGGGCCACGGTCGAGAACGTCATCGAGTGCATGAAGCGGGACGGCGCCATCGCGCGCTTGGTCACCCAATGGTTCGGCTACACGCCGGAAGGCGACGACGCCGCGGTCACCGTGTTCCCCGGGACCGGCGTGCCGGGCCTCTCAGGCTACGACCCGACGCCGCGGGAGCCGCGCTGCAGCTGATGGCGATGGCTGCAACGACAGCGCCGATCATCGAGGCGCGCGCCATCCACAAGCATTTCGGCGCCCTTCATGTTCTGAAGGGCGTCGACCTGTCGGTGGCGGAGCGCGAATTCGTTTTCATCATCGGGCCCTCTGGTTCGGGCAAGTCGACGCTGCTGCGTTGCCTGAACCGGCTGGAGCAGCCGACATCCGGCGCCATCACGGTCGACGGGACGGACATGCTCGACGCCAAGACGGACATCAACAAGGCGCGCCAGCGCATCGGGATGGTGTTCCAGTCCTTCAACCTCTACCCGCACATGACCGCGCTGGGGAATGTGTCGCTGGCGCTGCGCAAGGTGCTGGGGATGCCGCGCGCGGCGGCCGAGGCGCGGGCGAATGCCGCGCTCGACCGCGTGCATCTGGCGGACCGGGCCGATCACTTCCCCGGCCAGCTTTCGGGTGGGCAGCAGCAGCGCGTGGCCATCGCGCGCGCCATCGCGCTGGAGCCACGCGTGATGCTGTTCGATGAGCCGACCAGCGCGCTAGACCCCGAGCTGGTGGGCGGCGTGTTGCAGGTGATGCGCGAACTGCGCGAATCCGGGATGACCATGGTGGTCGTCAGCCACGAGATGGCCTTTGCGCGCGCCGCCGCCGACCGCGTGATCTTCATGGCGGATGGCGAGATCGTGGAACAGGGCGCGCCTGCCGAGGTCTTCGGCGCCCCGACCCACCCCCGCACCCGCGCCTTCATCGGCCAGATCGAGCGGCATTGATGGCGACCGAGCAGCGGCGCGTCATGCGCGCGGTCGCGCGTCCCCAAGCACTGCACGCCGGGACGAGCGCGTATCTGGCTCCCAACGAAGCTCCAGCACCCCGGCTCGCACCGCGAGCCGCAAGCGGAAATGCGCGCCGCCGGCAGTCCGGCGAGCCAAGCGCGCGGAGCGCGCGCGTCACGCCAAAGGCGTGCCTCCGGCACGACGCGCTTGAGGGCACAAAAAATCCTGATTCACTGGGTCGGCTTAGACCCCGTGAATTAGGTCCTGACGCCTTCGCACTCCTCCACCGGACGGGTGAAGCTCAGCCAGCCCTGCTCGGTGCGGAGGCAGCCGCTGTCCCACACGCCTTCGAAGCTGCGGCCGCCTTGTGTGACGCGGCCCCTTCCCTCGGGGCCGTTCGGGCTCCAGCCGCCCTCATAGACCAGGCCCAAGGGCGGCAGCTCGAAGCGGCCTTCGGAGAAATGGTCGTTGCGGAAGAGCCCCTCGGCCGAGGCGCGGACGCTGCCGCCATCGAGATGCACGATCCGGCCGCGCCCCTCGTTCTTCCCGCGCCGGACGGGGCCGTCATAGATCATCGCGCGGTCCATCCCGTCCTCGCGCCAGCGCACCACGGCGCGGCCCTCGCCCTCGGCGGGGCCTTCGGGGCAGGCGCCGGTCCAGCTCGCGACCACGTCCTGCGCGCCGCGGCGGATGCCACCCACCCAGACCCAGCAGCCGCCCGCGCCATCGGCGACGAAGCCGGACCGGCCGCCGGGGACCATGCGCTCGGATTCAGGCGGCGGGCCGGCGGCGGCGAGCAGCACCGCCAGGGCGCAAAGGGTGGGGATTCGCATGGGGGGCAACTCCGGGCAGGGACGCAGCCTGCCTACCCCCTCCCGCCCCGCGACTTCAACCGCGCAAGGGCCGGCGCATGACCGGCTGGGAACGCTTCACCGAGAGTTTCTTCAACGCCGAGGTGATGGCGCGCTACCTGCCCGACATCATCAAGGGCTTCTTCGTCACCGTCGAACTCGCGATCCTGATCGTGATCGCCGGCCTCGCCTTCGGCCTGACGCTGGCGGTGATTCGCAGCCTGGGCATCCGGCCGCTCAACTGGCTGATCATCTTCACGGTGGACCTGTTCCGCGCCCTGCCGCCGCTGGTGATCATCGTGCTGCTGTATTTCGGGCTGCCGGCCGCGGGGCTCAACCTTTCCGGCTTCGAGGCGACCTGGCTGTCGCTGACCCTGGTGCTGATGAGCTTCTCCGAGGAGATTTTCTGGGCGGGCATCACCGCGGTTCCCCGCGGGCAATGGGAGGCGGCACGGTCCACGGGACTGGGGTTCCTTGCCACACTGCGCCTGGTGGTGCTGCCGCAGGCGCTGCGCATGACGATCCCGCCCATCACCAACCGCACCATCGCCATCACCAAGGGCACCGCGCTCGGGTCCGTGGTGGCTGTGTCGGAGATCCTGGGCGCCGCGCAATCGGGGCTCTCGCATGCGTTCAACGCCTCCCCGCTCACGCTGGGGGCTCTCGCCTATGTCGTGCTGTTCTTCCCGGTGGTGCTGTTCGGCCGCTGGGTCGAAACGCGCTTTGCCTGGAAGCGCTGAGCCATGGACGAACTCCTCCAGGCCTTCTTCAGCTGGGACATCCTCAGCCGCGCCTGGCCGATTCTGCTCGATGGGCTGATCCAGACCATCCTGCTGTCGATGCTGGTGGTGCCGCTCGGCGTGCTGATGGGCACCGTGCTGGCGCTGCTGTCCACGGTGCGGAACCGTTGGGCGCGATATCCGCTGATCGCGTTCACCGACTTCTTCCGCGCGATCCCGCCGCTGGTGCTGCTGATCTTCCTCTATGCCGGCCTGCCCTTCGCGGGGTGGGAGATCGGCGCCTGGGGGGCGGTCGCGATCGGCTTCATGCTCAACACCGGCGCCTATTACGGGGAGATCCTGCGGGCCGGGATCGAGTCCATTCCCGCGGGCCAGCTTGAAGCGGCACGCTCGACGGGGCTGACCCGGCTGCAGACGCTGCGCCATATCGTGCTTCCGCAGGCGATCCGGAACACGCTGCCGGACCTCACCTCGAACACGCTGGAGGTGGTGAAGCTGACCTCCATCGCCTCCGTGGTGGCATTGCCGGAGCTGCTGTTCCAGGCCCGCCAGGCGCAGAGCGTGACCTTCAACGCGACGCCCATCATGGCGGCTGCGATCGCGTACTTCATCCTGCTGTGGCCGCTGGTGCGGCTGCTCAGCCGGCTGGAAAACCGCCAGCTCGCCGGGCGGCGGTGATCAGGCGGCCAGCACGCTCTCGGGCCCGATCCTGTCGAGCCGGATGAAGGTCGCGCCACGCGCCTTCAGGGCCAGGATGCCGGCGGCGAAGCCGGCCCCGCTGCCCCGCTCGGGGTGGTTGATGTGGGCGAGGATGATCGAGCCGCTGGACGCGACCGCGATGCGCTGCGCGACACGGCCAGGTGCCAGCGCGGCCCCATCATCGGCGTTGAGCGAGTAACCGGCGATGCCGAGGCCCAGCCGCCCAATGCCCTCCATCGCGCCGGGGCTGTAGCGGCCGGTCGCGCCGCGATACCAGCGTGGTGTCGCGCCGCAGGCCGCGGTGATGGCGGCGGCACCCTCGGTCACCTCGCGCTCCACTGCCTCGATCCGCCCCGCGACGGGCAGGTTGAAGACGCGCCCCGTGCCGAGCACCGCGGGGACGTGTCGGGCGCCGTGATTCTCAAAGCCGAACAGGTCGGGTCGCGCGAGCAGCAACGTCAGCGCATCCGGGTTGCGGTCTAGCCACAGCCCGGTCGCGAAGATCGTCGCCGGCACCGCCGCATCGACCAGCGCCTGGGCAATGCGCATGTCAAAGCCGCCGCCGCAAGCATCGAGCGTGAGTGCCACCGTCAGCGGTGCACCGGGTGCCAGGTTCAGCCGCATGCGCGGATCGACCAGCGCCTCGGCCGCAGCCGGCGCCGCAGCCAAGGCACCGACCATGGCCAACACGCCCCGACGCGACAGACAGGCACGGCACATCTGTGCATCCTCACGCGCACGGCATCGGCGCAGAGGCTTCCTATCGCGAATTCGTGAGCCTGCGCCACTATCTCATGCGGAGTGCGGAATGGACTACGGCATCCCCCCTTCCCTGCGGCTCACCCACGAGGCCGCACCGACGTTGGATCTGCGCGCGACCCTCGGCCAAGCGATCAACAGCTTCATGGGCCGCACGGTGCCGATCGACACGCGCCGCTTCGCCCTCCTCATCCACGACAAGGACGGCACGCTCGCTGCCGGCCTCAGCGGCATGCTCTCCTGGCAGTGGCTGTTCGTCGAAGGACTCTGGGTCGGCGACGCCTGGCGCGGCCAAGGGCTGGGCCGAGCCCTCCTCAGCCGCGCAGAAGCCCACGCCCGCGCCGAAGGCTGCCACTCCGCCTGGCTCGATACCTTCCAAGCCCGCGACTTCTACATCAGCCAAGGCTGGCACAGCTTCGGCGCCCTGGACGACTACCCGCCCGGCCAGACGCGACACTTCCTCAGGAAATCACTGACAGGCCCGGGGGCGGAGTGAGGAAGCAAGGCCAGGGGCTCCGCCCCTGGACCCCGCGAGGATCGTGTCGATCCTCGACCTCCATCTGTTGGTTCTT
>JAZKFA010000300.1:0-7069 GCA_040386655.1 Pseudomonadota bacterium | reverse complement strand
GCCGGACAATGTGCGCGCCTACATGATCTCGGGCACGCCGCACTTCGCCCAGCCTGGTGCGACGGTGGCGGCGAACCCGGCCTGCACGATGCCGACCAACCCGAACCATGCGGGCGCGCCGATGCGCGCCTTGCTGACCCATCTGCAGGCCTGGGTGAGCGGCGACCGTGCGCCGCCGCCAAGCCAGGTGCCCACCATCGCGGCGGGCACGCTGGTCGAGGCCGCGCGCGCCCTTCCGGCGCCGGTACCTGGCCTGCCCTACACGGGCATCCACGTGCCGGCCGCGGAGTCCGACCATTCGGTGATCCCGCCGCGTGTGATCGGACGCTTCCCGGTTTATGTCCCGCGGATGGACGGCGATGGCGTGGCGGTGGCGGGCATCCGCATACCGGTTCTGGAGGCGCCCCGGGAGAGCCGCACCGCGTGGAATCCGCGCGCCGAGGGCTATGGCCCAGGCGTGCTGTGCCCGTTGCAGGGTGGGGTGGTTCCCCTGGCGCCGACGCGCGCCGCGCGGGAGGCCGCGCGCGACCCGCGCCCGTCGCTGGAGGAACGTCCGGCGCGTGGTCCCGCACTGCGCGCGGCGGCCGAACGGCTGGTGGCGGCGGGCTTCCTGTTGCCGGAGGATGCGGCCCGGTTCTCAGCAGAATGATGCTGATGCCGCAGCCTGCCGGTAGCGAAAAACAAAAGAAAGGGGTCGGGGGAATTCCTTTCCCCGGCCTTTTTTTACGTCACCCGGAAATTCCCGAACTGCCAGGGATCCTCGGCATCCACCGCCTCCGGGAACAGCTTTCCGCGCCCGTCCAGCGGCGTCCAATCCGAGTACGCCCCGAGCACGTCGCCAAGGTAGGGCGCGCAGAGTTCCAGGATGCGCTCGTGGTCCATCTCATCGGCCTCGACCGGTCCACGCATCGGGTTCTCGATCGCCCAAATCACGCCGGCCAGCACCGCGGCCGTGACCTGCAGCGAGGTGGCGTTGTTGTGGGGCGCGACGCGGCGGGCTTCCTCGATGGTGAGGCGCGACCCGTACCAGTAGGCCCCCTTCGCATGCCCCATGAGCAGCACGCCGAGCTCATCCATGCCGGTGGTGATCTCGTCCACCATCAGGCGCTGGTTGGTCTGCATCACCCAGTTCTTGCCGGCGAGCTCATGGACCGAGAGCACCGCGCCGTCGCAGGGGTGGTAGGCGTAGTGGCAGGTGGGCCGGTAGGCGGCGGCACCCGTGGCGTCCTTCACCGTGTAGTAGTCGGCGATGGAGATGGCCTCGTTGTGGGTGACGAGGAAGCCGTGGAAGGGGCCTTCCAGCGGCGTCCAGGTGCGCACGCGGGTGCCGGCTCCGGGGCGGAGCAGGTAGATCGCCGCGTCGCAGCCGAAGCCGTGGCGGCGGCTATCCTCCGGCAGGGCCTTCTCGTGCGTGCCCCAGCCGAGCTCGGCGGGCTGGTTGCCTTCGCCCACGAAGCCTTCGACCGACCAGGTGTTGACGAACTCCCCGGGGCGCTTGGGAGTGGTGCCGGTCTGGGTGTCGCGCTCGGCGATGTGGATGACCTTCACGCTCAGTTGCTGCGCCAGCGCCGCCCAGCCAGCGCGATCGACCGGCGCGCCGGCGGGCATGCCGGTTTCACCGGCGATGTCGAGCAGCGCCTGCTTTACAAAGTGGGAGACGAGGCCGGGGTTTGCGCCGTGGGTGAGGACGGCGGTCGGCCCATCCTTCGGAAGCGCGAGCACGCTCTCCCGCAGCGCGTAGTTCGACCGCTCGGAAGGGGTGAGCGAGGGGTCCGTGTACAGCCCACCCCATGGCTCGACGACGGTGTCGAGGTACAGCGCGCCGAGCTCGCGGCACAGTGTAATTAGGGCCACGGAGGACACGTCCACCGACACGTTCAGCAGGAAGTCGCCCTGGCCGAGCAGCGGCGTCAGCAGGTCCGCGTAGTTCTCCCGCGTCGCGGCCGTCTGGACGAAGGTGATGCCGTATTCCTCGGCGACCTCACGCCCGCGCGGCTCGGCGGTGACGATGGTGATGCGCTCGCGTGGCATGGCGACATGGCGCAGCAGCAGCGGCAGCACGCCCTGCCCGATGGAGCCGAAGCCGAGGATGACCAGGCGCCCAGCGAAGGTCGCGTGGATGCGGTCCATCGGCGTCCTGTCGACGGCAGTTTCGGTGACGGACATGGGCGAGCACTCCTGGAGATCGAGGCGGCAGCATAGGGGCGGGGCGGCCGGCTGGCCGTCCCGTTCTCGTGACAATTCCGGTCGAAGCGATCCGGCACGGCGGCTTACACCGACGCCATGCCTGCTGTCAGGCCTTGATGCGACCGATCAGGCCGCGCGGATGCGGCGCGTGGTCAGCCCCGCGGTTTCCAGCAGCGGCCGATCGCGCACGGCCTCGATGCTCGGGGCCTCGAAGCCGTTGAAATTCGAGCCAAGGCAGGCGCCATAGGCACCGAGCTGGCCGATCTCGATCCAGTCGCCCTCCGCCATGTCGGCGGGAAGCGGGAAGGGGCCGTGCATCACGTCCGCGCTGTCGCAGGTTGGGCCGAAGAAGGCGAAGTCACGCAGCGGCGCGTCCGAGGCGCGCACCGCACGGACGGGGAAGCGGAAAGCCGGCACGCCGGCATCTGACAGCGAGCCGTAGACGCCGTCATTGATGAACAGCATCCCGTCGCGCCGGGCCTGCACCTGCACGACCAGCGAGGCGCCGCCGGCCACCAGCGCACGGCCAGGCTCCGCCCACAGCTTCGTCCCCGCGGCCAGGCCCGCCTGCGCATAGCCGCGCGCGATCGCCGCCATGAAGGCCGAGAGCGGGGGCGGGGCCAGGTCGGGATAGGCGACGGGAAAGCCGCCGCCGACATCGACGATCTCGACCGCCACGCCCGAGGCGCGGATGACGTCGCCGGCCAGGATCATGGCGCGGGTGTAGCTCTCGGGCTCCATGCACTGGCTGCCGACATGGAAGGACAGGCCAATGCGCGTGGCGAGCGGGCGCGCGGCAGCAAGCAGCGCGGAGGCGACGTCAGGCACTGCGCCGAACTTGCCCGACAGGTCGTAGCGCGCGCTGCCCTTGGGCAGGGCCAGGCGCACGAACAGGCCGAGGTCGGCGGCATCGTTCGTCTCGGCCAGGATCTTGGCCAGCTCCTCGGCGGAGTCGAAGACGAAGTCGCGCACGCCGTGCACGGCATAGGCCTCGCGGATCGCCGAGCGCGCCTTGATCGGGTGCATGAAGTGGATGATGGCGGACGGGAACAGGCCGCGCACCAGCCGCACCTCACCCAGCGAGGCGCAGTCGAAATGGCGAACGCCGCCATCCCACAGCGCGCGCAGGACCTGCGGCTCCGGGTTGCACTTCACGGCGTAAAGCGTGTCGCCGGGGAAGGCGCGGCGGAAGGCGCGCGCGGTGTCGGCCAGCACGGCAGGGCGCAGGCAGAGCACCGGGGCTTCCGGGCGGGTCGCGGCGATGAGGTCGTCGACGCGGGGCAGGGCGCGGATCGCGCCAGCCGGAATGGACGAGGACATGGGCACTTCCCTGTCAGAGCGCCGACCCACAAGGCCGGCTCCACCGATAAGGACGCGTCCCGTCGTTGCCTTCCGGCACGTGCGATGGCGTCAGTGAGGGGGATATGATGATGACGGCAGGAAAATGCAAGGGCATTCGCAGAGATAGCCGGGGAATTTCCGGGGCATTGCGCGGACGGCGTGTGATTTGTGCCGTATTTTAGCAAGGTCGGGGGAAAAAATTCCCCCTAGCCCCCATCTTTTATTTCTATCTATTGGTGCTGGCTGCCGGGTCGGCACCAATCGATCAAAATAAAAGAATGGGGGTCTGGGAGAAATCATTTCCCCCGGGCTTCACTCACCATGCAGATATATTCCCACGCCAAAGTCGCACCCGCGAGCGCGGTAATCTCCGACACATCATAGGCGGGTGCTACTTCCACCACATCCATGCCCCGCCAATCCAGCCCCGCCATGCCGCGCATCAGCGCCTGCGCTTGCCACGATGCGAGCCCGCCGATTTCCGGCGTGCCGGTGCCCGGCGCGAAGGCGGGGTCCAGCGCATCGATGTCGAAGGACAGGTAGGACGGCCCGGCGCCGAGCACGTCGCGGGCGCGCGCAATCGCCGCGCCGATGCCGTCGGCATGGACATCCTGGGCAGAGATCACGGTGGCACCGCGCGCCGGTGCCCAGGCGGCGACCTCCGCCTGCACCGGCGACCGGATTCCGAGCTGGACCATCCGCCGCGGGTCCACCAGGCCCTCATTGATGGCGTGGAAGAACACCGAGCCATGGCCGTAAACCTGGCCGAAGCTCTCCGGCCAGGTGTCGCAATGGGCATCGACGTGCAGCAAGCCCAGCGGCCCGCCGACGCGCTTGGCCAGCGCCCGCAGCAGCGGCAGCGTCACCCCATGCTCCCCACCGAGTGCGAGCAGATGCGGGATGGCGGCCGCCTGCCGCTCGATCAGCGCAAGGCTCTCCTGGATGTCGCCTAGGGCGATAGAGAACTCGCCCAGATCGGCCAGCGAAAGGGTCGCGGGATCAACCCCGCTCACGGGATGCGCGCCGTCGACCAGCATGCGCGAGGCGGCCCGGATGGCCGCCGGGCCCGAGCGCGCCCCCGCGCGGTTGGTCGTGCCGATATCCAGCGGGATCCCGGCGATGGACAGCGCCGCCGGCGCAGTGGTGAAGGGCAGGCCGAGAAAGCCGGGCGCCGTCGCGAAGGTCGGCACGCCGGCCATTCTGGCGATGCCTACGCCGCGACGGGCCGCGGCAGCTTCAGCGTCTCCCGCAGCCGCGCGAGCATCGCCAGCACCGCCTCCGGCTGGTCGCTCTCGGGGCCGAGGACGTCGGCCACCGTGTTCAGCGCGCGGCGGCGATCCGGCGCGCCGGGCAGCAGCTGCGGCAACGTGGTCAGCGCCTGCTCGGCATCGACGGCGACAATCAGCGTCTGCTCGCGGATCATGGACTGCCGCGCATCGGCGGACATCTCGGCAAACGGGCTCTCCCCGGTCAGCAGCGCGTTGGAGCGCGCGAGCCGGTCGCGCCGCACGCCGCCGCGGGCACGGGCGAGCAGGATCATCATGCGCACGACAGCCTCGGCGTAGCCGCCATCGGCAATGCGGCCCATGGCCACCTTCACCTCCGGCGTCTGCGCGAGGGCGGCCTGCGCCGGTGCGGCGATCGGAACGTCGTCGGTGATGCCGATGGCGGCGAGTGCGCCGTACAGGACGTGGAATGCCACCTCCTGCCGCGCATCGCGCGTGTCGCGCCAGCGGTCGAGGCTCTTCTCGACCCTATCGGCCATGGCGCGTTCCGCGGCGATGAAGGCGTTGTCCTCGGACGCCGGCTTGCGGTTGGCGCGCACCTGCTCGGCCATCGCGGCGAAGCCGGCCATGAAGGGGTTCACCTTGTCCGACAGCAGGGACCGCCGCGCGCGCAGCGGGTGCATCTGGCGGCGCAGCTCCGCGCTCTCCTCGGTGGCGAACTGGCGGATGATCGGGCGCAGCGTCAAGTCATAAAGGTTGTCGGTCAGCGCGGAGACCTTCGCGACGGCCGGGAAGGCCTCGTTCTCCGCCTCGCCGGACAGCTTGCGGATATCGGCGATCGAGCGCTCCACCAGCTCCACCTGGAAGCCGGTGTTGATGCCGGTGCCCTCCGTGCCGGTGATGTGCATCTCGTACAGGCCCGGGGCCACCGCCTCGATCAGCTCGAGCGTGGTCGCGATTTCCGCGTGTTCCTTCAGCGCCACCTTGCCCGAGACGAAGATGCCGAGGTGCCCAATATCCTCGTGCATCAGGTAGATGATCGTCTGGCCGAGCGTCTTGATCTCCTGCTCATTGTCATAGACGTCCGCGATCCAGCGCAGCGCCTGGCCAGGCGGGGTGATGTTGTCGCCGGCCGAGGCGAAGACGATGATGGGCGAGCGCACCGCGCGCATGTCGAAAGACGCACCCGGGCCGGCGCTGAGCGTGCCGCGCGAGAAGCGGTTGCCGATGAACAGGTTCTCGACGATCCAGTTGATCTCGTCGCCGTTCATCAGGAAGAAGCCGCCCCACCAGCGCTCGAACTCGAGGAAGCGCTCCGCCTCCGTGTCCACGGACTGATAGAGGCTGAAGTACTTGCGGAACCAAGTGTTGCCGGGGCTCAGGCTCTCGAAATTCATCACCAGGTTGGCGCCGTCGAACTTGCCGTTGCCGAGGTCCGCCAGCATCGCCGCCGGCCAGGCGCCACCCGCGAGGCCACCGGCGTAGCGCATGGGGTTCTTGCCCGTCTCGCCCGCCCAGTAGGAGAGCGGCGCGCCATTGAGCACCAGCGGGCCGGTCAGCTCGGGCGAGGTCGCGCCCAGCATCATCACCGCCCAGCCGCCCTGGCAATTGCCGATGACGACGGGCTTCTGCGCATTCGGATGGCGAGCATGGACGGCGCGGAGGAACTCGCCCTCGGCGGCGGTGATGTCGAGGATGGTCTGGTTGGGCTCGGGCTCGCGGAAGAAGATGACGAAGTAGACGGGGTGGCCGCGGCGCAGCGCGACGCCCACCTGGCTGTCCGACTTGAAGCCGCCGATGCCCGCGCCGTGGCCGGCGCGCGGGTCGATGATGACGAAGGGCCGCAGCTTCGGATTCTGCGCGGCCCAGCCCTCGGGCGGGCGGATGGACACCAGCGCGTAGTTGCACGGGCGCGGCAGGGTGCGGCCATCGACGACCATGTCGTATTCGAAGATCAGCACGGGCGGGCAGCCCTCGGCCTCATGGGAGACGAAGGTATTCCCGGCCTGGCGCATGGTGTCCCAGAACAGGATGGAGCGCTGCGTGGCGTCGATGGCATAGGCCATGGCGTCCTGCATCAGCGCGAAGGGAGACTTCATGAACGGCGCGAGGTCGGGCAGCGCGGGCGGCTTGGGCGCGAAGACCGGGGCGGCGCGCTGGATAACGCCGGCGACGCGCTGGACCTGCTCCATGGCGCGGGACGCGGTCTCGGTGGAGGCGTTCTCCTCCTACGTCACCATGAACGCGCGCTTTCATGCTTTGCTGACGGAACTGTCCCGCAGCGCGCCGCTGATCCGGCAGATCGACCGCGCCTC
>JAZKFA010000299.1:0-1555 GCA_040386655.1 Pseudomonadota bacterium | reverse complement strand
ATCAACGGCGACTACGGCGAGCTCGACTGGATGCCGGTGCGCTACATCCACCGCATGGTGGCGCGCAAGCGCGTGCCGGGCCTGTGCCGTGCGGCGGCGGTCGGCCTGGTGACGCCGCTGCGCGACGGCATGAACCTGGTGGCCAAGGAGTACATCGCCGCGCAGGACCCGGCCGATCCGGGCGTGCTGGTGCTCTCGCGCTTCGCCGGCGCCGCCGAGGAACTGAAGGAAGCGCTGCTGGTCAATCCCTACGACACCCACGGCACCGCCGAGACCATCCAGCAGGCCCTGCAGATGCCATTGGAGGAGCGCCGCACGCGGCACGCCAGGCTGCTCGAACGCATCCGCGAGCACGACATCCACTGGTGGCGCCGCACCTTCCTCGAAGCGTTGCGCGCGATGCCTCAGGCGGACTGACGCCCCGGCACGGCCCTGCCGCCAGGCACCCGCCGCGCGGCGATGCATGGCGACCGGGCGGCCGGACTCACCGGACCGACGCGGACCGTCCGCGCCAGGCGCGCACCATGTGCTGCAGCCGGATCCTCATCGACGCCGACGCTGGTGCCGGCGCGGGATCGATCCGGCGCAGCCAGCCACCCGTCGCGTCCAGGGCGCCGACCTCCACCCATCCGGCGCCGTCCACGGCATGGGCCTGTCCCTCGGCCAGGTCCTGGCCCACCACCACCATCCGCTCCCCGAGCCAGCGCGGCGGCTCCTGGACGCGCAGGCGGCCGGCGCGGGCCACCAGCACGGTGCCGGCCGCCACCGGCAGGCGCAGCGTCCGCCCGGCGTCGAGCCGGACATCGGAAGCACCGGCGCCACCGGGGAAAGGGGAAACATCGCATCGCGGGTCCATGGCCATCTCCTGACAGGCTGAAGAACAGGGCTCCAGCGTAGGCCGGACCTCGCCCGCAAAACAGGCACACGCCGGGCCTTCGCGGACCGGAACAGCCATGCCCGTCGAGGCGCTGTTATGGTCGTCCGGACCCGCAACTGCATCTGTTGCGATCGCGCCGCCGGGCGCACCATCGCGCCATGGACATGCCCACCCTCCCCCGCTACCGCCGGTTGTCGCATCACTACCTGCAGGCCATCCGGGCCGGCGCGCTGCAGCCGGGCGACCGCCTGCCCTCGCTGCGCGCGCTGATGCGGCTGCACGACGTGAGCCTGTCGACCGCCTTGCAGGTCTGTCGCACGCTGGAGAGCGAGGGCTGGGCCGAGGCCCGCGCCCGCTCGGGCTACTTCGTGCGCCAGCCGCGCCGCCTGGCGATGGCGCCGATGGACGAGCCCGCCGCCGACCGCGCGCCCGACCCGGCCCAGTTCGTCGGCATCCACGAGAAGGTGTCGGATTTCGTCACCCGCCGCCGCTACGGCGAGGTGCGGCTGGACCTCTCGACCGCCCGTGGCGCCCCCGAGCTCTACCCGGGCGACGCCCTGCGCGCGGCCATGACGCGCTGCCTGCGCCAGCACCCGCAATTGCTGACGCGGGCCTCGCCCTCGCGCGGGCGCACGCCCTTCCGGGAGGCGGTGGCGCGCCGCGCGCTGCGCGCGGGCA
>JAZKFA010000298.1:24858-34943 GCA_040386655.1 Pseudomonadota bacterium | reverse complement strand
CAGGCGAGGTGGCGGCGGCAGGCGGACGCGGCGGCGCCGGTGCAGCGGGCGGGCGCACGGCGGGCGCTGGCGTCGGGGGCGTCGCGGCTGGCGGGGCGGCGCCACCCTGTCGCTGCGGCGGCGGCAAGGCGTTGCCGGTGCCAAGGCTCGACTGCGCCAGCGCGGGCGCCGCCACGGCGAGGCAGAGGATCATGAGCAGGGCTGCGCGCATGCCTATCGTCTCGCGCGTCCGGCGGGGCGCGGTCAAGCCGCTCGCCGCGTCCAATCCCCCGATCCTCGTCGAAAAATGCCGGGCGGGGCAGCCCCGCGCGCGCGACCCCTCCCGCACGGGGCGCGCGCGGGCGAAGATGGCGCATGAACACCGCCCTCGCCGGCGTCGCGCTGCAGCTTGCGGCGCTGGCCCTCTTTGTCCTCATGGACACGCTGATCAAGCTGCTGACGGCCCAGTTTTCCGTCCCGCAGCTGATGTGGGCCCGATTCGCGTTCAGCTTCGCGACCGTCGCGGTGTTCTTCCAGGTCACCATGGGCAGCCTGCCCTGGCGGTCCCGCGCGCCGATGCTGCAGACGGTGCGCAGCCTGCTGCTGTGCTCCTGCTCGCTGCTGTTCTCGACTGCGCTGTCCTACATCCCGCTCGCCGACGCCACCGCGGTCGGCTTCGCATCGCCGCTGTTCACGGTGGCGCTGGCCGCGCTGCTGCTCCGCGAGAAGGTGGGTTGGCGGCGCTGGGCGGGCGTGGCGATCGGGCTGTGCGGCGTGCTCATCGTACTGCGGCCGCCGTTCCTGACGGGCGGGGCGGCGCCGCACTGGGCGACGATGCTGCCGCTCGGCACCGCGCTGCTGTTCGCCTTCTACCAGATCTTGACGCGCAAGCTCGCGTCGCTGGACGACCCGCGCACCACCATCCTGCACACAGCCTTCGCCGCATCGCTGGTGGTCTCGGTGGTGCAGCCCTTCGTCTGGGTCTGGCCGAGCAGCGGGCAGTGGGCGGTGCTCGTGCTGCTCGGCGCGCTTGGGGGCATCGGGCACGGGCTGCTGGTCCTGGCCTATGCTCGGGCGCCGGCGAGCCTGCTCGCGCCCATTTCCTACTCCCAGCTGGGCTGGGCGATCCTCGCCAGCATGGTGGTCTTCGGGGACCGGCCGGACCTCATCACGCTCGTGGGAATGGGCGTGATCGCGACCGGCGGCGTCCTGGTCGCGCTGCCGTCCCGGCGGCGAACGGGCTCGTGACACTTGCGTTAAGCCGGGCAAGGGGCTAGCCCGTTGGGCGTTGGATGGGGTGGTCATGTCGCATATCGATCGCGTGGAGAGCGGGGTGGCCGTCAAGGCGCACCCCCGGGCTGCGCTGGACGCCGATGGCGTACGAAACGCCTACCGCCGCTGGGCGAACGTCTATGACGCGGTGTTCGGCGGCGTCTCGGCCCATGGCAGGCGCCGCGCGGTCGCCGCGGTCAACCGGCTCGACGGTCCGCGCGTGCTGGAAGTTGGCGTCGGCACGGGCCTCGCCCTGCCGCATTACCGCCGCGGCCTGACCGTCACCGGCATTGACTTGTCGCATGAGATGCTCGAGAAGGCGCGCGAGCGCGTCGCCGCCGATCAGCTCGTCCAGGTCGATGGCCTGCACGAGATGGATGCCGAGGCAATGAGCTTCGAGGATGGCCGCTTCGACGTCGCCGTCGCGATGTTCACCGCCTCCGTCGTGCCCGACGCGAAGAAGTTGTTCGCCGAGATGAACCGCGTGGTTCGCCCCGGTGGGCACCTGCTGTTCGTCAACCACTTCGCCGCCGAGACCGGCCCGCGCTGGTGGATCGAGAAGGCCATGGCGCCGCTGTCGCGCGTGCTCGGCTGGCATCCGGATTTCTCGCTGACCGACCTGCTCGATCCCACCGAGGCCCAGGTGCTGAGCCGCGAGAGCTGCCCGCCCTTCGGCCTGTTCACCCTTGTGCAGGTGAAGAAGCTGGGCTGAATTGCCCGCCATGACGCGCACCCTTCCCCTGCTTGGCTTTCTTATCATGACCGGCTCCGCGCTGGCGCAGCCCACGCAGGCGCCCGCGCCCGAACGCACCATGGCCGCCTTCGGCGACTGGGTCGTGCGCTGCGAGCGTGCCGCCGCGGGGCGCACCTGCGAGATGGCCCAGACCATGGCGGATCAACGGCAGCAGCCGGTCGCGGTCGTCGCGTTCGCGCGCGGCACCCCGCCGCGCATCGTCGTGCAGGTTCCGGTGAACATCGCGGTTGCCGAGCCCGCGCGCCTGACGCTCGACCCGCCGATGGTGCTGCCTTTCCGCAGCTGCACGCCGCAGGGCTGCTTCGCCGAGCTGGCACTTTCCGATGCGGCCGCAGTCGCCCGCCTGCGCGCGCGCCGGGCGGATGCGCCCGCCCGGCTGGAATGGCGCGATCCGTCCGGCGCGCAGCAGGCGGTTCCCGTGTCCTTCCGCGGATTCTCCGACGCGCTCGACGCGCTGGGGCGCGAGCCCGGCTGAGGCCGCAGGCCGTCACGCTATTGCAATAAACTGTCGGCCTGCGTAGCGTCCTGGCCCGGCCCGCTATTGCGCAGGTCCCGGTTGGCCGAGCGGTGCCTACCATGCCCGAAGACGGCGATGCCTGCGTCTACACGGCCCTGCTCGGCGATTACGAGGGGCTGAACGAGCAACCTGTCGCGACCGGGTCCGCGCATCGCTTCATCTGCCTTACCGACAACTCGGCCCTACGGAGCGACAGCTGGGAGATGCTCCTCGTGCAGCCGGTGTTCGCGGCGGATGCGGTGCGCAGCCAGCGTGCCCTGAAGCTTTGCCCACACATCCACCTGCCCGACTTCGCGCGCTCCCTCTACATCGACAACAGCGTGATCCTGGCCCAGCCGCCGGAGGCGCTGTTCGCGCTGGGCGAGACGGCCGCCGACGGCCTGCTGATGCCTTCGCACAGCTACCGCGACACGGTGCTGGACGAGTTCCTCGAGGTGTCGCGCCTGGGCCTCGATGACAATGGCCGCATCTTCGAGCAGCTCAACCACTACCTGATGCATGCGCCCGAGGTGCTGCAGACCAAACCATCCTGGGCGGCGATCATGGTGCGGGACCATCGCAATCCGCGCCTCTGCGCGGCGATGGATATCTGGGCCGCGCATGTGATGCGTTATTCGCGGCGCGATCAGCTCTCGCTGAACATGGCGCTGCACCTGGCGGGCATCGCCGCGACGCCGCTGGCGATCGACAATCACCGCTCGGCCTTCCACAGCTGGCCGCATATCGAGAGCCGCGACCGCGCCGGCAGCGACCGTCGCATCGCGGCCAGCCTCATGCCGCTGCCCGCGCAACTGCGCGCCGCCGAGCAGCGCCTGGCCGCGGCGGAGGCGGAGGCGCGCGCGGCACGCGAGCAAGCCTTGGCGATGGAGACGCAACGCGCGGCCGCCGAGGCACTCACCCGCGACGCAGTGGCGGCACAGGCGCGTGCCGCAGAGGGCCGAGCCGCGGAGGCAGCACTCGCCTACGCACGGCTCGAGGCTGCACACGGCGCCTTGCTTTGCTCGACGGCGTGGCGCGCGACGGCGCCGCTGCGGTGGGTTGGAGACCGAACGCCGGGCGGTCTGCGCCGGGCGCTGCGTGCCGGGTTGAGGTTCGCCTGGATGGCGGCGACGTTGGGGCGCCGGCGCCACGCCGCGGCCACGCCCACCGCCAATGCGCTGGCCCCGTAGCCCGGCGCCAGCCGTGGATCAGAACAGCAGGCCCTTCTTCAGCTTGCCGTGCACGCCCTTTTCGCCATTCACCGTCTGGGTCACCGCGAAATCCACCGCCAGTGAGCAAAACTGGTAGGCATCCGCATCCGACAGGTTCGAGCGTGAGCAGATGAACGCGATCATCTCGCGCAGTGCCTGCTTCATCGCGAGGTCCAGGTCCTCGTTCAGGCCCATCGTGATGTAGTGCGTCGGCGTCTCGGCGCGCGGGAAGCGCAGCACCGGGTCATGCGCGCCGCCGCCCTTCACCACGCTCAGCTTGAAGGTCCCGGTGAGGTTGATCTCGAGGGCGTTGATGCAGACCTCGCCATCGCCCTGCACGCCGTGGCCGTCGCCGGCGGAGAACATCGCGCCTTCGGTGAAGACCGGCAGGTACAGCGTGGACCCCGCCGTCAGCTCCTTGTTGTCGAGGTTGCCGCCATGGGCGCGGGGCTCCTTGGTGTTGATCATGCCCCAGTCCCGCGGCGGTGCCACGCCCATCACACCGAAGAAAGGCGCGAGCGGCAGTTCCATCCCGCCCTCGGCAGGGCCGAAGGGCAGCTTGCAGACCATCCGCTCGCGGTCGGCGGGGATGTGCAGCGTGCGGCGATAGGGAAAGTCCTCCGGCAGCGTGCCGAACAGCGGGCGGAAGCCACAGAAGCCCCAGTCGGAGCCGAGCTCGATCTTCTCGATGTCCACGCGCAGCATGTCGCCCGGCTCGGCACCCTTGACCGCGACGGGGCCGGTGATGACGTGCGCCCCCAGGCGTGGCGTCTTCGCGTGCACTTCGCGCAGCACGGGGTGAACGGCCATCATGCTCTCGCGCAGGGGCATCACCTCGGGCCCGCCGGAGAGGCATTCGAGCACCACGGTGTCGCCGCTGTCGATCTCGGCGACGGCGGGGAAGCTGGCGTCGAAGGCGCCCCAGCGGATGACGTCGACGCTGGCATCGACGCGGATGGTCTTGGGCATGGTCTGCTCCCTGGTTCAATGCAGACCTCAACCGCCGCGCGGCTCCGCGTCAAGCCGCGGGCGATGCGATTTCAGCGCGCCGGCTGCAGGCGCCGCTGATCGCCTGGGCAGATGCGTGCGAGGCGGCCATATTCGGCCGCGGTGTCGATGCGGCCGTGGCCCTCGGCGCGGGCTCGGCGCATCGCGGCCAAATGCGGTTCGACCGCCTGGCGCAGCCCCACCTGCAGCTGTGCTGTCGCCGCTTCCGCATCCGCAGCCCGGGCACTCGCGCGCCGTGCCCATTCGGTGACGGCGCCGCGCAGCGCCTGCTCCGCCTGGACGAGTGTGGCGCGATTGACCGTGGCGTGGCGCTGCTCATGGGCCAGCACCTCGCGCCAGAGGCAGCCCTCGAATGCGATCTCCTCGGCGATGCGGATCGCGTGCTCGACATGGGCGAGCACGATGGTGACGCGATCCGCCACGGCGCAGACGCGGCCATCGGGTTCACGCAGGTAGCGGGCGGCCAGTTCCATGCGCCATTCGACACGCGACGCGGTAACGCCCAGATGCTCATCCTGCGCGCGCTGCGCGGCGGGGGCGCGCTGCACCACCGCCTGCATCTGGCCGCGCAATGCCGCCATCGGTACCGCGCTCACCACCGGATCGGGGTCGTCGCGGCTGATGCTGATGGCAGCGCCCGGCGCCGGGCAGGCGGCCTGCGCCGCACCGCCGCCCAGCACGGCCGCGAGGATGAGGAGGAGCCGCACGGCGGCGCTCACAGCCAGCCTTTGCGCCGGAAATACAGCACCGGCAGGATGGCGGCCGCGAGCATCAGCCCGATCGCCATGGGGTAGCCCCATTCCCAGTTCAGCTCCGGCATGGTCTTGAAGTTCATGCCGTAGATGCTGGCGATCAGCGTCGGCGGCATCAAGGCCACGGACGCGACGGTGAAGGTCTTGATGATGGAGTTCTGCTCCACATTGATGATGCCGAGCACCGCATCGAGCAGGAACTGCGCCTTGTTGTTGAGGAAATTCGCGTGCTCGACGAGGGAGCGCACGTCGCGCACCAGCGTCTTGATCAAGGCCTGGTTCTCCTTGCGCACGGCGACACCCTTCTCTGCACCGACGAAGGTCAGGATGCGCGATAGGCCAAGCAGCGTTTCCGAGGCGCGCGTCGTCACCTCGCCAACCTGGCCGAGGGTCAGCAATGTCTCGCGCAGGTCGGCGTCGCGTCGGTTCGCCTTGACCTTGCCGCGTGCGCTGGCGAAGGCGCTGTGGCTCGCGCGGTCCATGTCGGTGCCCACGCGCTCAAGGATGTCGGCGAGGCGATCCACCACCTGTTCGAACAGGTGCAGCATCACCGCGTCGGCCGAGGCGAGCAGCGTGGCGGGCACGCGCTGCGCGCGCGCGTTGAACACCACGAAAGCCTTGGGCGTCGCGTAGCGCACGGTGATCAGGTGTTCGGGCGTGAGGACGAAGGTGATGGCGGTCGAGCCATACTCCCCGCCGTCGACGCCGTAGAGGAAGTTGGCGGTGAGGAACAGCGCCTCGCCCTCGCGATAGATCCGCGAGGAGCTCTCGATCTCCTGCATTTCCTCGCGCGTCGGGATCTCGAGGCGAAGCGCGGTCTGCACCGCCTGCTCCTCCTCGGGCGAGGGGTTCAGCAGGTCGATCCAGACGGCACCGCGGAGGCTGTCCGGGTCGGCTACGGCGGCGGCGTTGCGGCCATGGGGTTCGGGCAGGGCGGCGGAGACCTGAGAGACCGCGCCCTCACGCATCAAACAATGGCCATCCTTAACGCTCCAGCTGGTCAGCATGGTCGTGGGGCCTCCGCCTGGCTGGATGGGCGTTTAGCCGGCGCGGGGCAGCCGTGCCAGCGACAGGACCGCGCCCGGGGACGCGGACGGACCACATCGCATGACGCGGTCGACAGGTTGCGCCGCGAGCCCGGGCCCATTGCGCGCCAAAGCCACCGCCGGCATGCCGGCGGTGGCCCGATCAGCCAGCCGCGCGCGCTGTTCAGGCCGCGGGGCGGGAGGGCGTGGCGGCAGTGGTCTGGGCAGGTGTCGCCGTGCTGCTGGCCGCGGCCGGGCCGGGGATCGTCCCGGTGGGCGGCGTGGCAGGCGGCGTCATCGACGCGTCGGCCTCATCTTCCTTCATGTTGTTCTTGAAGGATTTGATGCCCTTGGCCAGGTCGCCCATGAGGCCGCTGATCTTGCCGCTGCCGAACAGCAGCAGCACCACGAGCAGCACAACAAGCCAGTGCCAGATGCTGAAGGAACCCATCGTGACGCCCCGATATTCTGTGCGGACCGCCCCGGCGGCGGCCGCGTTCATGCCGTAATCCGGCGCACCCTAATCGCGCAGAGGCCAGGGCGCAAACGGCAGGTGGTGCGCCTTGGGCCTTGCTGCAACGGGGCCACCTCCGTTCCATCGCGGGGCTTGACGGCCGATCCCAAAATTACCATAAGTTCATCTTGATCCGGGCCCCTCTGGTGGCCGCTGCTCGATCCGCGACGCTGCAATCAGCTGGGCGGCGTGCGCGGCCGCGATGTCGGATCGGCGTGCAACATCACGCCGGTCTCGACGCATTCGCGGCCGGCTGTTCGAGAGGTGGATCAACAGCATGGAATTCATGGTTCTGGAGTGGATCGGCAAGCCCATCTGGATGTGGGCAGCCTTCCTGGGACTGGTCGCGGCGCTGCTCGCCTTCGACCTGGGCGTGCTCAACAAGACCGACCGCGAGATGGGCATCGGCGAGAGCCTGAAGCTCTCCGCCTTCTACTTCGCCATTGCGATCCTGTACGGGGCGGGCATCTGGTGGGCCTATGAGACCGGCCATATCGGCACCGAGGACGGCACCCATGCCGGCATCGCCTACTTCACCGGATTTTTCATCGAGAAGGCGCTGTCGATCGACAATGTCTTCGTCATCTCGCTGATCTTCGGCTTCTTCGCCATTCCCCGCCGCTACCAGTACCGCGCGCTGGTCTGGGGCATCCTGGCCGTGATCCTGTTGCGCGGGCTGATGATCGCCGTGGGTGCGGCGCTGGTGCAGGAATATTCGTGGGTGCTGTACGTGTTCGGCGCCTTCCTCATCGGCACCGGCATCAAGATGATGGTCGTGCCCGAGAGCGAACCCGACGTATCGAAGAACCCGGTCGTGCGCTTCCTGCGCGCGCGAATGCGCGTGACGGACACGCTGCACGGTGAGAAATTTTTCATCCGCCAGGCGGACCCGGTGAGCGGGAAGATGCTGTCCTACGCGACGCCGCTGTTCCTGGCCCTTGTGGTGATCAACCTCGCCGACCTGGTCTTCGCGGTCGACTCCGTGCCCGCGATCTTCGCGATCACCACGGATACCTTCATCGTCTACACCGCCAACATCATGGCAATCCTGGGCCTGCGCGCGCTGTACTTCGCGCTCGCCGCGATGGTGCACCGCTTCCACTACCTGAAGTACGCGCTGGCCTTGGTGCTGGTGTTCATCGGGCTGAAGATTTTCTGGAACCAGCTCGTCGGGAAGCTGGACCCCGCGATCTCGCTCGGCGTCACGCTGGCGCTGATCCTGGGCGGCGTGCTGGTCTCGCTGTGGAAGACACGCGCACCGCAGCGAGCGTAGTTATGCGCCCTCAAGCGGCGGGCGCACGCTCCGCGCGCTTGCCTTCCGCCGGACTGCCGGCGACGGCGGTTCGGCCGGCGGAGCGCGGTGCGCGCCGAGGTCGGGTGCCTGCTGAGAAGAAGTCAGCGGGCGCTGCGTAGCTCAGCCCTCGGCACGGATGCCTAGGCGGCGGATCATGCCGCCCCAGCGCGCTGCTTCGGCGGCGAGGAAAGCGGCGGCGGCCTCCGGGGCGCCGCCCACCACTTCGAAGCCAGCGCGCTCCAGCCGCGCACGGGCCTCTGGGTCAGACAGCGCGGCGGTGGCAGCGGCGTGCAGGCGCGTCATGCGCTCGGGTGGCGTGGCTCGCGGCGCGACCATCACCTGCCAGCCATAGGACTCCGCGTCCGCCAAGCCGAATTCGGCCAGCGTCGGCACCTCCGGCAGGAGGGCGAAGCGCGCGGCGCCCGTGGTGGCTAGCGCGCGTGCCTGGCCGGCGCGCAAGGGTGCGAGCACCGCCGCCGCGGTCACCATCATCGCCTGGATGCGGCCGGCGATAAGGTCCAGCGTCGCCTCCGGGAATCCGCGATAGGGCACGTGCAGCAGATCCAGCCCGCCGAGCCGGTCCGCGAGATCGAGCATGGCCAGGTGCCCGCCGGACCCCGCGCCCACCGAGCCGAACGCGATCGCGCCAGGCCTCGCCCGCGCCGCTTGCGCGAAGCCCGCGAGATCGCGCGCGGGCAGCTCCGGATGCACCACCAGCGCCTGCGCCCCACGCACGAGCAGCGACACCGGCGCGAGGTCGCGCAGCGGGTCATAGGGCAGGTTCGGATACAGCGCCGGCGCGGTGGACAGGGGCGCGTTGATCGACAGCCCGACCGTATGCCCGTCGTTGGCCTTGGCGATAGCGTCGGTGCCGATATTGCCACCCGCACCGGAGCGGTTGTCCACAACACAGGGCTGCCCCAGCGCGGTGGCGAGGCCCGCGGCCACGATGCGCCCGGTGAGGTCTGGCGTGGACCCGGCGGGGAAGGGCACGATGAAGCGCAGCGGGCGGTCCGGCCAGGCCGCCTGCGCCCGCGCCAGCCCCGGTGCGGCGAGCGCCGCGCCCATAAGCGACCTGCGCGCGAGCATCAGGCGCGTGCCGAGTGGATGAAGCCCCAGGCGGGATAGGGCGTCTGGCCGAAATTGCCCGCGGGCGGATACCAGACCTTCAGCACCGACCAATCCCCCGCATCCGAGATATCCTGCACCGGCTGGTCGCGCGCCACCATGCCGCGCGCGCCCGTACCCGCCGGCGCCCAGTTCGCGTGGTCGACCAGGATTTCACGACCCGAGATCACGCGCGAGACCACGGAGAGATGGCCGGTGCGCAGCCGCGCGGTGCGCGCGAAGACCAGCACGCTGCCGGGCCGTGGTGCGCCGCCGCGGGCGTAGCGCCCCTCCGCCTCGCTCCACCACTGCCAGGCGTCGCCGCGCAACCCGATGCCCGATCGCTGCCGCGCGAAGGGCACGCAGGATTGCCCGCCGCCGCCCTCATAGCCCGGCACGGTGCGGCCGGAGCGGCTGCCGCCGCCGCGCGTCCCGGCGCAACCGACCGCGAGCAGCGGTAGGCCGAACAGAACAAGACGGCGTCGCAGCATCCCCCGATGCCCCCCGCGTGCATTCCCCTGCGATTCTTATGCGCCGCGACGCAGGCTTTTTTCAAGCTTGGTGCCAAACGGAAAAGAAACAGTCACTATTTCGCGCTAGGCTTCGTGGCATGACCCCGCTGCCGCCACGCTGGCCCAGACATCTACGGCTGTTGCCCATCTTCGCGTTGCTG
>JAZKFA010000298.1:10496-24848 GCA_040386655.1 Pseudomonadota bacterium | reverse complement strand
CCGAGCCACCGGGCTCAAGCCGTCGGCCTGGGACGGCTTCGTCACCGTCAGCACGGAACCGGCGGGCCAGCGCTGCATCGCAGAGCGCGACGGCACGGTGCTCGCGGTGCTGGACGCCACGCCCGGCCGCGTGGAAATTCCACGCTCCGCCTTCCCCTACCAACTGATCTGCGTTGGACCTGGCGCGGCCGAGACGGTGCACGTCTTCCGCCCTGAACCGGACCCCGGCGCCTTCGTCCCGCTGCCGACCGGCATCGTCGGCGTGGCCCTGCTGACCGCGGCGGTCGCGAGCGGATCGATCAACCGCTTCCCGCCCGAGGTCGCCATCGCCTCCCCGCCCGCCGAGTTCCCTGACGAAGCGGCGCGCGAAGCATGGTTCGCGCCGCGCGCCGAGGTTTTGGCCAGGCGGTTCGGCGAACTCGAACGCGAGGCCAGGCAACCCTGCCTCGGCCAGCCGGAGAGCACGGTCTGCGAGCCGCGTCTCGCGCAGATCGCACTGCGTCGTGCCGACGCGCAGGCAAGCCTCGACGCCCAGCGCGCCGCCACGCGCGTGATACCTGGATCGTCATCGCCGCCGATCGAGGTCTCGGTCTTGGGCCTGTAGCGCTGGTCGCACAGCGGACCGTAAGCGTGAAAGGCCGGGCGTGCGCTGAGCAAAGCGCATCGTGCCGAAGTCACGCCCTCACGTGACGAGCGCGAGTGCGCAAACGCCGCCAACGCGGCGAGCGAAACCGGCGGGCGTGAGGGCACAATATCCAACACTCATCTTCACGACCGCTGCGCAGGCGCCGGCAGGGTGTTGTCACGCGGGATCTCAAGCCCGGGCGAGGCGGCTGCCGCACCGGCCGGCCGCGCTGCGCCCTCTGGACGCTGCGGCATGCCGCCGGCATTGGCGACCACCCGCTGCACACCGCCCGCCGCCTCCTGCGCGGCGGCGAAGGCCACGTCGCCCCAGAAGCGATCCAGGCTGCCCGAGGGAATTTCGTTCAGCTGCAGCACGCGGCCCAGCTCCTCCCCATCGCGGCGGGAGACCACCCATAGGATCTCCACCCGCTGCACGCCAGGCCCCGCGGGCGCGACGGTGACCAGACCCTGCAGGGCGAAGCCTGCGGATGAAGCGGTGTCCGTGACCATGAAGCCGCCCTGGGTGAGGAAGTCGCTCATGCGCGCCGTCAGTGCGGTGTTGCCGTCGCCGGGCGCACCGCCCACGGGGACGAGTCGGATGCGCGGGGGACCGCCGGCCGCGAGCGCGGCGGGATCCGTCGCCTTCCGCGTAGCCTCTGCGCGCAGGATCATGGTGGCGAGGTTGCGGGCCGCCACCCGGGTCGCATCGCGGCGCATCGCCTCGGACTGCTCGGCCCAATCCGCGCGTGCGACGGGCGGTGCCTCCGCGCTGCCCAGCTCGCCGCCATCGGCGTCACGCAGGGTGTAGCGCAGCACCACGTCATTGCCGCGCCGCGTCACCGCGAGGCCGACGCGCCAGTCGAGCGGCAACGGCTCGGCGGCCACGGCCGGCACCTCCGCCACGCGCAGCGCTTCGGCCATGGTCTCGGCGAAGCGGTCGGCACCGATGGTGTCGAGCAGCAGCGCGTCCGAGCGTGGCACAGCGACGCGCACGCCCGGTGGTGCAGCCAGCTGCGCCGCATTGCCACCGGCGCGCCCGCGATAGGGCTGCGGCAGGTCGCCGCAGGCGCCGAGCATCGCCAGCATCGTCAGGACCGAAAGCCGCATCATGCGAAGGATTCCAAAACTCGATGTCCGGCTCGCAACGCCGGCCCGGCGCCCAGCGATCGGAGGCCGCGCATGGCACCTGAGGGCACCACGTCGTGCGCGCTTCTGCGGGCGCACCGGGAGGCCGAATAGCCGAGCGCCAGTCGTCGCGCGTGGCGGCCGGGCCCCGCTCGCCTGAGGTCACCGCATCGCGGCGCGCACTCTGCGCGAACCGCGAGCGCGAATGCGCGAACGCCGCTCATGCGGCGAGCCAAGCCTGTGGAGCGGGCGCCCAGCGCCTGAGGGCACAGATAGCTCACGCGAAGCAGCTTGCGAGCATCGTCAGCAGGATCAGCACCAGGAACATCACCATGTAGGGCATTGGTCATCCTTGCGCCGCGATGGCCGAGATCTGGTGCCCGATCGCGCCGCCGCCAGCCAGCGTCCGACGCCGGTGCGAAAAGAACCGCCCGTCCTCCGCCATGGTGTCCAGGCCCAGGATCTCCGCCCGCACGCCGGCCGCGACGAGCCGCGCGGCGCAATAGCCGGCCAGGTCGAACTGCCAGCGGCCTGGCCGCACGCCATCGGCGAAGAAGCGCGCATCCTCGGCGTCCCGCGCCAGCACCGCGCCGCGCAGATCGGCCGCCACCTCATACGAGGCCTGCCCGATGCAGGGCCCGACCGCGGCGACGATGCGCGCGCGGTCGGCGCCTAAGCCGATCATCGCGGCCACCGTCTCCTCCAGCACGCCCGCCACCGCGCCGCGCCATCCCGCATGCGCGGCGGCGATAACGCCCGCTTCCGCATCCTCGAACAGCACCGGGCCGCAATCGGCCGTCACGACGCCGATCGCCACGCCAGGCAGCCGAGTGGCCAAAGCATCGGCCTCGGGCGCGACAGACCACGGCGCATCGAGCACCGCGCAACGCAAGCCATGCACCTGCCGCACGCCGAACAACGCGCCCGGCGCCACGCCCAGCCCCGCCGCGACACGACCGCGATTTTCCGCCACCCGCGCCGGATCATCGGCACCGCTGGTCGAGCAGTTCAGGCTGGCATAGCCGCCCTCGGACACGCCGCCCGCGCGGGTGAAGAAGCCGTGCGGCGCGCGCAAGCCGCTGGCAGTCACGCGTGGCACACTCATGCGTCGAACCCCGGTGGTGGCGGCAGCGCGGCATCGCACAGTGCCAGCGCCTTGAACAGCCGCCCCATCGCCTCCGGCGCCAGCAAACGCTGTGCGCCCGCCAGTTGCTTCCCCGCCCCCGCCGGCGCCGCGCGCGCCAGCATCGCCGCGCGGCTCGCCAGCCCAAGCCGCTGCAAAAACACCCCCTGCGGCAAAGGCCCGTGCGCCGCCGCACCCACGCCGCGCGCCGCCTCGGCCAGCGCGGCGAAGTCCACATGCGCCGTCAGATCGGCCTCGCCGGGTGCTACCAGCGGATCCACCGCCTGCCCACCCCGCATCGCCTGCAAGCTCTCGCCCGGGCCGGATTCCGCAGGCCCGTAATCCAGCACCAGTGCCACGCAGCCACCGCGCCGCATCAACGCCCGCACCACGTCACACCCTGCCTCGCCAACCTCCCGCACCGCGCCCTCCGGCGCATCCCCCAGCACCGCGTCCGACGCGCACTCCACAAACGCCCCATCCATCACGAAGCGCTCCGCCCACACCGCCCCGCGCCGCACGAACTGCCGCACCGGCAAGGCATCGAAGAACTCATTCGCCAACACCACCGCCGGCCCCGCCGGCAATCCCTCCACCCCGTCATGCCACACCACCCCATCCCCAAGCCGAGACCGCTGCTCCGCCTGCAGCCGCGCCGACCCCTCCACCAGATGCACCCGCGCGGCGGAGGCAAACGCCGGCGCCACCTGCGCCACCGCCCGCCGCGCATCCGCCATCAACGTCCCACGCCCCGGCCCCAACTCCGCCCACACCACCGGATCCGGGCGGCCCATCCCCTCCCACGCCACCGCACTCCAGACCCCCAGGCACTCCCCAAAGGCCTGGCTGATCTCCGGCGCCGTGGCAAAATCCGCATACGGATCCCGCGCCGCATAATACGCAGCCACCGCCCGAGCCATGAACGCGTCCAACCGCTCCATGGTCAGGAGGGAGAAAGGCGGGGGCGCTGCCCCCGGCCCCCGCCGGGAATCGCGCCGATCCCCGGACCCCGGCATGCGTTGGTCTTGGGTTGGGAAAGGGTGTGCTTGCTGAATGGAGCGTGTTTGGGAGGGGGCGCATCAAGGGAGTTCCCGTTGAGCGGGAGCGCGCTGCGCCCTCTCCCAAACACGCGCCGCCTCCGGCGAGGCTCAAACCCCTCACCCAATTCCAGAACCAACGGATGGAGGTCGAGGATCGACACGATCCTCGCGGGGTCCAGGGGCAGGGCCTTGCTCCCCTCTCGATCATGCCGCGGGTCGGGCGCGCATCATCAGCCAGGCGCCCGCCGCGAGCATGGGCAGGGACAGGAGTTGTCCCATGGTGGCGCCGGCGAAGAGGAAGCCTAGGTGGGCGTCGGGCTGGCGGAAGAGTTCACCGATGATGCGGGCGCAGCTGTATCCCGCGAGGAAGGCGCCGGCGATGAAGCCCGGGCGGGCTCGGATGCTCGGGCGGCTCACGAGGATCATGAGCAGGGCGAAGAGCGCGAGGCCTTCCATGCCGGCCTGGTAGAGTTGGGAGGGGTGGCGCGGGTCGGGCCCGGCGCCGGGGAAGACCATGGCCCAGGGCACATCGGGTGCGACGCGGCCCCAGAGCTCGCCGTTGATGAAGTTCGCCAGGCGCCCGAAGAAGATACCGATGGGGACCACGGCGACGACGCGGTCGGCGAAGGTGAGGAGGGGGATTTTGTTGGTGCGGCAGAAGATCCAGGTGGCGATGATGACGCCGAGCATGCCGCCGTGGAAGGCCATGCCGCCCTGCCAGACGGCGAGCGCTTCGAGCGGGTTTTGCAGGTAGTAGCCGGGCCGGTAGAACAGCACGTAGCCGAGGCGTCCGCCGAGAATGATGCCGAGCGTGACCCAGGTGACGAAGTCATCGAGTTGTTCGGTGGTGGAGGCCACGGGGAGAAGGCGCACGAGATGCCGCGCGAGGCGCCAGCCCAGCACGATGCCGGCGATGTAGGCGAGCGCGTACCATCGGATGGCGAGCGGGCCGATCTCGACCAGCACCGGGTCGATGACCGGGAAGGGTATGGCGAACATCAGGTGCTGGGCCTCTCAGGGACGGCGAAGACGGCGAGTGTGGGCGCGGACGCCCGTGGATGCGACGGCGAGGCCGGGCATGGTGTCAGCGGTGCGGATCGCCGCTGGCGAGATGGTCGCGCACATAGCGTGCGACACCGTCTTCGAGCGCGATGGTGGGCGCGTCGTAGCCGGCGGCGCGGAGGCGGCCGAGATTGGCCTGGGTGAAGTACTGGTATTTTCCGCGGAGATCCTCGGGCATGGGGATGTAGCGGATGTCGGGCGCGCGGCCGAGTGCGGCGTAGATGGCGGTGGCGAGGTCGGCGAAGCTGCGCGGCGTGCCGGAGCCGACGTTGAACAGCCCCGACACGCGCGGGTGGTCGGCGAGCCAGAGGCAGACGCGCACGACATCGTCGACATGGACGAAATCGCGCTGCTGCCCGCCATCGGCGATGCCTGGGCGGTCGGAGGCGAAGAGCGTGGCGGCGTCGCCCTTCGCGATCTGGGCGTATTTATGCGCGACGACGCTCTGCATGCGGCCCTTGTGGTACTCGTTCGGGCCATAGACGTTGAAGAAGCGCAGCCCTGCCCACTGCGGCGGTGCCGGCGCATGGGCCGCCAGCATCTGTGCGACGCGGCGGTCGAAGGCGAGCTTGGACCAGCCATAGAGATTGAGCGGCCGCAGCGCGGAGAGGGCGGCGGGCGTGGCGTCATCCTCGAAGCCGAGCGCGCCGTCACCGTACACGGCGGCGGAGGAGGCGTAGATGAACGGCACGCCCTTCTTCGCGCACCAGGCCCAGAGCATGAGCGGCAGGGTGATGTTGGACGCGGCGACCAGGTCGCCATCGGTGACGGTGGTGTCGCTGACCGCGCCCATGTGGAACACGGTCTCGATCGGGCGGCCGAGATCGAGGAAATCCTCCAGCTCTTCGGGCGGGACGATGCCGGCGATGGTGTGCTTGGCGAGGTTGCGCCACTTCTCCTGGCCCGGCGCGCCGCTGCGCAGGCGGTCGACGACCATCACCTCCGCACCGCGGGCGGCCAACGCCGCTGTGAGGTTGGAGCCGATGAAACCGGCGCCGCCCGTGACCAAGTACATCGCATGACCTCCCGCGAATGACGGGATATACGGCCCCACGGCCGGCTAAGGAAATATGGAGAGCGAAATGGCAGAGAGCGGTACGGGGCCGGGCGGGGGCAAGCGGTCCTTCATGGATGATATCGCGGGCATGGCGGGCGGGGCGTTCTCCGCACTCAACGGCATGCGCGACGAAGCCCGGGCCATGGCGCGCGCCCAGATGGAGGCGATGACCCAGCGCCTGGACCTGGTGAAGCGCGAGGATCTTGACGCCGCGATGGAGGTGGCCCGCCGCGCGAGTGAGACGGCCGAGGCGCTGACGGCGCGGGTCGAGGCGCTGGAAGCGAGGCTGGCAGCCACGGAAACGCCCGACACCGCGCACGCGACCGTGCCGACGCCCGCAGATCTAGCCGTTTCAACGACATCCCTAGAAGACCCTACCGAATAAGATCAAGAAAACCGGCCAAAGGTAGGTTTTCTTCAAGGCATCCCTTGCGCGCGGCTCCGGCGGTTGCCTAGTCTATCCCTAGTGTCTCGTTGCCGTGCCGGCCTACCAGACCCGGTATCGAGACATGGGGAGCGGACGCGCCGGCCGGGGGGGCCAGCTGCCATGCCGTACCCCAACCCCAGGCGGAGCGCGGCGCGCGCGTTCCGCGGGAAGGAGGGCCGCATGTCCGCCTCACTCAGCGTCCGCAGCACGCGGGCGCAGAATCCCCTCGACGTCGTCGAGCAGATCGTCATCGCGAATGACTGGGCCTTTGATCGCCGCTCGGATGGCGAGATCGCCGCCGAGGCGCCCGGCAAGTGGTGCGACTATGGGCTGCACTTCGCCTGGTCCTCCGAGATCAGCGCCATGTCCTTCACCTGCGCCTTCGACCTCAAGGTGCCCCCCGAGCGCCGCGATAAGCTGTTCGAGCTGCTGAGCCTGGCCAATGACAAGCTGTGGATCGGGCATTTCGGCATCGACGTGGATGAGGGCATGCCGGTGTTCCGCCACGCGGTGCTCCTGCGCGGCACGCCGGGCGCCTCCGCCGAGTCGCTGGAGGATATGGTCGATATCGCGATCACCGAATGCGAGCGCTTCTATCCGGCCTTCCAGTTCGTGCTGTGGGGCGGAAAATCCCCGGCCGAGGCCCTGCAATGCGCCATGCTGGAGTGCGTCGGAGAGGCGTAATATTGGGCCCTCAGACGCCGCGCGCGCGCTCCGCGCGCTTGGCTTTCGCCGCACTGGCGGCGTTCGCCCATTCGGGCTCTCGGCGCGCGAAGGCGCGCCGGGGTGCTGGTTCGGGTCGGTAGCGCTGCGGCCTGACTGGCCGGCCGGCCTGACCGGCAGGTGGCTGACATTCCTCCCGCCGTGAACACGCCGGGAGGCTGCCCGCCTCACATCCGCCGGCCGCGCCGTACTTGGAGCCGGTGCCGCCACGCTCACTGTGAGTAAGGTCCCGCAATGGCGGGCCGCGATACGGTGCGGCAAGCACAAGGCGTTGCCCGGTGCTCACGACATCAACGGGGTCAACGCGAGCGAGGCTGCTCCAGGAAGAAGCGGAGCATCTCGCGCGACGCGTCCGGACCCGCCGGATCCGTGTAGCTGCCAGCCGCGCTGCCGCCGGACCAGGCGTGGCCGCTGCCATGCACCAGCCATTGCTCGAGCACCGGCTGCCCCGCGGGGTCGAGGTGGACGGAGCGGGAATAGGCGCGCCCGCCCGGCACCTGGCCGCGCGTGGCCTCGACGCGGAGTGCGCCGGAGGCGGCGGATTGCGCGATGACCTCGTCCCCGTTGCGCGGATGCACGGTGGTGTCGCGGTCGGCGTGGAAGACGATGGTGGGCACCACGCGCTTGCCGGGTGCTGGTGCCGCCCCCGCGCCGGAGCCGCCGCGCATGGCCGCGAAGGCGGAGGGCATGTCGCGCGCCGCACCACAGGCCAGACCCGAATGCACGCCGACGGCGGCGTAGAGATCCGGATAGGCCTGGCCCAGGATCGCGGCCGCCGCGCCACCGGCGGACAGGCCGGCGACATAGACGCGGCGTGGGTCGATGCCGTGTTCGGCCATCACCTGGCGGGTGATGCCGGCGATCAGCGCGGGCTCGCCCATCTCGCGCTGCTGGTCCGCGGGGCTGAACCAGTTCCAGCATTTCTGCGCGTTGGCCGATTTCTCCTGCGCGGGGTAGGCGACGAGGCAGCCATGCGCCTCGGCCAGCGTGTTCATGCGCGTGCCGGCGGCGAAGTCGTCCGGCGACTGCGTGCAGCCGTGCAGCATGATCAGCAGCGGCGCCGGGCCATCGGGCCGGTTGGCGGGGATGTAGAGCTTGAAGCGCAGCCGACCGGAGGCGCCGAGATAGGTGGCGTCGAGGAACTGCGCACCGATCGGCAGCGGCTCGGTCGGGGCCGCGCGCTTCGCGCGGATTTTCGGCAGCCAGCGGCGCGCGGAGGGATCCGGTGCGGCGGCTTGCCTGGGTTGCGAGGCCGACGTGCCGGCGCCCGATGGACGGGGCGCTGCATCGGGCGCGGGTAGCGGGATCGCAGCCCCGCTATAGGTGCCCCGGGCATCGGCGGGCGGCGCTGCGCTGGCGCGTCCGGGCTGTGCCTGCCCGCCAAGCAGGCGCTGCAGCAAGGCAGTGGCTTCACCGAGGCGTCCGCCATGGGTCAGGCGGGTGGCCTCGCGCATTGCGTCGGGCAGGATTGGCTTCATGGTCGCGAACTTCCAGGCCAAGGCGAATGCCCTGACGTCTGAGGATAGGATTTTGCTTGGGGATTCAGCGCGTGCGGTCAGCGAGTGCGGCCTTGACCGCGGCGCTCGCCTGGAACGCGCCGAGGACGGAGACTGTTGCAATCGCCGCCGCAGCCAGTTCAGCCGTCACGTCGGCTGCGATGGTGGCCAGGCCCAGGACGCGGATCTCGATCCGCTGCCCGGCGTCGCGCGCGGCTTCCAGCTCTGCCCGCGTGTAGTGCCGCAGGCCGAGGTCGAGTTCCTGGCGCGCGACGGAGCGTTTGGTCGACTCCGCGTGGCGTTCCACCTGGTTGCGGATGGCGGTGCGGATGAAGTCCGTGCGGTTGGCGTAGAAGCCGTCCCGCACGAGCAGGTCGATGTGGCCGAGATCTACGTAGCCTAGGTTGATAGTGATTTTTTCCGTCTCGGCACCGGGCCGTGGGCGGAGTTCGTGAACTTCGGCAACCATCTTCAACATCCCCTTACCATCCGTGTGGATGGTAAATGGGAGGCGTCCCTGGTCGATCAAGTGCCCACAACCGCATTCCTTGACCTTCGCGCGTAAGCGTCGTACAAGGACTATAGTCCTATCATGTCACACGGCGGTTGGGCGGCGGAAGGCAGGTAAGAAAAGCGTACTTACCGAATTTCTGACTTTCTTCAGCGCTGCATCAATGAGTTGGATGCCATCGGAGCGTCAGGCCGAAAGTAAGATCGTCTTACTTTCTATGCGAGCAGCCGCACCGCTTCCGCCCGCAGTGCGGGGTCGCCCAACGCTAGCACATGGCCCGGAGGCCCGCGCCGGTCCAGTCCGTCACGCTTCCGCCGGCGCCTTCGATGACGGGCACCAGCGCCGCCCAGTCCCAGGGCTTCAAGCCGCTCTCGGCGATCACGTCCACCAGGCCCAGCGCGATGAGGCCGTAGCCATAGCAATCCCCGCCCCAAGTCACGCGGCGCGCGGCGCGGCGAAGCGCCTCGAAGCGGCGATCATCGCCGGGGGCGAAGAGGTCCGGCGCCGTGCAGGACAGCTCGGCTTCGGCCATTCGCACGCAGGGCCGGCAGCGCGGCACCCCGCCCATAGGGGAGGTGAAGCGCGTGGGCTCGCCGGCAATTCCGGTCCAGCGTTCGCCGGTGACGGGCTGGTCGATCAGGCCGAGCACCGGGACGCCCTTGTGCAGCAGCGCTATCAACGTGCCGAACAGCGGCCGTCCCGTGAGGAAGGCGCGGGTGCCGTCGATCGGGTCCAGCACCCAGACCCATTCGGCGTCTTCGCGCTCGGATCCGTATTCCTCGCCCAGTATGCCGTGCCCGGGGAATTGCGCGGAGATCAAGTCGCGCATGGCGCGCTCCGCGGCGCGGTCCGCTTCCGTGACGGGGCTGGCATCGCCCTTGGCTTCGACCAGCAGGGCAGAGCGGAACAGCGGCCGGATGACGGCGCCGGCTGCTGCCGCCGCCTGCTCCGCGACGGCGAGGAAGCTCGCCGGAACCGCCCCCATCAGGGCGCGGGGGCGTTCGGGCTTATGGAGCGCAGGTAGGCGATGACGTCGGCGCGCTGGGCGGGGTTGTTGATGCCGGCGAAGGCCATCCGCGTGCCGGGAATCGCGCGCGCTGGTGCGGCGATGAAGGCGTTGACGTCCTCATAGCTCCAGGGCGCGGCGGCCTTGGCGCGCAGGCCAGCGGAGTAGTTGAAGCCCTCGATGGCAGCGTGATTGCGCCCGACGATGCCATGGAGGTTCGGCCCCACGCCGGAGCGCCCGCCCTCATTGAAGCTGTGGCAGGAGGCGCAGAGCCGGCCGGCCAGCGCTTGGCCGGTCTGCGCATTGGCGGCGGCGAGCAGCGGCGTGATGGGCTCGATGGCCGGTGCGGCCGCGGCCGCGGTCGTGGCCGGGGCGGAGGCACCCGCGATCACTAGGACCGGGTGTTCCAGCTTGTGCGGATGCACCAGCAGCTTGCCTAGCAGCCCGGCCAGCCCGAACACGACCCCCGCCGTCAGGATCGACGCGTAAATCTTGGTGGGACCGAGACTATCCATCCGAAGCGCCCTTCACGTACCGAAGCCACCCCGCGCCGCACGCCGCACCGCCAGGTCTTCATCAAAGCCGGAGCAGCCCTGCCGGGTTTCCAGCGTATAGCCGGCTGCTCTAGAACGGCGCGGACCATACTGGCCAAGGTGCAACGCGGCAACCGCTGAGACAGCCATGGAGCCTTCCTGGCCGGGGTATCTCGTGCTTCGTGAGCATTTGCATTAACCGCTTCTTTCCGCGTCCGGATCCGCAGCCCTTGAACCCCATCATCCTGATCCCCGCCCGCATGGCCTCCACCCGCCTGCCGGGCAAGCCGCTGGCCGATATCGCGGGCCGGCCGATGATCCTGCACGTGCTCGACCGCGCGCGGGAGGCCGCGATTGGCCCCGTCGCGGTCGCCGCCGGCGAGAGCGAGATCGTCGATGCGATCCATGCCGATGGCGGCACCGCCATCCTCGTCGCCGATGACGTGCCCAGCGGGACGGACCGCATTCACCGCGCGCTGCTTGTGCTCGACCCCGAGGGTCGACATGACGCGGTTATCAACCTTCAGGGCGACCTGCCAACGCTGCCGCCGGTGTTGCTGCGCACGCTGCTCGCCGCACTCGAGGGCAGCGACGCGGATATCGCGACGCTCGTCGCACCCATCACCTCCGAGGCGGAGGCCGCGGCATCGCAGGTGGTGAAATGCGCCTGCGCCTTTCTGTCCGCCGCGACAGTCGCGCCCGCGCTGTATTTCTCCCGCCTGCCGGTGCCCTGGGGCGAGGGGCCGCGTTACCACCATATCGGCGTCTACGCCTATCGCCGCGCCGCCCTGGAACGCTTCGTCACCCTTCCGGCCTCCCCGCTCGAGGAGCGGGAGAAGCTGGAGCAGCTTCGCGCGCTCGAGGCCGGGATGCGCATCGTCGCGGCGCTGGTGGATCATGCTCCCTTCGGCGTCGACACGCCCGAGGACCTCGAACGCGCCCGCACGGCGCTGGGACAACGCCCATGAGCCTCATCGCATTCCAGGGCCTGCCCGGCGCCTATTCGGACCTCGCCTGCCGCGCCGCCTATCCCGGCTGGACCACCCTGCCCTGCCCGAGCTTCGAAGCCGCGATGGCCGCGCTCCGCGAAGGCCGCGCCGACCTCGCCATGCTGCCATGCGAGAATTCGCTGGCGGGTCGCGTGCCGGACATCCATCGCCTGCTGCCGGAATCAGGCCTCGCCGTCATCGGCGAGCACTACGAGCGCGTCGAGCACTGCCTGATGGCGCCGGCAGGTGCGACGCTCGACACGATCCGCCGCGCGCATAGCCACCCCGTCGCCCTCGGCCAGGTGCTGAACATCCTGCGCGAGCGCAAGCTCACGGCGGTGATCGAGGCCGACACCGCCGGTGCCGCATCGCTGATCGCCGAGCGCGGCGGCGTCGAGGATGCGGCCATCGCAAGTGCCCTCGCCGCGGAGATCTACGGGCTGAACATCCTTGCGCACAATGTCGAGGACGCGGACCACAACACCACCCGCTTCTACGTCATGGCGCGCGACCGGCAGGATCCGCTGGCCGATGCGCCGGACACCGTCACCACCTTCGTCTTCCGCGTGCGCAATATCCCCGCCGCGCTCTACAAGGCGCTCGGCGGCTTCGCGACCAACGGCGTGAACATGACCAAGCTTGAAAGCTACATGGTCAACGGCGAATTCACCGCGACGCAGTTCCTGTGCGATGTGGATGGCCATCCGGAGCACCCGGCACTGGCGCGCGCGCTGGAGGAACTGGCCTTCTTCTCGAAGGAGCTGCGCATCCTGGGTGCCTACCCCGCGCATCCCTTCCGAAAGGCCGCCGCGGCCGGGTAGACCGGGGGCGAAAATATCCTTCCGCTTTGATGCGCATCATGGCGCCGCCCTTCATGGCCGCGCCTGATGCTCCGTAGCGGCCGAGATCGGCCGCGCAGAACAGCGGAGGGGAAGGCTTTCCATGACCATATCCACATTGACGCGCTGGAAAGGCGGCACGGCCGACGACATGGTGTCCGTCACCACATCGGCGCGCGAACTCATGGTGCTGCACGGTGCTGAGGCCGTCTCCCTCAGTCGCTTCCACACCGGGCCCTTCATGGGCGAATGGCTGATCACGGCGCGCTATCCGGACTGGACGACATATGGCCGCGCGCAGGACGGCCTCGCACTTGACCCGAGTTACCAGGATCTGTTCGGCAGAGTGTCGGGCTTCGCTGAACTCGCCGGCCGGGAACTGGTCATCGGCTATGAGATCTGACGCGGACTGAGACGGCGCCAGCCTCAAGCCTGCGGCACGGCCGGGCTGCGCTTCTCCTGCCGATGGGTGCTGTTCGGCACCGCGTCGCCGGCCTGGTCGAACAGCTCGGCGGTGCGGGTTTCGATCGCATCCTCCAGCGCCGTCATCATCGCCTCGCGCCGCAGGCCCGCGGGCAGCGGCGGCAGGATGCTGACGGTGATGGTCCCCGGCACCTTCCAGAAGGCACGCCGACCCCAGAGCCGTCCGCTATCGGTCGCCGCGGGGATCACGATTGCATTCGTCGCGACGGCCAGGGCAGCGACGCCGGGCTGGTAGGGCACGCGCTGGCCGGGCTCGGTGCGGGTGCCCTCGGGGAAGATCACGACAGCGCGGCCCTCGCCCAGCACCTCGCGCCCCTGCTTGACCAGGCCGCGCAGTGCCGAGGCACCGGCCGCGCGGTCCACCGCGATGGTGCCCGAATGCACCGCGAGACCACCCCATAAAGGCAGGTCCAGCAGCTCCGCCTTCAGCACGTAGCTCGGCTGGCGCAGCACCATCAGCCAGATCATGGTATCGAAGGCCGACTGGTGCTTGGCGGCCAGGATGAAGCCGCCATCGGGCAGGTTCTCCCGTCCCTCGATGCGGATGCGGATGCCACAGACGATGCGCACGATCGCCATCGCACCCATCGCCCAGTAGCGCACGTAGAGCCGCGTCCAATGCGGCGGCCCCAGGCGCAGCGGCTGCCCCACCAGGCAGATCATCGCCGTGAAGGGGAAGAAGAACAGGTTGAAGATCACCGAGCGCAGAAACGTCATGGAATCCCTATCGCCTCACCGTTCCCGCGCATCGCCGCGCGCCGGAATCAGCGCGGAGATACCTAAGCGAGCCGCGAGGTATTTGGCATATTCCGAGCCGAGCAGCGACCACCGCCGCCACGCCCCGTCGCGCACCCGCGCCTGCACCGGATGCGCCACCACACGCACGCCGGCCGGCAGCGCACGCGTCACCTCCAGCCGCGCGCGGGGCATGTGGTAGCCCGAGGTCACCAGCCGCACCGAGCCCAGCCGCTCCGCCGCCACCCAGGCCGCGATCTCGGCCGCGTTGCCGCGCGTGGTCGCCGCCGCGCGGCCGAGCGTGACGCGGCTGGCCAGGGCCTCGGCATCGAAGCCGGCGGCGGCCAAAACCTCGGCCCGCCGCGCCTCTCGGTTCGCGCCGGTGACCAGCAGCAGGCGCGCATGCCCGTCGGCGACCAGGCGCAGGCCGGTCTCCACACGTTCGGCGCCGCCGGTCAGCACCGCGATGCCGTCGGTCGTCTCCAGCGGCTGCACCGGCGACAGCCGCGTCTCGCTGAGGAACAGCACGAAGCCTGCGCCGAGCGCGAGCGCCGCGGCCAGCGGCACGCCAAGAAGGAT
>JAZKFA010000298.1:5998-10486 GCA_040386655.1 Pseudomonadota bacterium | reverse complement strand
AGGATCGCGCGCTTCACGGCAGGCGGGCGAGCCAGACCCGCACCACCGCCTGCGCCGTGACCCAGCCGATCGCGGCGGCCACGAGCGGCACGAGCGCTATGTCGGTCCAGGGCAGGCTTGCCCAAGGCAGCGTGGCGAGGCGCTCGGCCACCACCTCGGCGCCGAAGGGCTGCGCAAGCCGGGCGAGAAAGAAGAACGCCGGCACCGCCACCACCACGCCCGCTACCCCGCCGCCCAGTGCGAGCACCGAGGCGCGTCGCGCGAAGCGGTTGGCGATCTCGGCATCCGTCGCGCCGAGCTGGTGCAGCACGATGACGGAGTCCTGCCGCGCGCCCAGTGCGGCGCGCGTCGCGACCGCGACCACGGCCACCGCGATCAGGCCCACCAGCACCAGCGCGGCATAGGCGACCGACTGCACCGCGGCGGCCAGTGCCGCGAGGCGGCCCACCCACAGGCCATGCGCTTCGGTCACCGCGCCGGGCACTGCTTCGGCCACGCGGTCACCGATCAGCGCCACATCGGCGCCGAGGTCGTGCAGCCGCACCTCGATCACGCCGGGCAACGCGAGGTTCGGCTGGTCGCCCAGCCAGGGGCGCAGCAGCTCGGCCAGGCGGTCGGGATCGACGGGGTTCGCCTCGGCCACTTCGGGCAGCGTCGCGAGCACGCCGAGTGCCAACGCGATGCGCGTGCGCGACGGGTCGGGCACCTGGATGGTGACGGCCGCCTCCGCACCCAGGCGCCAGCGCTCGCCCAGCGCCTCCACCCCGCGCGCGGCGGCGAAGCCCAGGCAGGCGAGCAGCGCCATCGCCGCGATCAGCGCCTGCAGCAGCCGGTCCGACATGGCTCGGCGCAGGCCGAGCGGATCGCGCCTCGTCCTAAGACGCATGCGCCCTACGCCTCATGGCCGAGGATCCGTCCGCGTTCGAGGCGCATCATCGGCGCGGGGAAGCGGCCGACCAGGTCTTCGCTATGGGTCGCGATGACGATGGTCGTGCCCACCCGGTTCATCTCCGCGAACAGCGCGAGCAGCCGCCGCGCCTGGGCGGCATCGACATTGCCGGTGGGCTCGTCGGCCAGCAGCAGGGCGGGGCGGCAGACCACGGCGCGCGCGATGGCGGCGCGCTGCTGCTCGCCGCCAGACAGCTCCTCCGGTCGCGCGCCGGCGCGATGCTCCAGCCCGATCCAGGTCAGCATCTCGATGACTTCCTGCGCCACCCTTGCCTCCGGCCTGCGCGCGAGGCGCAGCGGCAGGGCCACGTTGTCGAAGGTGGACAGATGCGGCAGCAGGCGCAGGTCCTGGTGAACCACGCCGATCTTGCGCCGCAGAACCGGCAGCGCGCCACGCGAGGCTTGCCCGGTATCGACGCCGAGGATTTCCACCCCGCCGCGGGAGGGCCGCAGCGCCGCGTGCATCAGCCGCAGCGCGGAGGTCTTGCCAGCGCCCGAGGGGCCGAGCAGCCAAGTGAAGGAGCCGTCGTCGAGTGCGAGCGACATGCCGCGCAGCACCTCCGGCCCCTTGCCACCACCGGGGGCGGGGTAGGCGAACCCTACATCATCGAATCGAACGACCGTGCCGGATGGCTTCATGCGCATGGCATCGCATGGGGTGGCCCCTGCGCTCAACCTTTGCGGAGCTTGTGTCGGGCATCGCGCCCCCCCATCTCGCGGCCATGCGCATCGCCTGCCCCGCCTGTTCAGCCGAATACGATGTGCCCGAGGCTATGCTGGGGGCAACGCCGCGTCCGATGCGGTGCGCCCGCTGCCAGCATGTCTGGACGCCAGCCGCGATCGAGCATGAATTGCTCGAAGCCACACCGTTCGAGACGATGCAGCACGAGGCCGGCACGCGCGCGGCAACCGGCCGTCCGAAACCCCCGCCGCTTCCGATCGAGATCGAGCCCCCCTCGCGGGCGTTGGTGATGACCGAGCCCGTCGGCACCCGGCTGCTCGCGCCGGACCCGCCGAATCGCCGGGCGCTCGGCGTGGCCTGGGTGCTGACGGTAGCGGTGATCCTTGCGGGTCTGGTTGGCGCCGTGGCGCAGCGGGATGCGGTGATGGCTGCCTGGCCGCCAGCCGCGCGTGCCTATGCCGCCATCGGCCTGAACTGAGGACGGGTCCGTCCCATAGGGACGGACCGCTCCTGGACGCTCAGCTGCGCAGTTCGGCCGGCACCTGGCCGCCATTCTCCGCGAGCCTGCGCATCACCTCTTCGTGCAGCCACATGTTCATCTTGGCCGAGTCCGACATGTCGCCAGCGTAGTTCAGCTCGCGCGCCAGGGCCTGGCGGGCCTGCAGGCTGGAGTCGATGCCGACGAGCTTCATCAGGTCCACAATCGAAGTCTGCCACTGCAGCTCCTGCCCATTCGACGAGGCGAGCGCCGTCAACTGCGCGTTGATATCGAAGGGGTTCATCGCCGGCACCTGGCCGGCTGCGATCTGTGGCTCGGGCGGGGCGGAGAGGACGGCGGACTCGGGGTGAGGCGTGGGCGAGCCGACAGGACCGCGGCCGAAGACGCGCGACATGATGGAACCGAAGACGCTCATGGATGGATGCTCCGTGGGTGAGCCGTGTGAACGGCCCGCGCCACGGTTCGTTGCCCGCGCCAGTGGCGGCGCGAGGGGACATTGCAGGCAGCGCGCGCGTCAGAAACGGCGCAGCAGCCGCTCGATATAGTCCAGCTCGGCCGGTGCCCGCTCGCGCTCGCCGCCGCGGCGGCGCAGTTCCTCCTGCAGCCGCCGGGTGCGCAGCAACTCCGCCTCCTCCGGCACGCGCGTGTCGGAGCCATTGTCCGGCGCGCCGGTATTCTCGCGGTGGCGGCGGCCAAGCGGGTCGCGGCCCTCACCCTGTTCCTGGCCCGGAGCCTCGCCCTCGCCGCCCGGCTGGCCCTGGCCGGCGGAATCCTGGGGTTCGCCCTCGCCCTCGCCTTCCTGGCTCATGCCCTGGCGCTGCATCTGCTGCGCCATCTGCCGCCCGCCTTCCATGAGCGCGCGCATCGCGCGGCCCTGGGCATCGCGCGCATCGCGCCCATTGCCGAGCGCCTCGCCGGCCTCGCGCATCGCCTGGTCGGCACGGCCGAGCCCCTCGGGCACCTCGCCGGTCAGGTCGCCGAATTGCTGCATCATCTCCCCAAGCGCGCGGCGCAGCGCACGCTGGCGGCGCGCATCGGCGGCGGGATCCTGGCCGGGTGCGTTCGCCTGCGGCTGGGATTGCTGCGGCGGTGGCTGGGCCTGCGGCGGCTGGAACGGCTGGCGCAGGCCAGGGCGGCGCTCCTCCGCGCGGCGGCGATCGGCGTCCTCCTGGCGCTGATGGCCGCGGTCCAGCATCTCGCCCTGGCGGCGAACCATGTCCTGCACGGCGCCCATCTGCTGCCGGCCGCGCTGCTGGCGTTCCTGGCGCTGACGCTGCTCGGGGCTCGCGGTGCGACCTTCCTCGAGGTTGCGCAGCATCTCCTCCAGCTCCGCCAACTCGCGCGCGGCGTCTTCGGTGCGGCCCTCGCGCGCGGCATCGCGCATGCGGTCGGAGCGGCGCTCGACCTCGCGCTGGTCCATCATCCGGTTGCGCGGGTCGAAGGGCATCGCCTCGGCGTTTTCCTGCTGCAGGCGCTCGGCCATCGCGTCCAGGTGGCGGCGGATCGCCTCGCGCAGCGCCTGCACGCGGCGCTCCATCTCGGCGCGCTGCTCGGGCGTGGCACCGGGCTGCTCGCGTGCGGCTTCCTCGATCGCCTCGCGCAGCGCGTCGCGCGCGGCGGCGAGTGCGCGCGCGGTGCGGTCGGCCCGGCCTTCCTCCAGCGCGATGGCGATCTCCCATAGGATCGCCTGCGTCTCGTCCACCGCCGTCGCCCGACGGTCGCGCACCAGCCGGTGCCGGGCCGAACGCAGAGCAAGGTAGGTGCCGGTATCTTCCTCGAAGGCTTCCGGCGCGGCGGCAATGACGTCGAGCGCGCGCTGCGCCGCCTCCCGTGCCGAGGGGTCGAGGGAGAGTCCCTTGCGCACCGCGATAACCTGGCGCGCAACGGGGTGGTTGAAGCTGCGCTCGGGCAGGGTGAGCGTGACGCGTTCAGAGACGCCTTCCTGCTCGGCGCCGTCGCGCGCGGTGAGCTGCAGCTCCACTTCCAGCCCGGCCCAGGGATGCGCCGAGAGGTCCGGCTGCGCAGTACCTTGTGCGGTCCGCGGATGGGCGCCCGGCAACGGGATCTCCAGCCGGTGCGGCTCCGCCCCCGGGCGCGCCTTCAGCCGGAAGGTGGCTTCGAGCGAGACGACGCCCCAGTCATCCTCGGCCCGCCAGGGGATGCGGATGGCCAAGCCACGCTGCCCCCGCGCGGGCGGTTCGAAGAAGCTCGCGCGCGGCGCGGCATCGGCCTGCACAGCAATGGTCCAGGCGGCGATGTCACGGCCCTCGCGGGTCAGGCGCAGGCGACCGCCGGCATCCAGCACCGCCTCACCGGCGAAGCTCGCAAACACTTCGAGTCCGCGATGATCCTCTACGAG
>JAZKFA010000298.1:4019-5988 GCA_040386655.1 Pseudomonadota bacterium | reverse complement strand
GAAGCTCGCGCGGTCGAGCGCGCGCATCGGGATGTCGGCGGCATCGAGGCTGAGCACCGGCGCCGCGCCGGTGCCGCCCGAGAGCGAAAGCTGCAGGCGGCTGCCAGCGGGCAAGGTCACCGAACCGCCGACGGCCGCGAGGAAGACCGGGGCAGCGCCGGTATAGGCGGGCGGCGTTGCCCAGGCCTCCAGCCGCATCGCCGGCGGCAGGGAGGCGGCGGCGAAGCCGGGTGCGAAGGCGCGGCGCAGCCTCTCCCCGGCGCTGTCACCCGTGATGAACACGCCGGCCAGGACAGCGATGCCCAGTCCCGCCCGCAGGGCGCGCGGGTCGCGCGCGGCAAGCCCCGGGCGCGGCCGCGTGGTGCGCGTGGCGGCGAGCTGCGCGGCGGCGCGGGCGCGATGCGCAGCCCAGACCGCACGGGCATCCGCATCATCGCCGGCAGGGCGGTCGGAAAGAGTCGCGAGCGGCAGGTGGCGCAGGCGGCTGTCGCGTTCGATGCGGCGATCCGCGGCCGCGGCATCGGGCCAGCGCAAGCGGCGGAAGGAACGCACGCAGGCCGCGACCAGCGCCGCCGCGAAACCCGCCAACAGGGCAAGGTGCAGCGCCGGATGCAGCATGCCCGGCACCCCCGCGAGGGCAATGAGCAGGAACACGCCCAGCACCGCGAGCGGCGGCCAGAGCGCCGGCCAGACCCGTTCCCACAGCAGCGCCGCCCGCGCCGCGCGGCGCAGCCAGGCGATCCGCGGCGGGAGCGGCTGCGGCGTCATCCGCCGATCCAGTCGGGCACGCGCTGCCCATGCAGCAGCGCCGCGTGGGATTGCCGGTCACGCACGACGGCGAAGCGGTTGCCATCGACCAGCACTTCAGGCGCGAGGGGGCGGGCGTTGTAGGTGCTGCTCATCGTCGCGCCATAGGCGCCGGCGTCCAGGAAGGCGATCATCGCGCCGGCCGGCAGCGCGGGCAGTGCGCGGCCGCGTGCGAAGGTGTCCCCGGTCTCGCAGACCGGCCCCACCACGTCCGCCGGCGACAGGGCCGCGTGGTAGGCCACGGGCGAGACCGGCACGATACCGTGCCAGGCGTCATACATCGCCGGGCGCAATAAGTCGTTCATCGCGGCATCGGCAATCACGAAGCGCCGTGTGCCCTGCTTCTCTATCACCACCGAGGCGAGCAGCAGGCCGGCCGGTCCCGCAATCCAGCGGCCGGGTTCCAGCATTACAGGCAGCCCCAACCCGCCGAGCGTCACCTTGATCGCGCCGGCCAGCGCCTCAGGCGAGGGTGCCGGCTCGTCACGATAGGGGATGCCCAGCCCGCCGCCGCAATCGACACGCAGGATGGGCAGTCCCTCGGCGCGGATGGCATGGACCATGGTGGCCAGGCGCGCATAAGCGGCGCGGTAGGCCGCCATGCCCGCGGTGATCTGGCTGCCGATATGCGTTGCGATGCCCACCGCCTCGATCCCCGGCGAAGCCTCCATGCGCGCATAGAGCGGCAGCGCGAGGTCGATGGCGACGCCGAACTTGTTCTCGGCACGGCCGGTGGTGATCTTCGCGTGGGTCTTGGCGTCCACGTCGGGGTTCACCCGAAGGGCAACGCGCGCCGTGCGCCCGAGCCCCGATGCGACGGCGGAGATCATCGCGATCTCCTCCGCACTCTCCGCGTTGATCTGGAAGATATCCTCGGCGAGTGCGAGGCGCAGCTCGCGCTCGGTCTTGCCCACGCCGGAGAACACGATGCGCGAGGCGGGGATGCCGGCGGCGCGTGCGATGCGCAGCTCGCCCTCGCTCACCACGTCGACGCCCAGGCCCTCGCGATGCAGCAGCGCGAGGACGGCCAGGTTGTCATTGGCCTTCATCGCGAAATGCACGGATGCGTCCAGCCCGGCCCCGGCCAGCGCACCGGTCAGCGCGCGCGCGCGGCGACGGAGCGCGCCGGCGGAATAGACCCAGGCTGGGGTGCCCACGACCT
>JAZKFA010000298.1:0-3955 GCA_040386655.1 Pseudomonadota bacterium | reverse complement strand
GGGCGTCCGGCGATCAGCTCGGCGAAGGAAGGATCGGCCTCGTCGGGCCGGGCGGCCGGTTCAGCGCCCATGGGGGGCGGCCTGATGGGTGGTCTGATCGTCGGGATGTGGCGCGGCCATCGCCCTATATTCGGGGCGAGGGCCGCGTTGCACAAGCGTGGTCTACGTCTAGCGCGCCTCGATTCCGCGCTGGGTCGCCGTGATCTCGTTGGTCGCGCAGATGTCCACGCGCATCAGCTCCGCCGTCTCGCCGTTGGACCAGACGATGCGGAAATCATGCGCACCGGGGCGGCCCGTGTCGAAACGCACGGTGCGGCCGGCGGGCAGGACGTTCTCACCGAGGCGATCGCGGCCCCAGTTGCGGTTGCTGGACGGACCGAAATAAAATTCGTTCACCTGCACGGAGGAACGGTTGGCGAAGGTGAAGCGGGTATCGCATTGCGCCATGGCGGGCGTGGCGGCGGCGGCCATCAGTGCGGTGGCGATGATCAGGCGACGAAACATGAAGTGCTTCCTTTGACGGCCACGCCCCATGGCGCAACCGAAACGGTGCTAACGCGAAATCATGAATGCCGACAAATCACGACCGGGCCCGCGCGATCGCGCGTGACATTTTGCGCCCCGGTGTGGACGCGGCACCACAGTGCCGCCGTCGCGCTCAGCGGCTCGGGTAGCTGCGCGGGGAGGTGATCTCCTCCGCCGGGCCTGGCGGGCGGATCGGACCGACCTTGCCGCAGGCGGCCGCGAGCAGCGCCACCGCGGCCAGCGCGCAGAACAGACGGGTCATGCCAGCTTCTCCTGCCATTCGGCCGCCATGCGCGCGACATTCTCGGGCGCCGTGCCGCCGAACGACACGCGGCTGCGCACGGAGGCGGCGACGGAGAGGACGTTGAACACATCCTCGGTAATTCCAGATTCCACCGCCCGCATCTCCCCGATGGTCAGCCCGGCGAGGTCCACGCCCATCGCCTCGGCCTTCGCTACCAGCGCGCCGGTCACGTGGTGCGCGTCGCGGAACGGCATCTTCAGTGTTCGCACCAACCAGTCCGCAAGATCGGTCGCGGTGGAGAAGCCGGCACCCGCCGCCTCGGCTAGCCGGCCCACCTGCGGCTGCATGTCGCGCACCATTCCACCCATGGCGGCGAGGCAGAGGGTGAGGTTCTCGGCGGCGTCGAACACGCCCTCCTTGTCCTCCTGCATGTCCTTGAAATAGGTGAGCGCGAGGCCTTTCATGACCGTCAGCAGGCCGATCAGCGACCCGTTCAGCCGCCCTGTCTTGCCGCGCACCAGCTCGGCCGCGTCCGGATTGCGCTTCTGCGGCATGATGGAGGAGCCGGTGGTGAACCCATCGGACAGCTTCACGAAGCCGAAATAGGGGTTCGTCCAGATCACGATCTCCTCCGCCAGGCGCGACAGATGCGTGCCGCACATGGCGCAGGCGAACAGGAACTCGGCGGCGAAATCGCGGCTGGCAACGGCATCCAGCGAATTGCGCATCGGCGCGTCGAAACCCAGTGCCTCCGCGGTCATGTGCCGGTCGATCGGGAAGCCCGTCCCCGCCAGGGCCGCCGCACCCAGCGGGCACTCGTTCATCCGCGCCCGGGCATCGGCGAAGCGCGAGAGGTCGCGCGACAGCATCTCAACATAGGCCAGCATGTGGTGCCCGAAGGTCACGGGCTGGGCGGGCTGGAGGTGGGTGAATCCGGGCATGACCGTGCCCGCATGTTCCGCCGCACGGTCGGCCAGCGCACGCATCACGTCGCGGATCTGGCCCGACAACCCGTCGATCGCGTCACGCACCCACAAGCGCACGTCGAGTGCGACCTGGTCGTTGCGGCTGCGCCCGGTGTGCAGGCGCTTGCCGGCCTCTCCGATGCGCTCGGTCAGGCGGGCCTCGATGTTCATGTGGATGTCTTCGAGCGATTCAACAAAGCCAAAGCGCCCGGCCTCGATGGACTCGGCGATGCCCTCCAGCCCCTTGCGGATCGCCCCCTCGTCCTCGGCCGAGATCACCCCCACATGCGCAAGCATGGCGGCGTGGGCGAGGCTGCCGCGGATATCCTGGCGCCACATCTTCTGGTCGAACCCGATCGAGGCGTTGATCGCACCCATGATCGCGCTGGGGCCTTCGGCGAAGCGGCCGCCCCATTGCAGGTTCGCGGTTTTCGGAGTGGTTTCGTTGCTGGACACGGGTGAGGGACTTCCTGACATGCGGGCCACGCGGCGAGTTCTGGGTGCCCTGGCTGCGGGCGCGACCCTAGCGGCGACGCTAAGCCCCGGGCAAGCGTGGGCGGCGGGCGGTGCGCTGCGGCGCGGCGTGCAGGCGCTGCCTGACTTCACCTTCACCGATGGTGAGGGCGCGCCGCGCCGCATCGCGGATTTCGCCGGCCAGGGGCTGCTGGTGAATTTCTGGGCCACCTGGTGCCCGCCCTGCGTGGCCGAGATGCCTGCGCTGGACCGGCTGCAGGCAATGCTGAAAAGCGAAGGCTTCACCGTGCTCGCGCTGTCGTCGGACCGTGGCGGACGCGCGCAGGTCGCGCCCTTCTACGAGCGGGTGGAGCTGCGCCACCTCGGCATCTGGCTGGACCCGCGCGGCGCCGCGGGCCGGCTGCTGGGCGTGCGTGGCCTGCCGACGTCTATCATCGTGGACCGGCAGGGACGCGAGGTTGCGCGGCTGGAGGGTGCCGCCGCCTGGGATGCGCCGGACATGGTCGCGGCCATCCGCGACCTCATCGGTCCCGCCGGCCCGCAGCGCAGCGAGACCGATCGGACCTAGACGCCGCTGCGCAGCATCCGCTGATAGACCGGCACGGCGCGCTCCAGCTCAGCCAGGGCGACACGTTCGTGCGGCGTATGCGCCGTCTCTATGGTCCCCGGGCCCAGCACCACGCAGGGCGCGAGCTCCTGCAACTCGGAGGCATCGGTGCCGTAGGGCGCGGTCTTGGCCGCGCTGTTGGTCATGGCCACCGCACGCGCGATGAGCGGGTGGTCCGAGGGCAGCTCCGGCGGCCGGCCCTCTGCGCGCTCATGCAACGCGATGCCGTGGCGCCTGGCCGCGCCGCGCACGGCCTCGACCACCGGGTTCCAGTCCACGTTGCGGCTGCGGCGGAACTTTATGCGCGCGGTGGCCTTGGCGACCGTCACGTTCACCGCCGTGCCGTGGTTGTCGAGCACGAGATTGAAGTCCGAGAAGGGCGGGTCGTAGGCGGGGTCCTGCAGGCTCGCGTCGCTGCGCAACCGGGCGTGGATGGCTTCCAGCTCGACCAGGAACGGGATCAGCGCCCAGTTGGCGTTCACCCCCCGCCCGGTCGAGGAATGCGCCTGCACGCCGGTGGCCACGGCCGTAAACTCGATCTGGCTGCGATGTCCACGCACCGGGATCAGCCCGGTGGGCTCGGCCACGATGATGCCCTGCAGCCCCAGCGCCTTGGCGGCCGGCGACTCCGCGACAGCGATGGCACCGAGCTTCGTCGTCTCCTCATCGGTGGTCAGAAGCAGGGTTACCGGGCAGTCCGCGGGCATGCCGCGCGCGGCCAGGATGCAGGCGGCGACCTGCCCCTTCATGTCGACGGAGCCGAGACCATGCAGCACGCCATCCGCGATGCGAGCGGACCAGGGGTCATCCGTCCAGCCGGTGTCGGGCACCGTGTCCATGTGGCCGGACAGCGCATAGCCTCCAGGCGGGCCGCGATGGGCGACAAGCGCGCGCTTCGCAACGCCGGCGGCATCGGCATAGTCGATGCGCGTGATGTCGAAGCCCGCAAGCTCCGCCTCGATCCGGTCGGAGACGGGGATGTTGGAGACGAAGCTGCGGCTGTCGATGGCCACGAGGTCGGCGGCGAGGCGGGCGAGGGCGTCGGTCATCCGCCATCCCTTGCAGGCGCGCGCGCGGCGGGCAAGTGTGCGCCGCCATGAATGATCACGGCGTTCGCGTCGTAACAGGCATTGCCCGATC
>JAZKFA010000297.1:0-28763 GCA_040386655.1 Pseudomonadota bacterium | reverse complement strand
GTGGTTTCCGGCACGATTCGCCACACGGTGCGTGGCGAATCTGGTGATGACGGCCGGCAACCCGCAGGTCTGGAACACGGACATCCTCTTCCTCGGGACCAACAGCCTCAACCTCGGGGGCGGCTTCGTCACCCTCGGTGCCAGCCGCCAGGTCAACGTGGTCGCGAATACACTGGTCGTCGGTGGCTCGATGGAAGGCGCCGGATTGCACCTCACGAAAGTCGGAGCGGGCACGCTGGCACTGGGAGGGCTCAATTCCTATGACGGCGGCACCACGCTCGCCGCGGGAATTCTCAGGATTGATAATGACAGCGGACTCGGCACCGCAGGGGCGATCACCTTCAGTGGCGGCACCCTGCAATACGCCGTCGCCGCCGAGCCCCCCACCTACGACCTGCACCAGACCGGCACCTTCGCCGTCATGCACCGCGTGGCGCCGCACTACTCGACGCTGCTGCAGTACGAGCAGAACAACTATCCCAATGTCGTGGGCGACCTCGCCGCGAGCTGGGAGGCGGCGCCGGACCAGCTCACCTACACCTTCCGCCTGCACCCGAACGTCCGCTTCCACGACGGCACCATCCTCACCTCCGAGGATGTGCGCGCCAGCTACGCGCGCATGATCGCCCCGCCCGAGGGCGTGACGTCCAACCGCCAGCCCGCCTTCGAGCAGATCGGCGCCATCGAGACGCCAGATCCGTTGACGGTGGTGTTCAAGATGAAGCGCGTCGATGCCTCGATCATGGATACCTTCGCCTCGCCGTGGAACTCCATCTTCAGCGCGGCCCGGCTGCGTGCCGAACCCAACTGGCCGGCGCGCAACATCATGGGCACGGGACCGTTCCGCTTTGTCGAGCATGTCGCCGGCTCGCACTGGGTCGGGCAGCGCTTCGATGGATACTTCAAGCAGGGCAAGCCGTACCTCGATGGGTTCCGAGCCATCACCATGGCGCCTTCCGCGATGGTGAATGCACTCTCGGGGCGCCAGATCCTGGCGGAGTTCCGCGGCTTCACGCCGGTGGAGCGCGAACGGATCGTGCGCGCGCTTGGCGCCGATGCGCGCACCTACGACAGCAGCTGGATGCTGCACATGATCCTGAGCTTCAACAACGAGAAGCCGCCCTTCGACGACGTTCGCGTACGCCGCGCGCTGTCGCTGGCACTCGACCGCTGGGGCGGATCGACCAGCCTGTCGCGCATTTCCCAGCTTGGTGCGGCCGGGGGCATGGTGCGCCCGGGCAGCGAATGGTCCTCGACGAATGCGGAGATGGAGCGCTGGCCGGGCTATGGCCGCGACATGGCCGCAAACCGCGCCGAGGCGCGCCGCCTGTTGCGCGAGGCGGGGCAGGAGAACCTGACCTTCACGCTGATGAACCGCAATCACCAGCCCTATGTGACCGCCGGCATCTTCGTCATCGACCAGCTGCGCCAGATCGGCGTGCGGGCGGAGCACCAGCAGGTCGAGCTCGCCGCCTGGTACGCGAACCAGGGCAGCGGCGGGTTTGAGGCGATGATCGACAGCTTCACCCAGCTCAGCGACGACCCGACGAACGTGCTGGTAAAGTACATCTCCAAGGACCGCGCGGGTGTCGCCACCGCGCGCGCGATCGACCGCGAGCTGGACCGGCTGTTCGACGCCCAGGCGCAGGAGATCGACAAGGTGAAGCGCAAGCAGCTGGTTGCACAGTTCGAGGACCGCGCCTTCGCGCAAGCGCACCTGGTGCCGATCCTGTGGTTCCAGCGCCTGGTGGTGCTGAACCGCCGCGTGCAGGGCTGGACGATGGCGCCGACGCACATGATCTACCAGGATTTGGCGGATGTGTGGCTGACGCCGGAGCGTAGCTAGCGGTGTTGCTCCAAGCTCTCCCTCAAATCCTTCCACCCGCTCTCGATGTGCGCGACCATGCCATCGACGGCGCCGGCGGGATCACCCGCCTCGATGCGGGTGAGGATGTGCTCGTGCTCGTCGATGTGCTTCATCCGCCGGCCGCCGCGCTCCTGATTGATGAAGGGGTACTTGGCCCAGAGCACGCGGATGAACTGCAGCGTCTGCGGCCGGTCCGCGAGTTCGTAGAGGCGGAAGTGGAAGCGGTAATTCTCGGTCCGGCTGGCCAGCCGCTGGCCACCACCGGCCAGGGCCGCGATCACCGTCTGGCTTTGGCGGAGTGCGGCGAGCGTCGCGTCATCCATCCGGGTGAGGGCGCGCGCGGTCAGGTCGCGTTCGAGCAGCAGGCGCAGCTCGAAGATCTCGCGCGCGGCCTCCATGCGCACCGGTGGCACGATCAGTCCCTTGTGGGAGACGGCCTCGACGAAGCCTTCCGCACCCAGCATGTGCAGCGCCTCCCGCACAGGCGTGATGGAGACACCGAGTTCCGCCGCGATCTCGGATTGCTTGAGCTTGGCGCCGCGCGGGTAGGCGCCGGCGATGATGCGCTCGCGGATGATGTCGGCGACCTGGTCCTGCTTGGTCTTGAAGGCCATCGCCCGGAAATTCCTCGTGCCGCGCCGCCACATGCGGCGCGCCCTGCCCTGCTGCGGCAGTTTGCTGTCCCAAACAATATAAAATATGCGCGCCGCGCCACGGGCCCGGCAGGAGGCATCGCATGAGCGAGCAGTTCCGCCCCTATTCGGGCATCCGCATCCTCGACCTGACGCATGATCTCGGGCGCTACGCCACCAGGCTTTTCGCCGATCTCGGTGCCGAGGTTATCCGCATCGAGCCGCCCGGCGGCCTGCCGGACCGGGCGCGCGAGACCGACGCCGTGCCCGGTGGCGCGGAGACCTTCGCCTTCCACAACGCATCGAAGCAGTCCCGTGTGCTGGACCTCGCCGGCAATGAGGGGCGCGCCGCCTTTGCGGATCTCGCCCGCGAGGCGCAGGTGGTGGTGATGGAGCGCGGCGGGCCGCTGGGCGCCGACGACACCGCCTGGCTGCGCGGGCTGAACCCCACCTCCGTCATCGTGCATGTCTCGCCCTATGGGCTTGGCGGGCCGTTGGAGGGCGCGCCCGCCTCGGACCTCACCCTGCAGGCTGCGGGGGGGATCGCCTGGATGACCGGGCGCGGGGAGGAGCCGCCGCTGCGCCTGCCCGGTGGCCAGGCGGCGATGATCACCTCCGTCTACACCGGCGTGGCCACCGCGATGTGCCTGATGGATGCGGAGCTCCGCGGCCGCGGCCACATCCTCGACGTCTCGGCGCAGGAGGCGATCGCGCATTCGCTGCAGAACGCCATCCAGGTCTGGGACCTGGAGCGCCGCATCTCGCATCGCGCCGGCGAGGGCACGCGCGACGCCTCCGAGAACATCTACGAATGCATCGACGGGCACGTCTTCCTCGCCTCGCCGCCGACCACGGGCGTTTCGTGGAAGTCGCTGCTCGGCTGGATGCGCGAATGCGGCCACCCCTCGGTGGAGGCCTTCTCCGCACCGGAGTGGATGGACCGCAAGGCGCGCTCAACGCCGGCGGCCCGCGCCGCGTTCAAGCCGCTGTTCGAAGCCTTCACGCGCGGCTTCACCAAGGACGAGCTGGTCGAGAATGCGCTCAAGCGCCGCATCGTCATGTCGCAGGTGAGCAAGGTGCACGAGGTCCTCGGCGACAAGCAGCTGGCCTATCGCGACTACTTCGTCACGCTCGGCGAAGGGGGGCCCCGCTTCCCGGGCGCACCCTACAAGATGTCTGAACCGGTTTGGCGCGTGTCACCGCCCCCGGCGCTCGGCCAGCACGATCAACGGTCCTGAGAGGGAGGGTATTCCATGCGCCCCGATTTCCTGAACGGCATCCGCTTCACCGATCTCACCTGGGCCGGCGCCGGGCCCTTCGGCACCAAGGTCTTCTCCGATTTCGGCGCCGAGGTGCTGAAGATCGAAAGCATGTCGCGGCCCGACCCGGTGCGCCGCGGCGGTCCCTACAAGGACGGCATCCAGGGCACCAATCGCTCCGGCTACTTCGCCTCGCGCAACACCGGCAAGCAGTCGATCGCACTGGATCTCAAGCAACCCGAGGGGCTGGAGATCGCGCTGAAGCTGATCGCGCAATCCGATGTGGTGAGCAATAATTTCGGGCCGGGCGCGATGGAGCGGTTGGGCCTCACCTATGACGCCGTGCGCGCGGTCAAGCCGGACATCATCTACCTGTCGATGCCGATGTACGGAGAGGATGGGCCGCTCTCGACGCTGCTCGGCGTGGGGATGACCATCGCGGCGGTCACGGGGATGATGTGGATGACCGGCTACGGGAATGGTGAGAAGCCGCTCGGGCCAGGCACGCATTACCCGGATCACGCGGCGAACCCCTACCACGCCGCCTTCGCGGTCCTGGCCGCGCTGCGCCACCGGCGCCACACCGGGCGGGGGATGAAGATCGATCTCTCTCAGGTGGAATCGACGGGCAATTTCGTCGGCGCTTCGCTGTATGAGGCCGCGGTGCATGACCGCGAGCCGGAGCATCCGGGCAACCGCTCGCGCGGCGATGCGCCGCACAATGTCTTCCGCTGTGCGGGCAACGACGATTGGTGCGCGATCGCGGTCGATGGGGATGGCGAATGGCTGGCGCTCGCCGCCGCGATCGGGCGGCAGGATCTCGCGACGCGGCCCGATCTGCGCAAGGCCGCCGGGCGACTGGCCGCCATGGCGGAGCTGGAGGCCGCCGTCACCGCCTGGACTACCCAGCGCGGCGCCGCCGAGGCGGCCTCGGTGCTGCAGACCGCCGGCGTTCCCGCCGCGCGCGTCTCCTCCGCCCGCGACTTGGTCGAGGATGATGCGCAGCTGCGCGCGCGCGATTACTGGCAGACCATCGACCATCCGGAGATGGGCCCGTCCCTGTTCACCTCGCCGCCCTTCCGCATCGATGGCGAGAGGCTGGAGCTCGCCCGACCGCCGCTGTTCGGCGAGCACACGGAAGCGGTCCTCAGCGGCCTGCTGGGGATGAGCCACGACGCCATTGCCGACCTCGCGGAACGAAAGATCCTGGCATGAAGCACCCCAATCCGCGCAACAAGCGCGCCGCCGCCGTGGTCGGCATCGGCCACACCGACTGGGTGGCAGACTGGGCGCGCTGTCGCGCCGGCGAACGCCCGAACGACAGCTACGGCTACGGGATCGCAGCACTCCGCAATGCACTGGCCGACGCGAAGATCAACCGGGACGAGATCGACGGGCTCATCGCCGGCCCGACCACCGCCTATGAGCGGCTGGGCGAGCTGACGGGGATCAATCCCCGCTGGGGCGGGCAGGCCGATGCCGTGCTCGCCGTCTCCCAGGCGGTGATGGCGATCGAGGCTGGCTATGCGGAGGTGGTGGCGCTGGTCTACGGCAACGACCAGCGCAGCGTCGGCACGCAGTATGGTGGGCCTGAGGCGATGGGCGGCGGCGCCTTCCTCTCGTACGTCTACCATTCGCCCTGGGGCTTCACCTCGCAGGGCGCGCTCTATGCGCTGACCTTGCAATCCTACAAGCAGGCGCGCGGCTTTACCGAGGCTGAGATGGGCGAGGTTTCCGTCGCGCAGCGTGGCTGGTCGTCGCTGAACCCCAACGCGATCATGCGCAAGCCGATCACCATCGAGGACTACATGGCCTCGCATTACGTGTGCGAGCCCCTGCACCTGTTCGACTATTGCCTGATCAATGATGGCGGCGTGGCCATCATCATCGCCGAGGCGGAGCGCGCCAAGCGCATGACGGACAAGCCCGTCTACATCGAGGGCATCGGCCGCTTCGATCTTAACGCGCGCGCCACCAGCCTCGAGCCGCGCATCGATGATTTCTACCTGCCGGCGCAGCGCGCCGCGGCCGAGCAATCCTACGCCGTCGCGGGGCTGGGGCCGAAGGACATGGATGTGCTGCAGGTGTACGACAGCTTCTCCGTCCATGTGCCGCTCGCCCTTGAAGGATACGGCTACTGCGGCATCGGCGAGGCCGGGCGCTTCTTGCGCGAAAGCCGCATCGGGCCAGGTGGGGCGCTGCCCACCAACACCTCCGGCGGGCACCTGTCGGAGACCTACATGCAGGGCTGGGCGCATCAGATCGAATGCGTGCGCCAGGTGCGCGGCGAAGGCGGTGCGCGCCAGGTCGAAGGGGCCAGGCACGTTCACTACACCTCCGACGTCGCCGGCAAGTGTTTCTCGGTCATCTACGGGGCATGAGCATGATGGACGCCGTCGCAACACCCCGCCCGGTCATGGGCCTCTACGACGCCCCGATGTGGGACAGCATTAAGGCAGGCGCGATGCAGCTGCAGCGCTGCGGGGCCTGCGAAAACTGGCTCTACCCGCCAGGCCCGGCCTGCCCGCGCTGCCTGTCCTGCGACCTGGTCTGGACGCCGGTCTCCGGGCGCGGGCGCATTCTGTCCTGGGTGAAGTTCCACCGACACTACCTGCCGGCCTACCCGCCGCCCTACAACGCCATCGCCGTGCGGCTGGAGGAAGGGCCGAGCATGATCAGCAACCTCGAAGGCGCGATGCCGGAGGAGGGCTGCATCGGCCGCGCGGTGACGCTGGTCTACGCGACGATGCCGGATGGGATGGTGCTGCCGCGGTGGGCGTATCCCGGGTAGAGCCGGCAAGCACCATTCGGCCCGCTTGCGGGCCGCGAGCCCGAATGGGCGAACGCCGGCAATCCGGCGAAAGGCAAGCCGCCGGAGGCGGCGCCCGCCGCTTGAGGGCACAAGAAAGCAGCGGTCATTCTTCATGACCGCTGCCTTCAGACGTCGAGGTTTGCGACCTTCAACGCATTCCCCACGATGAAGTCCCGCCGCGGCTCCACCACGTCCCCCATCAGCGTGGAGAACACCGTCTCCGCATCCTCCACATCATCCACGCGCACCTTGAGCAGCGTGCGGACGGAGGGGTCGAGCGTGGTCTTCCACAGCTGCTCCGGGTTCATCTCGCCCAGGCCCTTGAAGCGCTGGATGGTAAGGCCCTTGCGGCCCTGCGCCAGGATGCGGTCATAGGCCCCAAGCGGGCCGTTCACAGCGGCAGCGTTGCCGTCGATGACCATGCGCGTACCCTCGGCGAAGTCGCGCGCGAAGCGTTCCTGGCGTTCCTCCAGCCAGCGCGCCTCGACGCTGCGGATGGCCGTGGCGTCCAGCGCGTGGCGCTCCGTCACGCCGCGCAGCGTGCGGGCGAGGGTGAGGCCATCGCCGTCCGCGCTGACCATCCAGCCGCGCTCATTCGCCGGCGCGAGGGCGTTGAGCCGCTCGGCCAGCGCCTGGGCGGCGGCGGGGGCACGCGCGGCGTCGGTGGTCAGCGCGCCGACGAGGGCGGCGGCTTCGATGATGTCGGTCGGCACGCGGCCGGCCAGGCGGCGGATGCGTGACTGCACCTGGCGGAGGAACTCCGCCTCCTCGCGCATGCCCTCGCCGTCCAGCACGCTGCCGTCGGCGCGTTCCATGCGCGCGCCGATGAGGGCCTTTTCGAGCAGGTAGTCCTCGAGTGCGCGGTCATCCTTGAGGTAGCGCTCGTCGCCGCCGCGCTTGGCGCGGTAGAGCGGCGGCTGCGCGATGTAGAGGTGCCCGCGTTCGATCAGCGCCGGCATCTGCCGGTAGAAGAAGGTCAGCAGCAGGGTGCGGATGTGGGAGCCGTCCACATCGGCGTCGGTCATGATGATGATGCGGTGGTAGCGCAGTTTGTCCGCCGAGAAACCGCCTCGGTCGGGCTCGTCGCGGCCGATGCCGGTGCCGAGAGCCGTGATCAGCGTGCCGATCTCGGCACTGCCGAGCATCTTGTCGAAGCGCGCGCGCTCGACGTTCAGGATCTTGCCCTTGAGCGGCAGGATCGCCTGGAAGACGCGGTTGCGCCCCTGCTTCGCGGACCCGCCGGCGGAGTCACCCTCGACCAGGAACAACTCGGATTTCGCGGGATCGCGCTCCTGGCAGTCCGCGAGCTTGCCGGGCAGCGAGGAGATGTCGAGCACGCCCTTGCGCCGCGTCAGGTCGCGCGCCTTGCGCGCGGCTTCGCGCGCCATGGCCGCTTCCATGATCTTGCCGACGACATCCTTGGCTTCCTTCGGATGCGTCTCGAACCAGTGGGTCAGGGCGTCGGCGCAGGCGGCCTGGACCACCGGCTGCACTTCTGAGGAGACCAGCTTCTCCTTCGTCTGCGAGGAGAATTTCGGGTCCGGCACCTTCACGGAGAGCACCGCGGTCAGCCCCTCGCGCATGTCCTCACCCGTCAGGGTGACCTTCTCCTTCTTCGCGCGCTCATCGGCGTATTTCGCGACGACGCGCGTCAGTGCCTGGCGGAAGCCGGCCAAGTGCGTGCCGCCATCGCGCTGTGGGATGTTGTTCGTGAAGCACAGCATCGTCTCGTGATAGCTGTCGTTCCAGCGCAGCGAGAGCTCCACGCGGATGCCGTGCTCGCCTTCCTTGCCGTGTGCGCCGACGGGTGCGGCGAAGAGCGGCGTCTTGCCCTTGTCGAGATACTCCACGAAGGCGGTCAGGCCGCCGGTGTAGTGGAACACCGTCTCGGTCGCGTCAGCATGGCGCTCATCGCGCAGCACGATCTTGAGGCCGGAATTCAGGAAGGCCAGCTCGCGCACGCGGCGTTCCAGCACGGCCAGGTCGAAATCCACCTTGGTGAAGGTTCCGGTCGACGGCTTGAAGGTGACCTCGGTGCCCTTGATGTGCTCGGAGACGCCGGTGAGCGTGCAGGGCACGATGGTGTCGCCGTGCTCGAAGCGCAGGCGGTACTCGTTGCCGTTGCGCCAGATGCGCACTTCCATCCATTCGGACAGCGCGTTGACCACGGCCGCGCCGACGCCGTGCAGACCACCCGAGACCTTGTAGCTGTTCTGGTTGAACTTGCCGCCGGCGTGCAGCTTGGTCAGCACCACCTCGGCCGCGGAAATCCCCTCCTCGGGGTGCATGTCGACGGGGATGCCGCGCCCATCGTCGCGCACGGTCACGGACCCGTCGCCGTTGAGCTGCACGAAGCAGGAGGAGGCGAAGCCCGCCTGCGCTTCGTCCACGGCGTTGTCGATGATCTCGAAGACCATGTGGTGCAGGCCAGAGCCGTCATCGGTATCGCCGATGTACATCCCCGGCCGCTTGCGCACGGCTTCGAGGCCTCGCAGGACGGTGATGGAGGCGCTGTCATAGGCCTCGGAGGCGGCTTGGTCGGAGGCGCGCGATTCGTCGCTCATGCCAGCGGGGAAGCTCCAAATCGGAGGGGAGAGGGGTCGCGACACCTTATATAGTGTTCAGGCGGTGTCTGGCACCCCGAAACCGGCGATCGTTTCGAGCGTGCCGGCCCGTGCGGCGAAGCCCTCCGCGAGCCCGGAAAGGGGCGCAAAGACTTCGGCATCCGTGCCCGTGAGGAAGCTCTGCGCGGGGAGTGCGGCAAGGGCGGCGAACAGCGCCTCCCGCCGGCGCTGGTCGAGATGGGCGGCGACCTCATCGAGCAGCAGCAGGGGGGCGAAGCCCCGCGCCTCCGCGATCAGCGCGGCATGCGCGAGCACGGTCGCGATCAGCAGGGCCTTCTGCTCCCCCGTGGAGCACAACGCGGCGGGCTGGCCCTTCGCCAGGTGGACCATGGTCATGTCGGTGCGGTGGGCGCCCTCGGCGGCACCCCCGGCGGCCGAGTCCCGCCGGCGGGACTGGGCGAGGCGGTCGCGTAGCGCATCCTCGACGGCGAGCGCCGGGCTATCCTCCAGCGCGGCGGCAATCGGGCAGATCAGGTCGAGCCTGGCGGCGGGGAAGGCGCCGAGGGAGCGGCGTTCGGCCAGCACCGCGTTCAACCGCCGGGCCAGGGCACGGCGCGAGGCGACGGCGGCCACCGCGTGGCGGGCCATCTGCTCCTCCAAGGCATCGAGCCAGGCAGGGTCGGGGCGGGCGCTGGCGGGGCTTCCAGCGCGCCCCTGGGCCAGGATGCGGTTGCGCCCTGCCGTGGCGTGGTCATGGGCGGCCACCTGGCGCGCGTGCTCGGGCTCCAGCGCCCAGACCAGGCGGTCGAGGAAGCGGCGCCGGCCGGAGGCGCCCTCTTGGAACAGGCGGTCCATCTGGGGGGTCAGCCAGACGGCCGCGACGCGCTCGGCGAGGTCGGTGGAGGATTTGCGGGCGACGCCGTCGAGCATCCAGGCGCGGCGCTCGCCGCCGCCCTCGCTCGCCGTGCCGGTGCCGATGTCCGAGGCGCCCAGTGCGGTCTCGAAGCGGCCGGAGGCGGCCCAAGGCAGGCCGTCGCGCCCCAGCTCCGCCATGCGCGCGCCGCGCAGTCCGCGCCCGGGTCCGAGCAGGGAGATGGCTTCCAAAAGGTTGGTCTTGCCGACGCCGTTCTCGCCGGCGATCACCACCACGCGCCCGGCGAAGCGCGCATCGAGGGCGGTGTAGCTGCGGAAGTCGCGCAGCATCAGGCGCGTGAGGCGCAGCGCGGGCGGCCGGGGGGCTTCCTCCCCCGGGCCGGGTGTAAGCATCATGACGGGGCGGCTGGGGTACCTTCGGCCCGCCGCGCGGGCCGCGCACCCGAATGGGTGCCGCCGGTCGTCCGGCGAGGCAAGCCGCCGAAGGCGGCGCCCGCCGATTGATGGCGCAACATCACACTCTCATCGGCATCAGCACGTAGAGCGCCTCTTCCTTCGCCGCATCCTTGACGATCGTCGGCGCGCTGCCGTCGGCGAAGTAGAACACCACCTTCTCGCCGATCTGGTCGGTGATGTCGGAGAGGTAGCGCGCCTGGAAGCCGATCTCGAGCGGGGTGGAGGAATACTCCACCACGTCGCCATCCAGCTCCTCCTGCGCCTGGCCCTGCTCGGGCGAGGCGGCGGAGAGCACCAGCAGGTTGCGATCCACCGAGAGCTTTACCGGGCGCGACCGTTCGGAGCTGATGGCGGCGACGCGCTTCACCGCGTCTGAGAACGCCTTCTTGTCGACGCTGAGGATCTTGTCGTTACCGCGCGGGATGACCCGCTCGTACTCGGGGAAGGTGCCGTCGATCAGCTTGCTGACGAGTGTGACGGTGCCGATGGTAAACTTCACCTTGGTATCGGAGAGGCTGAGGGCGATGTCCTCCTGCGTCTCCTCGGCGAGCTTGCGTAGCTCGTTCACGGTCTTGCGGGGGATGATGACGCCGGGCATGCCGGAGGCACCCTCGGGCAGCGGCTCCTCCACGCGGGCCAGGCGATGGCCGTCGGTCGCGACCGCGCGCAGCACCGGGGTACCGTCGACCGAGGTCGCGTGCATGTAGATGCCGTTGAGGTAGTAGCGCGTCTCCTCGGTGCTGATCGCGAACTTCGTGCGATCGATCAGGTCGCGCAGCACGCCCGCCTTGAGCGCGAAGCCGGTCGGCAGGCGGCCCTCGGTCATGGAGGGGAAATCCTCCACGGGCAGCACGGTGAGCGAAGTCGCAAAGCGGCCCGCGCGCAGGGCCAGCGGCGCATCGCCCCCGGCATGGTCCAGCTCGACCTTCGCACCTTCGGGCAGGTTGCGGGTGATCTCGTACAGCGTCGCAGCGGGGGCGGTGGTGCGGCCCGCGCGGGCGACGGTGACGCCCGGAACCTCCTCCTGCACCGCGATTTCCATGTCGGTCGCGATCAGCTTGAGGACGCCCTGCTGCGTCGCCTCGATCAGGACGTTGGCCAGGATGGGGATGGTGTTGCGCCGCTCCACCACGCTCTGCACATGGGCGAGCGCCTTGAGCAGAACCGCCCTGTCCACGGTGAACTTCATGGTCCTACCCCACCCCGTTCCGCCCCGCGCGATGCACGGAACCCAGCGCCTTGATTGATCCGGACCCGCTCGGGCGCGGCCCTGGCGAATCGCCGCCTAGGCGGTCTTACACCTTACCAGCGCGTGGAAAGCCAAGCAATTCAGGAGACTTCGAGCATCCGCTGCAACAGCTCCACATCCTCTGCGAAGCCGGCATCGCCCTGCATCAGTTCGGCGACGCGGGAGACTGCGTGCATCACGGTGGTGTGGTCGCGGTTGCCGAAGCGGCGCCCGATCTCGGGCAGGGATCGCTGGGTCAGCTTCTTGGCCAGGTACATCGCCACCTGGCGGGGGCGGGCAACGTTGCGCGCGCGCCGGGCCGATGACATGTCGGTCAGGCGGATGTTGTAGTGCTCGGCGACGCGCTTCTGGATTTCCTCGATGGTCAACCGCCGGTCGTGGGCGCGCAGGACATCCTTCAGCACCTCCTGCGCGGTTTCGAGCGTGACTTCGCGGCCGAACAGGTTGGCGTGGCCGATGAGGCGGTTCAGCGCGCCCTCGATGTCGCGCACATTGGACGTGATCTTGTGTGCGAGGAATTCCAGCACGCGCTTATTCACCACCACGCCCGCACCGGCGGCCTTCGCCTCGAGGATCGACAGGCGCAGCTCATAGGTCGTCGCGTGCAGGTCGGCGACCATGCCGCCACCGAGCCGTGTGCGCAGCCGGTCATCAAGACCGTTGAGGTCGGAGGGCGACTTGTCCGCACTCACCACGATCTGCTTCCCCGCGCCGATCAGCGCGTTGAAGGTGTGGAAGAACTCCTCCTGCGTGTTGTCCTTGCCGATCAGGAATTGCAGGTCGTCGATCATCAGCACGTCGACGCCGCGCAGGATTTCCTTGAACTCCATCGTCGACTGCGAGCGCAGCGCGGTGATGAACAGGCCCATGAATTTTTCAGCACTCATGTAGGCGATGGAGCGCTGGTGCGTGCTCTCGCGGATCGTCCAGGCGATGGAGTGCATCAGGTGCGTCTTGCCCAGGCCGACGCCGCCATAGAGGAATAACGGGTTGAAGCCGGCGACGGCAGGCCTTTCGGCCACGCGGCGCGCACAGGCATAAGCAAACTCATTAGGCTTGCCGACGATGAAGGTGTCGAAGGTGAAGCGCGTCTCGAGCGGTGCTGACCAGTCGACGCGCGGATCCGGCTTGGCGGCGGCGGTGCGCGTCTCCGGGCGTGCCGCGAGTGGCTCGGCCAAGCCATCGGGTGCGGCTTCGGTAGCGGCCTCGCCAGGGCCGGGCTTGGCGGCGGCGGCGACGCGCACTTCGACGCGGCGGATCGAGGCGTTCTCCTGCTGCCACAGCGCGCGCAGGCGGTCGCCGTAGTGGCCGCGCACCCAGTCGCGCAGGAAACGCGTGGGCAGCAGCACGATGGCCTCGTCGCCCTCGATGCCGGCGAGCGTCATCTGCTTCAGCCAGGTGCGGTACTCGACCTCGCCAACTTCCTCGCGCAGGCGGCCGCGCACGCGCGCCCAGCTTTCCGCAAGCTGCGGCACGGGCGTCACAGCCGTCGCGCCATCGACGTCTTTCTCCATTCGCCGCACCAAATATCCCCCTCCGCGGCCTGTCCCGCCCCCTGCTCCGGCCGGCATACTGCCGCCGTTGCCCCGCGTCGCAAGCAACACACCGTCTCGCTGAAGCACGTCATGCACTCAAACTCCGGGGGCACATGACCGACATCGAGTTCGCTTGGCGTGACCACGATACGCCGCAGTCGCAGCGCTCGCCAACGCGAATTATCGCGACTCAAGGCATCCAAATTTTCGACGCACCGGCATCATGCACACATGCGGATGCAACGCATGGAGATTGCCTGCGCACCGTCAATTCCGATCAACACATCAGGCGTTCAGACGCGCGCCGCGATGCGCGCTTGGCGATGGTGCACGCGCATGACGTGCACGCACGAACGCTGCTTGCGTGGCCATATAATGGCCCGCACCAACCTCAGGATTTGTGTATCGGCCGCGCCGCAAGTGGCGCGGCGGCAATCAGGCCTCGGCGGCGCCGATCGACTTGATGCGCGCGGAAAGCCGCGACAGCTTGCGCGAGACCGTGTTCAGGTGGAACACGCCCTTGGTGACCGCGCGCTGCATCTCAGGCTGGGCGGCGATGAGCGCGGCCGCGGCCGTGCCCTTGTCGCCGGAGGCGATCGCCTGCTCCACCTTGCGGATGAAACCGCGCACGCGCGAGCGGCGAGCCTTGTTGCGGATGGTACGCTTTTCCGTCTGGCGGATGCGCTTGCGGGCGGAGGCGTTGTTCGCCATGGCGTTCGTGGGACCATTCGAAAAGAGGACAGGGGGCCGTTGGGCGGACCCCCGGCGAAGGCGCGGGTTCTATCCCCGCACCCCCGGCCGCGTCAAGCGCTGACGCGTCAGCGATGCGTGAAGCTGGGCTTCCGCTTCTCGGCGAAGGCATTCATGCCTTCCTTCTGGTCCGCCGTCGCGAACAAACCCAGGAACAGCCGCCGCTCGGTCTTCACGCCCTCGGTCAGCGTGGTCTCATAGGCGGCGTTGACCGCATCCTTCGCGATCGCGACGGAGGGGCCGGACAGGGCGGCGATCTTGTCGCCGATCTTGAGCGCCTCGGCCATCAGCTCGGCCGCCGGGACGACGCGGCAGACGAGGTTCGCGCGCTCGGCCTCGGCCGCGTCCATCATCCGACCCGTGAGGATCATCTCCATCGCCTTGGACTTGCCCACCGCGCGCGTCAGGCGCTGCGACCCGCCCGCCCCGGGGATGATGCCGAGGTTGATCTCCGGCTGGCCGAACTTCGCGGTGTCGGCCGCGATGATCAGGTCGCACATCATGGCGAGCTCGCACCCGCCACCGAGCGCGAAGCCCGCGACCGCGGCGATGACCGGCTTCTTCACCTCCAGCACCGTCTCCCAGCGATCGCCGATGAAGTCGTTGAAGACCACGTCGGGGTAGGTGCGGTCCTTCATCTCCTTGATGTCGGCACCCGCGGCGAAGGCCTTCTCGGAACCGGTGACGATGATGGCCGCGATCCCGGGATCCTTGTCGAAGGCGAGCAGCGCGGTGCCCAGCTCGCCCATGAGCTGGTCGCAAAGTGCGTTCAGTGCCTTGGGCCGGTTCAGGCGCAGCACGCCGACGCGGCCGATGGTCTCCACCAGGATCATGCTGTCTTCCGTCATTGTCGTTCCCTTCCGGTCGGCTCGTGGCCTTTTACCTCAACGCTGCACGCGGGCACAAAAGAAGGTGGACCGGCCGGCCTGCACGATGCGGCGGATGCCCGGGCAATCGGCCCCGCAGCGCGCGCAGGCCTCGCCCTCGCGGCCATAGACCAGGAAGCTGTCCTGGAAGACACCGAGCTCACCATCCGCGCGCACATAGTCGCGCAATGAGGACCCGCCGGCGGCGATGGATTCCGCGAGCACGGCCTTGATCTCGGGCACCAGCCGCGCGGCCCGTGCGCCGGCAACGGTATAGGCCAGGCGCCGGGGCGAAATGCCCGCGCGGTGCAGCGCCTCGCACACATAGATGTTGCCCAGGCCCGCGACCACGCCCTGGTCGAGCAGGGCGGCCTTGATCGGCGTGCGGCTGTAAGCGATCCGCGCCGATAGGGAGGCGGCGGAGAAGCCATCCTCCAGCGGTTCTGGGCCGAGGTCGCGCAGCAGCCGGTGCGCACCTTCCTCGGCGGTGGGCACCAGATCCACGGACCCGAAGCGGCGCGGATCGACGAAGCCCACGCGCCAGCCCCCTTCGGTTTCGATCACCAGGTGTTCATGCGCCTCGGGCGGGTTGTTGTGGCCGCGCGCATCGGAGAAGGCGCCCTGCGGCGCGGTGCGCGCGAAGATGGGCGCACCGACCTTACGCGCGACCATGCGGCCGGACATGCCGAGATGGATCAGCACGCTGTCACCGGTGTCGAGCCGCATGAGCATGTACTTGGCGCGCCGCGCGAAGCCCTCCACGCGGGCACCCTGCAGCCGTGGCGCGAGATCGGCGGGGAAGGGCCAGCGCATGCCCGCGCGGTTGACCGTAACAGCGGCGATGCGGCTGCCATTCAGCACATGGGCAAGGCCGCGCATCACCGTCTCGACTTCGGGCAGTTCCGGCACGCGACGTTTCCCCTCTGACCCGCTCCAGGCTAGACTGGCGGCATCATGGACGACAGCCCCACCACAGATTTCGGCTACCGCGACGTGCCCCGCGCGGAGAAGGCCAGCCTTGTTCGAGACGTCTTTGCGTCCGTCGCACCGAAATACGATGTGATGAACGACGTGATGTCGCTGGGCATCCATCGCATCTGGAAGCGCATCTTTATCAATGCCATCGGCTGTTCGCCGCGCGAGACGCTGCTCGATCTTGCCGGCGGTACCGGGGACATCGCCTTCCTCGCGCTGGAGCGGGGCGCGGGCCGGGTCATCCTGTCCGACATCAATCCCGCCATGCTCGAAGTGGCCGAGAAGCGCGCGCTCGACCGCGGCATCACCGAACGGCTTTCGGTCCTCGCCGTCGATGCCGAGCACATCCCGCTGCCCGACCGCAGCGTGGAGAAGGTCTCCATCGCCTTTGGCCTCCGCAACTGCACCGACAAGGACGCCGTGCTGCGCGAGGCGCGGCGCGTCCTGCGCCCCGGCGGGCGCTTTCATTGCCTGGAATTCTCCCAGCTGGAAATCGCCGCCCTCGAGCCGCTCTATGAAGCCTGGTCCTTCAAGGCGCTGCCTGCACTGGGCCAGCGCATCGCGGGCGACGCCGAGAGCTACCGCTACCTGGCCGAGAGCATCCGCATGTTCCCCGACCAGGAGACGCTGGCGGCGATGATGCGCGACGCCGGCTTCGAGCGTGTCGCCCACCGTAACCTCTCCGGCGGCATCGTGGCGATCCATACGGGCTGGCGCCTCTAGGCCCGGCGCATGCTGAACGGCCGCCACATCCTGCTGGTCGTCTCGGGCAGCGTCGCGGCCTACAAGGCGCTGGAGTTGACGCGGCTGCTGCGCAAGTCCGGGGCGCAGGTCACCCCCATCCTCACCGCAGGCGGGGCGCGCTTCGTCACGCGCGAGGCGCTGGCCGCGATATCAGGCGCGCGCGTGCATGACGACCTCTGGGCCGCGGAGGCGGAGGTCGGCCATATCCGCCTCGCACGCATGCCCGACCTGGTGGTGGTCGCGCCCGCCTCGGCTGACCTGCTGGCGAAGATGGCCGCGGGGCTCACCGATGACCTCGCGACCTGCGTGCTGCTGGCCACGCGTGCGCCGGTGCTGGTTGCCCCCGCGATGAACCCGGCCATGTGGGACCACGCGGCGACGCGGGCCAATGTGGCCACGCTGCGCGCGCGCGGCATCGGCTTCATCGGCCCGGAGGACGGGCCGATGGCGGAGCCGGAATCGGGTCCCGGCCGCCTGGCCGAACCCACCACGATTTTCACGGCCATCGCCGCGCGGCTCACCGCGTCGCAGGCGCTCGCGGGCCGGCATATCCTGGTGACCAGCGGGCCCACGCATGAGCCCATCGACCCCGTGCGCTACATCGCCAACCGATCCAGCGGAAAGCAGGGTCACGCGATCGCGGCCGCGCTCGCCGCCCTCGGCGCGCGTGTCACGCTGGTGAGCGGCCCCGTCGCAGTGCCCGATCCGCCCGACGTTACGGTCCGCCACGTCGAGACGGCCCGCGACATGCTCGCAGCCTGCGAGGCTGCCCTACCCGCCGACGCCGCCATCTTCGCAGCCGCGGTGGCGGATTGGCGATCCGCCGCCGCGCCCACGCAGAAACTGAAGAAGCAGCCGGGCGAAGCGCCGCCGCCACTGGCGCTTGCACTCAACCCGGACATCCTCGCGACCATCGCGCGCCACGCCCAGCGCCCGCGCCTGGTCGTGGGCTTCGCCGCCGAGACCGAGCACGTCGTCGAGCACGCGCGCGAAAAACGCATCCGCAAGGGCTGTGACTGGATTGTCGCCAACGACGTCTCCGGCGACGTCATGGGCGGCGATGCGAATACCGTCCACCTCATCTCTGCCGAGGGCACCGAGGATTGGCCGCGCCTGTCCAAACCCGAGGTCGCCGCGCGTCTGGCCGCGCGGGTGGCAGAAGCACTCGCGTGACGTGCCCAGCTTCCAGAAGATAGAGTTCGACCACACGGTCGATGGCGTGGCCGGGCTGCTGCGGCAGATATCCTTTACCATCCGCGACGACAGCGCCATCTCGGTCACCAACACGAACCTCCCGATCAGCTGCGTCCGCGTGACGTTCACCGCGGATGGCGGGATTTCGGTGGGCGTGCCCTTCGACCATCGCTGGACCGAAGAACTGTCCAACATGACGCAGCGCTGGCTGCAGGCCTGGCCGATCTTCCTCACCGCGCGGCGCCGCCACCCGGACGCGGAAGGCCACACCCTGTTCTGCGTGAACGACATTCCCGACCAGCCGGGGATCGCGTTCTCCGGCAACTCGCCTGGCAACGTGCTGATCCCGGATGCGGATTTCATCCGCAGCCAGGGCTACGCGACGCTGCGCCGCTTCGCCCGCACCGCCGGCCGGCCCTGGCGCGACCGCGACGACGTCGTGTTCTGGCGCGGATCCAGCACCGGCATCCCGAGAACCTCGGAAGGCGAAGCCGTCTCCAACATCCCGCGTGTCCGCCTGTGCCGCCTGGTGCGGGACTGGAAGCGCCCCGACCTATTCAACATCGGCATCACGCAGATGGTGCAGGTGGACGAGGCGGCGAAGGCTCTGGCCGAGAGCTATGGCGTGATGGCGAAATCCGTACCGCAGCAAGCCTTCGCGCATTACCGCCACACGCTCGACATCGACGGCAACACCAGCAGCTGGGCGGGGCTGTTCGGCAAGCTGATCCTGGGCAACACCATCCTCAAGATCGATTCCGCGACGGGGCACCGGCAGTGGTATTATGACCGCCTTGTCCCGTTCAAAAACTTCGTTCCAGTGCGCGCGGACCTGTCCAACCTGCTCCCCGCCGCCGAATGGCTGCGGCACAACCCCGCCGCCGCCGAGGCCATCGCCGCACGCGGCGCCGAGCTTGCGGACGCAATGAGCTTCGAAGCCGAGATGGCGCTCGGCGCCGACCGCATCCGCGCCGCGTTGCGCGAGGACTGAATCAGCGCCGGCTTCAGCTCGGATGGAAGCCGCTCGCGCGCACCACAGCCGCCCAGTGATCCGAGGCCGCCCGCTGGCCAAATGCGCGCTGATCCTGCGCTTTACGACCGCTCGCCGAGGTTCGTTAGCGTGGCGCTGAGATCGTCGAGGTGGCTGACGCAGTGTCCTGCTGTTGTTGTAGCGGGGGCGGCGCCTCGGGGTTGCCCTCCGCTCTGTCGCGATGCAGCGCCGCGCGCGCGAGCAGCATGAGCGTGACCGGCGTGGTGACCACCACGAACACGGCGATCAGCACCTCGTGCAATACGAAGCGGGTCTGCACGACGGAGAAGAACAGCATGGAAGCCAGGAGGATGCAGCCGATGCCAAGCGTCGTAGCCAGGGTGGGGGCGTGTACGCGGTCGTAGAAGCTCTGCAGCCGCAGCAGGCCTATCGAGCCCGTCAGGCCCATCCCCGCGCCGAGCAGGAGCAGCAGCGCCACCGGCAGCGCCGCCCAGAGCGGGAAGTCCGCAGCGTGGTTCATTCGATCACCTCGCCGCGCATCAGGAACTTGGACAGGGCCGCCGTCGCGACGAAGCCGAGGAGGGTGATGAGCATCGCTGCCTCGAAGTAGTGGTTGCTCCCCGTTCGGATTCCAAACACCAGCAGCAGCATCGCGGCGTTCACGTAGAGCGTGTCGAGCGCGAGGACGCGGTCCTGGGCGCGCGGCCCGCGCAGCACGCGCAGCGCCGCGCAGCTCATCGCCGCGGCAAGCATGAACTGGGCGGCCAGCACGGACCAGCCGAGCAGCGCGGCGCTCATTCGAATATCTCCATCAGCCGTGCCTCCCACATGTCCTTGATCCTGCGGACCCAGGCCTCTTCGTCGACCAGGTCGAGCACGTGCAGCAGCATCGTTCCCCCTCGCGCCTCGTAGTCGACCCAGACCGTGCCGGGCGTCGCCGTCAGGATGCAGGCGAGCGCCGAAAGACCGTAGGGGTTGCGCATGTCGAGGGGGATGCGCACGAAGCCGGAGCGTCGCGCCCCCGGCTCGCGTGGCTGCAGAATGATGCGGGCGACCGCGGCGTTCGACCGCACGATCTCCATCAGCACGTCGAACAGCAGGCCAGGCACGGAGCGAAGCCGACCCAGCCGCACCTTCGGCACCCCCAGCGCCGCCAGGACGCCGGAACCCGCCACCGCCAGGACCAGCCCCAGCAGGAGGGCGCCTGGGGAGATGCTCTCCGCCAGCAGCAGCCACAGACGAAGGAATGCGATCGCCAGCAGCGGATAGGAGAGAAGGCGCGTCATGGTCCCGCCTCCCGCAAGGCAGTGGCGGAGCCGAGGACGCCGTTGAGATAGGGCCCCGGCGCGTGCAGCGCCGATGCGGCGGCAAGCATGTAGTCCATCACCGGCCCGGCCGCGACGGTCAGTCCGATGCAGAGCGCGAGCAGCATGCCGACCGGGGCAAGCTCGAGCAGGCTCACCCGCGGCACCATAACTGGCGGGGAGGCCCAGAAGACGTCGATCCCTATCCGCACCATCGCCACCAACGTCGCCAGCCCAGACAATACCAGCGCGGCGCCGAGCACCCAGCTGGCAGCGGGGACGGGCGTGCCCGGCGGGCCGAGCAGCGGCGCCATCATGGCGAATTTGGCGAAGAAGCCCGACAGCGGCGGCAGGCCGGCCAGCAGCAGCGCGCAAGCCATGAAGGCGAGGCCGAGGATCGCGACGATGGCAGGGATGGCAACGCCCACCGCCTCCGGCTCCCACGCATCATCCCGCTCCTCACCGGTGCCGAAGGCTTCACGCGTCACCGCCAGCACGTCGGCACCCACGTCGCGCCCGCGCTCCACCAGCTCGATCAGAAGGAACAGCGCGCCGAGGGCGAGGACGGAGCTGGCCAGGTAGAATAGCGCCCCGCCGGTCACCGCCTGGCTGCCGGCACCCACCGCGGCCAGCAGGGTGCCGGAGGAGACCAGGACACTCGCCCCGGCGAGGCGCGGCAGATTCTGCGCGGCGAGCACGGCCACAGAGCCGAACGCGATCGTCAGCAGGCCCCCGACCAGCAGCGCCGCGCCCCCGAAGCCGGCCGAGGCGCCGGCCTCCTCGCCGAACAGCAGCAGCCAGACGCGCAGGACCGAATAGATACCGACCTTGCTGAGGATCGACAGGACCGCCGCGGCAGGCGCGGTCGCCGCGGCATAGGTGCCCGGCAGCCAGAAGCCGAGTGGCCAGATCGCCGCCTTCACCAGGAAGGCGATGCCCATCACCGCGAGGCCCGCCTCGAGCAGGGCGCGGTCCGCTTCGGCCACGTCGCGCATGCGGGACGCGAGGTCAGCCATGCTGAGCGTGCCGGAGATGCCATAGACGACGCTGACGCCGATGAGAAACAGGAGCGAGGCCACGAGGTTGACGACGATGTAGTGAAGCCCCGCGCGCACCCGTGCCGTGCCTGAGCCATGCAGCGCGAGGCCGTAGGACGCTGCGAGCATCACCTCGATGAAGACAAACAGGTTGAATAGGTCGCCCGTGAGGAAGGCGCCGTTGAGCCCCATCAGCAGGAATTGGAGCAGCGGGTGGAAATGCGCCCCCGCGCGGTCCCACCGCGCCAGCGAGGAGACGAAGGCCGCAAGCCCGAGCACGGCGACGAGGCCCAGCATGAGGGCGGACAGGCGGTCATGCACGAGCACGATGCCGAACTGCGCCGGCCAGTCGCCGAGCCGGTAGATACGCAGCTCGGGCGTCGCGGCCATGCCGAGCAGCACGGCGGCGAACGCGACGAGCAGCATCGTCGAGACGAAGCCGAGCGCCACCACCGCGCCGCGCCAGCGGTCGCCGGCCAGGATCATGGCGGCGCCGGCCAGCATCGGCACAAGGATCGGCGCGATGACCAAGTGGTCGGTCCAGGCCGTCACCGTTCGCGCTCCCGGCCGTCGACGTGGTCGGTGCCGGTCAGGCCTCGCGCGGCCAGAAGGACCACGAGCAGCAGCGCGGTTGTGGAGAAGCTGATGACAATGGCGGTCAGCACCAGTGCCTGCGGCAAGGGGTCGGAGAATTGGGCAAGGCTGCCCTCCTGCCCCGCCTCCAGGATGGCGGCCGCGCCGGTGCGGAGCCCGCCGGTCGAAAAGATGAAAAGGTTCACCGCGTAGGACAGCAATGAGAGCCCGACGATCACCTGGAAGGTGCGCGGGCGCAGCAGCAGCCACACGCCCGACCCGGTCAGCACCCCGATCGCGAGGGACACGACGAGTTCCATCAGTCGTCCCCCGCCATCGCGACAGGTGGACGTTCGCGCACCGTGGGTGCGGCCGGCTCGCGCGAGGTTGCGCGGTGGCCGCGGACCGACTGGTGCGCCAGCGCCACGAGCATCAGCAGCGTTGCGCCAATGACGAGGGCGAAGATGCCGATGTCGAAGACCAGTGCGCTGGCCATCGGCACCTTGCCGATGATGGGCAGCTCCGCGTAGCCGAAGTAGGTGGTCAGGAAAGGCCGGCCGAACGGGAGTGCGGCGAGCGCGGTGCCTCCGGCGACCAGAAGGCCGGCGCCGACCCACAGATGCGGGCGCAGGCGCAGCCGGTCTTCGGTCCAGTCCGTGCCGCCCACCATGTACTGGAGGATAATCGCGATCGCCACGACCATCCCGGCCGAGAAGCCTCCACCGGGCAGGTCGTGGCCTCGCAGCAACAGGAACACGGCAACGATCAGCATGGCGGGAAAGATCAGTCGCGTCAGGGTGAAGGGCACCAGCAGCCAGTCCGCGCCGCCGCGCGCCTCGCCGCGAGCAGTCACCGCGGCGCCTGCGGTCGCCCCATCGGCATGGATCTGCTGGTCGGGCACCTCGATGCTGTCGGTCGCGGGGCGGAAGCGACGCAGCAGCGCGAAGGCGGTCAGTGCAACCGCGGCGACGACGAAGATCTCGCCCAGTGTGTCGTAGGCGCGGAAGTCCACCAGAATGACGTTCACCACATTGGTGCCACCACCCTCGGTGTAGCCGCGCTGGAGGAAGTGCTGCGCCAACAGCTCGGGCGGGACCCGCGTCATAACGGCGTACGACAGCACCGCGAGGCCGCCGCCGGCCGAAACCGCCAGGCCGAGGTCGCGCAGGCGCCGCGTGCGGGTCAGCACTTCCGGCCCGCGATCGCCGGGCACATGCACGCGCTTCGGCAGCCACCGCAGGCCGAGCAGCAGCAGCACGGTCGTCACGACCTCCACCGTCAGCTGCGTCAGCGCCAGATCAGGTGCCGAGAACCAGACGAAGGTGACGACGACGGCGAGCCCTACGCCGCCCAGCAGGATCAGTGCGGCGAGGCGGTGGAACTTGGCCATCCACGCGGCACCGATCGCGCATGCGCCGCCGCCGACCCAGACCAGGGCCAGCACCGGATCCACCGCGGAGGAAGGCAGGTTGCCCGGCCCGAAGCCGCGCAGCCACGCCGCCGTTCCACCCGCCAGGAAGCCGATGCCGACGATGAGGCGGAGCTGCGGCTGGAGCCGGCGCGTGCCCAGGAGGCCCTCTGTTCGCCGCGCGAGCCTCCAGGAAACGAACACCATCAATCGATCGAAGATCCGCTGCCCTTCAAGGCGGCCGAGCAGCGGCGCGCGATTGCCCCCCCGACGCAGGTGCCCCTGCAACAGCAGGTAGAGCGCCACGCCGCAGGTCAGCGCGACCACGCTCATCAGCAGGGGCAGGTTGAATCCGTGCCAGATCGCGAGGCTGTAGGACGGCGCGTCCTCGCCGAGCACGGCATGCACGGCGGTGGCAAGGAACGGCCCCACCGTCGCTGCCGGCAGCACGCCTACCATGATGCAGGCGAGGACGAGGAGCTCGACGGGAAGGCGCATCCAGGTGGCCGGCTCATGCGGGGCGCGGGGCAGGTCCGTGGGCTCCGGCCCGAAGAAGGCACCGTGGATGAAGCGAAGCGAGTAGGTCACGCTGAAGGTGCTGGCGAGCATCGCGGCGAAGGGAAGGATGTTCATCAGGCCCAGCGGCGATTCGGCCGACAGCGCCTCGGCGAAGAACATCTCCTTTGAGATGAAGCCGTTGAGCAGCGGCACGCCAGCCATCGCCGCGGCGGCCACCAGCGCGAGTCGGGCGGTGAACGGCATCGAGCGGTTGAGTCCGGACAGGCGCCGGATGTCACGCGTGCCGGTCTCGTGGTCGATGATCCCCGCCGCCATGAAAAGCGAGCACTTGAAGGCCGCGTGGTTCACCATGTGGAACACCGCCGCGACCAGCGCCAGCTCGCTATTGAGGCCAAGCAATAGGGTGATCAACCCGAGGTGGCTGATCGTCGAATAGGCCAGCAGCCCCTTCAGGTCGTTTTGGAAGATGGCGAGGTAGGCGCCGATGAGAAGCGTGACCAGCCCGGCCGTACCGACGATGTAGAACCAGGCCTCGGTCCCCGCCAGCACAGGCCAAAGCCTTGCCATGAGGAACACGCCCGCCTTCACGAGCGTGGCCGAGTGCAGGTAGGCGGAAACCGGCGTTGGCGCTGCCATGGCATTGGGCAGCCAGAAGTGGAAGGGGAACTGCGCGCTCTTGGTCAGAGCGCCGAGCAGGATCAGCACCAGCGCTGGCAAGTAGAGCGAGTGTCCGCGGATGAGGTCCCCCGCGGCGAGCACCGCGTCCAGCTCATAGCTGCCGACGATGTGGCCGAGTACCAGCACGCCCGCAAACAGCGCCAACCCGCCCGTGGCGGTGATCGTCAGCGCCATGCGCGCGCCGTCCCGCGCGGCGGCCGTGTGCTGCCAGTAGCCGATCAGCAGGAAGGAAAAGAGGCTCGTCAGCTCCCAGAAGAACGCGAGCTGGACGAGGTTGCCCGAGATGACCACCCCCATCATCGCCCCCATGAAGGCGAGGAGGAAGGCGAAGAAGCGCGGCACGGGGTCGTCCTCGGCCATGTAGTAGCGGGCGTAGAGCACCACGAGCGCGCCGATCCCGGTCACCAGCCCCGCGAAGAGCCAGGCGAAGCCGTCCATGCGCAGCGAAACGTTCAGTCCGAGCGCCGGCATCCAGGCGAATTCCGTGCGGAGTACGCCGCCGGAGGAGGCGGCCGGATAGGCCGCCCAGACCAGCGCCAGGCAGGCCAGCGCGACGCCGCCGGCCAGCCCCGCCGCTGTGTTCCGGGCCCGGCTCGGCAGCAGACCAGCAGCGATCGCGCCGGCGAACGGCAGCACGATGAGGGCCAGCAGGAGAATGGTGTCGGTCATCGGGGCTCGGTCAGCCCACGATGCGGGCGGCGAATGCCAGACCCGCCTGTGGCGCCATCATGCGCCCTTCGCCGCCGCGGGGCCGGCCAGCAGCGACACCACCTCTTCCGGTGTCGCTGCCGCGCGCAGCCGCCTCAAGGTCTGGGGCTCCCGCAGGGAACGGCATGTCTCCGCAAGCGCCGGAAGGAAGCCCTCGGGCGAGGAATCGGGCCAGACGACGAGGATGACAAGATCGACCGGCTCCTCGTCACGGGCGTCGAACTCCACCGGCCGTCGCAGGCGCGCGAACAGGGCGACCGGGGGAGGATTTCCGTCGAGCCGCGCATGCGGCAGCGCGACGCCGCGACCAAGCGCGGTGGAGCCAAGCCGCTCCCGAGCATGGAGCGCCTCCAAGACCTCCGCCTCCGGCCGCCCCACCCGGTCGGCCGCCTCGGCGGCCAGGAACTGAAGAACGGCCGCCTTGGTTGTCGCGCCCAGGTCGAGGACGACGTCAGCGGCGGAAAGGTGGTCCGTGAGCCCCATCGCCCTGTCCTCTTGTCCTCAATGCCCAACGTCACACCCGACGCGAAACGTACCGCGCCGGTTTCCCAGCTGTACTGGATGCGCGCGGCGACGCACTCGACGTGTCTGGTAATGGACCGCGCGCCAGCCCCAGCCTTCCATCTCGGCGAGGGTGGCGCCCATGAAGTCCAACCAACGTGGGTTGTACCAGAAGATGTGTCAGTCCGGCCGGGCGATCCAGGCGAGCTACGGGATGTTGTCCGCCGTCGCGCGGAAGCGCGTCTCGGCCTCGGCCTGCGCAGAGCGGCAGCGTTGCCCTGAGCCTTCGCCTCGCGCCCGCGCTCGGTACCGTCGATATCCGTGCCGAGGAAGGGCGAGGCCCGGGCTGCGTGCCTCCGGGCTGCCGTGCCGGTTCGGAGGCGCTTAGACTTTCACGTCTGCCTCCTCTTCTCGCAGACTAACATTCCCTGATGGTTCGTCGGCACATCTGCCCACGGACGAGCTAAGTCATTAGCGCGGTCGTGATCAAGGTATTAGGACACGCGCTAACGTCCGCCAGGCGCAGGTGATGAAGCGCGATACAATCTGAGCATCATCAGGAAGAAGATAGCCATGGCGCTGCTTATCTACGGGCTGGATGTGGGCGAAATCGGCACGACCCAAAGCTGGCGCGAGACGCTCGCCGAGCTGATGCCAGACATGGAAGTCCGAATTTTCCCGGAGGTCGGGGACACCGCCGAGATCACCTATCTGGCGTTCATGCATCCCGACTTTGACGTGATCCCGCCGCTGCCGAACCTCAGGGCGATGTTCAGCCGATCCGCCGGCGTCGAATCCTTCATCGATGATCCTAGAATGCCGAAGGTGCCGCTGGGCAAGATCGAGCCGTCGGGTGGCGATCCGATGATGACGGAGTACGTCGTGATGCACGTGCTGCGCCTGCACCGCGAAATGCCACTCTATGAACAAGCCGCGTCCAGGGGTGATTGGCTGCGCCGCACCATCATCCGCCCGGACGAGCGACGGATCGGTTTCCTGGGATTCGGGCTGATGGCGAAAGCGCCGGCGCTCGTGCTCAAGTCTCTCGGCTTTCCGGTCTCGGCGTGGGCGCGAAATCCAAAGCCGAACGCGGAGATCCCTGTCTCGTATGGCCAGGCGCAGTTCGATGACTTCATGCGGCAGACCGACATCGTGGTCTGCCTTCTCCCGCTGACGAGGGAGACGGAGGGCATCTTGTGCGCCCGTACTTTCGAACTCATGCCGAAGGGGGCGATGGTCATCAACATCGGACGTGGCAGGCACCTCGTGAGAGATGACCTGCTCGCAGCCCTGGATTCCGGCCAGATATCCTATGCAGCGCTCGACGCTTTGTATCCCGAGCCCCTGCCGCCAGACGATCCGCTCTGGCGGCATCCCAAGGTGACAGTGATGCCGCACGTCGCGCGGCGGCCGACGGTCCGGCAACTCGGTGGCGAGATCGCGGCAAACATAATAAGCATCGAGGCAGGTGGAGACCTCTTGCAGGAGGTCGACAGATCCCTCGGTTACTGAGTGAAGCTGTGGGTCAGCTGGGCGTGCGCGCGACCACCCGCGTGACCGTGACGTGAGTCCAAGTGCTGCTGCCTTACGGCGTGGGCACCCTGCGCTCCGTGAGAGCGCGAGCGAGCGCCGCCTGTGGAGTGATGCCCGGCGCATGCAGCGCCGCGATCTCCAGCGCCGGCCGGTGGGCTAACCACCATGCCGACCGCGCGCGCGCCAGAGACGCAGCCGCGGCCTCAGGCCCTTGGAGCGGTCGCCTTGATTGTTCCTGAAATGGGTCTTTGGCGATCCAAACGCCCTGGTGGCGTCGCGGCAGCGCCCAGGACGCCCGTCCGGCGCGTGGTCCCCGGCGGGCGGCAACGTCTCGTTCATGGCGCGGCGCTGGTCGCGAGCCAGTCCCGCACGACGTCGGTATCCGCCGGACCAAGCTCGTGGCCGGCGGTGAGCGTCTCGGCGGTGACGGAGGCCCCCGCGCTCCTGAGGGCATCGACGAGCGCCGGCGCATGGGGGCCATAGGGATCGGACGAGCCGGCGACGGCCAGGACCTCGCTGCCGGCCAGGTCGACAGGCGGCAACGCCTCCAGCGCGAGCATCGGGCGCAGCAGTGCGGCGCGACGGATCGTGCCGGGATGCAGCAGCATGACCGCGGCGGCGAAGTTGGCGCCGTTGGAGTAGCCGAGGATGGTCGTCCGCGCCGGGTCGAGCCCGTAGCGGGACAGCGCCTCCGGCAGGGCCGCGGCAAAGGCCTCTGCTTCCGCGACGATGTCGGCCTGGTCGAACCGCGTTGTTCCGAGGCGCCGGAACCAGCGCAGCACGCCCTCCTCCGTGCTCCGCCCGCGAAAGCCCAGCAGCGCCGCGCGTGGGGCGACGCGGTGGGCGAAGGGCATCAGGTCGGTTTCGTTGCCGCCCGTGCCGTGCAGCAGCACCAGGGCGCTGCCGTCCGGGTCGGATACCCGCTTCAGGCGATGGATGAATGGCAGCTCGGCGTGCATCTCCCGCTCCTCTCCCGGCATGGCCACCTCGGGCAGGAGCAATCTGATCTCCTCCGCCCGTTCCGCCGCCGCGGGCGGGACGAACAGCCCCTGACCGAGCTGTGCTTCCGCTTCATCCACGGTCAGGCCGGGACCGTCGGTCGCCAGTTCCAGCAACATGCCACCGGGCTCACGGACATAGATCGACGAGAAGTAGCGGCGGTCCTTGAGCGCCGTCGCCTCGTACCCCTCGGCCGTCATGCGCGCGAAGGACCGGCGGACCGCCGCCACATCCGGCGCCCCGAAGGCGACATGGTCGATGGCGCCGGTGCCGGGCGCGCCAGGCCAGAAGCCTGCGGCGTCGCGGATGTCGATGGCGTCTCCCGAGGGGGAGACAAGGCGCGTCAGCCCTCCCTCCCGGCTGACCTCGAGGTAGCCGAAATGCCGCGTGAGGAAGGCCGACGTCTCGGCCGGCCGGTCAGAGAGCAGGAGCGCGCCATGAAGCCGCCGCACGGCGTGCTCGGCCGGGATGCCCTGGCTGGTCCACGGCGCGGCCACGCCAGGCATGTCGGCGCCGATGAGCTTGACGGTGATGCCATCGGGGTCGGTGAAGCGCAGGACGGGCTCCCCGAACTCCCGGGCGGGACCGGCGAAGCGCGTGCCGGCCGTCATCGCCCGGGTCAGCCAGAAGCCGATGCTCGCTGGCGGCACGGCGAGGGCGATCTCCGCCGCCTGGCCGAGGCCGGGCCGCCCAGGGGCGCCGTCCTCCCACACGAGGAAGGTCACAAGGGATCCCG
>JAZKFA010000296.1:1338-6453 GCA_040386655.1 Pseudomonadota bacterium | reverse complement strand
CGACCAGTATTCACGCGGCTTGAAGGCCTCGATCTCGGCCTCGCGCTCGCAGACCAGGCGCAGCGCGACCGACTGCACGCGGCCCGCCGATTTGGACCCCGGCAGCTTGCGCCACAGCACCGGAGAGAGCGTATAGCCCACGAGGTAGTCCAGCGCCCGCCGCGCCAGGTAGGCATCGATCAGCGGGATATCGAGCTCGCGCGGGTGAGCCACGGCGTGCTGCACGGCGCGCTTGGTGATCTCGTTGAAGGTGATCCGCGCTACCTGCTTGCCCTTGAGCGCCCCGCGCTCGGCCAGCATGTCCTTGACGTGCCAGGAGATGGCCTCGCCCTCGCGGTCCGGGTCAGTTGCGAGGAACAGGCGCGTGGCCGATTTCAGTGCGGTCGCGATCTTGGCGACCTGGGCCTCGCCGCGGGGGTCCTTGCCCCAGACCATGTTGAAGTTCTCGTCCGGCAGGACGGCGCCGTCCTTCTCGATGAGGTCGCGCACATGGCCGAAGGAAGCGAGCACGACGGTGCCGCCACCGAGATACTTCTCGATGGTCTTGGCCTTGGCCGGCGATTCGACGACGAGGACATCGGTCATGGTTGAGAGTGATCTCTCCGGGGCCGTTTCAGGGGCCGGGCGGGCGAAGCGCCACCCGGGGTCCGGGCGAGGTCTCGACCCGTCCGGCGAGCTCAAGATCGAGCAGGATCGCCTGGACGACGGAGGGCGAGAGGTGGCAGCGCCGGAGCAGATCGTCAACAGCCACGGGTGAATTGCCCAATAAACCAAGCACTTGCGCCGCTTCCGGGGAGTCCTCATCCAGGGAAAGTGTCGCCTGCGGCGCAACGTCCAACGGTACCAGGGAACGCCGGCGCGTGGCCGCCACGGGCGCCGCCGGCAGGTTCGCAAGGATGTCCGCGATGCCCTCGGTCAAGTACGCGCCCTGGCGGATCAGGTCATTCGACCCCTGGTTGCGCAGGTCGAGAGGGGAGCCCGGTACCGCAAACAGCTCCCGTCCATACTCTAGGGTGAGCCGCGCCGTGATGAGGCTACCCGACCGCGCCGCCGCCTCGATGACGATGGTCCCTAAAGCCAGGCCCGCCACGATGCGGTTGCGCCGGGGAAAGTGCCGCGCGAGCGGGGCCGTGCCGAGAGGCGCCTCGGCCAGGATGCATCCCGAATCCGCGATCTGCGCCTGGAGTGCGGCATGTTCCGGCGGGTAGGGCTTGTCCAGGCCCCCGGCGATGGCGGCCACGGTCGCACCACGGCGCAAGGCGCCGGCATGGGCGGCCGCGTCGATGCCGCGCGCCAGGCCAGAGACGACGAGCAACCCGGCCTCGGCCGCCGCTTCCGCGATCGTCTCGGCGATGCGTCGCCCGGAAGCCGAGGCATTGCGCGCGCCGACGATCGCGATGGCACGCAGCCCCAGCAGGCCCGGGTCACCCAGGCAGGCAAGGACCGGCGGCGCGTCCGGGATGTGGCCGAGCAAGGCGGGGTAGTCCTCCGTCCCCAAATGAAGGTATCGGGCACCCAGGCGCTGGGTCGCCTCCATCTCGCGGTCGATTGCGGCCGGTGTGGGCAGGGGGAAGCGCGCCGCGATGCGGGGGATCGCCTCCTGCGCGGAGCCGTAGCGGTTGAGGAGCGTCGCGAACTGCGCCGGGCCGATGCCATCGGTTCGTGCAAGGCGCAGGCGGGCCGCGGCTTCCGCGGGCGTCACGGCTTGCGGGCTGCCTTGCCGATCCGAGGCTCCGTTCCGGCGATCAGGCGGCGGATATTCGCCTCATGCCGCCAGAAGATCAGCATGCCGACCAGCAGCGCCAGCAGCGCGTGATCGGGACCGACCAGTGCCCAGGCCGCCACCGGCGCCAGCGCGAAGGCGGTGAGGCCGCCGGCAGAGGAGATTTTCGTCAGCAATGCGGCGACCAGCCAGGTGAGGCAGACGAACAGTCCGACCGGCCACATGGCCGCCAGGTACACACCGATGCCCGTGGCGACGCCTTTGCCACCCTTGAAGCGCAGCCAGATGGGAAACAGGTGGCCGAGCACGGCAGCGGTGCCGGCAATCAGCGGGTCACCAGGAAACAGCAGGATCGCAAGCGCGCCCTTCCCGGCGTCGAGCAACAAGGTGCCCGCCGCGACCGCCTTGTTGCCGGTGCGGAGCACGTTGGTCGCACCGATGCTGCCGCTGCCGATGGTCCGCACATCGCCCAGCCCGGCGGCACGGGTCAGAAGCAGCCCGAAGGGAATGGAGCCGAGCAGGTAGGAGACGGCGAGCGTCAGCAGGAAGTGCAGCGCCGGATCCATCAGCCGAAGACCCGGCGCCCGGCCTTGAAGGTGGCGATCACACGGCCCTCCAGCGCCCGCCCGTCGAAGGGTGAGTTCTGTGCCTTGCCGGGCAGCTTCCCCGCCTCGACCTTCCAGCCCCGCTCGGGGTCGAACAGCACCAGGTCCGCCGGCGAACCAGGCGCGAGCGTACCCGTGTCCAGCTTCAGAAGCTTCGCCGGGCCCGAGGTCAGCAGCCCCAGCGCCTGGAGCATCGTGAGGTCCCTGCCATGCACGCGGGCGAGCGCGATACCAAGGAGCGTTGCCAGGCCGGCGCCACCCGCCTCCGCCTGGGCGAAGGGCAGGCGCTTGTCGTCGGCGTCGCGCGGCTGGTGGTCCGAGGCGATGGCGTCGATCGTGCAGTCTGCGAGGGCTGCCACGACCGCCAGCCGGTCCGCGTCGCTGCGCAAGGGCGGGGAGAGCTTCGCGTAGGTGCGGTAGTCGCCGATGGCGGTCTCATTGAGGTCGAAATAGGGGGGGCGGTGTCGCAGGTGACGGCCAGCCCCTCGGCCTTCGCGGCCCGGATCAGGTCGAGCGCGGCACCCGTAGAGACATGGGCGAAATGCACATGCCCGCGCGTCAGGCGCGCGAGCGCGATGTCGCGGGCAACGAGGATCGCTTCTGCTGCCGCGGGAATGCCGGGCAGGCCCAGCCTGGTCGCGAGTTCGCCTTCGGTCGCCGCACCGCCGGCGGCGAGCGACGGGTCCTCGGGATGCTGGACGATGAAGCAGCCGAAGCCGCGCGCGTAGGACAGGGCCAGGCGCATCGCCCGGCTGCTCGCGATGGCGCGCCGGCCATCGGTGAAGGCGATCGCGCCCGCCTCACGCAGCAGGCCGAACTCGGCCATGTCCTTGCCGGCGCAGTCCATCGTCGCGGCGCCATAGGGCAGGATGGTGAGGCTGCCGGTCGCTTCGCCGCGGCGGATGAGGAATTGTAGCAGGGCGGGGTCGTCGAGTGCGGGTTCGGTGTCCGGCAAAGCGCAGAGTGTTGTGATGCCGCCGGCGGCGGCAGCGCGGGCGGCGGAGGCGATGGTCTCGCGATGCTCGAACCCCGGCTCGCCAAGGGAGGCGCGCATGTCGACCAGCCCCGGGGCGAGGATGGCGCCCTGGGCGTCAAGCGTGGGCGTCAACTCCGGCGCTGACAGCGAAGGTCCATGCGCCGCGATCCGACCGGACTGGATCAGCAGCGCGCCGGGGGCGTCGAGCCCGGCGGCGGGATCGATCAACCGGGCATTGGTGATGAGGAGATCGGTCATCGGCGGCACTGACGAGGATGCGGGCGAGTTGCTGGCATGCCGCTCACGTATTCCGCCTGAGGTTCCGCGACAGCAGGTCCAGCACCGCCATCCGGCACGCGACCCCCATCTCCACCTGCTCCCCGATCACGCTGCGGACCGGGTCGTCCGCGATAGCGCTGTCGATCTCCACGCCGCGATTCATCGGTCCGGGATGCATCACGATCGCATCCGGCTTGGCGTAGGCCAGCTTCTCCGCATCCAAGCCGAAGAAGCGGAAGAACTCCCGCGACGAAGGCACCAACCCCCCCGCCATGCGTTCCTTCTGCAGCCGCAGCATCATCACCACATCCGCGCCCGCCAGGCCTTCGCGCATGGTATGAAAGATCTCCACGCCGAGTCGCGCCGCTTCCGCCGGGATCAGCGTCGGCGGTCCGACGATCCGCACCCGCGCGCCCATGGTCAGCAGCAGGTGGATGTTGGACCGCGCAACGCGCGAATGCAGCACGTCCCCGCAGATCGCGATCACCAGATTGTCCAAGTGGCCCTTGTGGCGGCGGATGGTCAGCGCATCCAGCAGCGCCTGGGTCGGGTGTTCATGCGTGCCGTCGCCGGCGTTGATGACGGCCGCCTCGACCTTCTGGCTCAGCAGCGCCGGCGCACCGGATTGCGCGTGGCGGATCACCAGCAGGTCGCATTGCATGGCATTGAGCGTGGAGGCGGTATCCAGCAGCGTCTCGCCCTTGTTCACCGACGACGTGCTGACCGCCATGTTGATGACATCAGCGCCCAACCGCTTGCCCGCCAGCTCGAAGCTGGTCCGCGTGCGGGTCGAGTCCTCGAAGAACAGGTTGATCAGCGTGCGGCCCTTGAGCAGGTCGCGCTGCGTCTTGCCGGACCGGTTGAGCAGCGCATAGCTCTCGGCCAGGTCCAGCATGTCGGCGATATGCGGCGGCTCCAGCCCTTCGATGGCGAGGAGGTGGCGAGGGGGGATCGGCGGCATGGCGGCAGGGTAGGGGTTGGCTGGCGCCTGGGGAAGCCTCACGCCGGCTCGCCGGGGATGGTGCCCGGCAGGAAGGCCGCGACATGGTCGTGGATCGCGCCCGCGGTTGTCACCCAGATCTCCTCGCGCCGCGCCACGATGTGCTTGAGCGCGCGGCGCAGATGCCGCATCCGGAAGGGCTGGCCGATGATGTAGGGGTGCAGTGCGATGCCCATGACCTGCGGGATGCCGTCCTCGCACTGGGCCAGGCGTTCCTCGAAATCATCGACGATCATGTCGGCGAACTGGGCCGCGCCATCCTTGCGCGCGGCGATGGCGGGGATGTCGTTCACCTCCTGCGGGTACGGAATCGCCAGCAGCCGGCCATGCGCCGTGCGGTGCCAGATCGGCTGGTCGTCGTTGCACCAGTTCAGCGTGTAGCGGTAGCCAGCCTCGGCCAGCATGTCGGGCGTGGCGGCACTCTCCGCGATCCAGGGGGAGAGCCAGCCGCGTGGGGCGACGCCCTCCTCGGCGGCCATGCGGGCGGTGCACTCGGCGATCAGCGCGCGTTCCTCGGCGGCGGGCAGGACGC
>JAZKFA010000296.1:0-1328 GCA_040386655.1 Pseudomonadota bacterium | reverse complement strand
CGGAATTGGTGCGGCCATGGCCGGCGAACTCGTCGCCCCGCGCGCGATGAGCGGCCAGCAGGCTCGGCGCGTGATCGTACATCGCGGTGTTCACCAACAGCGTCGCCGGCAGCGCCAGCTGGTCCAGCAGCGTGAGCAGCCGCCACCCGCCGATTCGGTTGCCATAGTCCCGCCAAGCGTAGTTCAGCACATCCGGCTGCGGACCGCCGGGGGCCAGCTCCGCCCCCAACCCCTCACCAAAGGCGAAATGCTCCAGATTGAGCCCGATATAGACCGCCAGCCGCGCGCCGTTCGGCCAGGTGTAGCGGGGACGCTCGGGCAGGGGATGGTCGTCGTAGCGTGCATGGGTCGGCAGCATCGGCGACGATCCTTCGGGCAGGTGACGGGCGCGGAAGGGTTGGTTAAACGGGATGCCATGACGAGTGCAATGCGTTGAAGGCGGGACGTGGAGGGGAAGCAGCCGGGCTTCTGGCGCGAGAGCGCCGCCTCGCTCGCCCCCTGATCATCCGCTCCGTCGCGATCGGCGTGGCCCTGGTCGCGGTCGCCATCGCGGAGGCCTGGCTGATCGCTGCCCTGCTTGCGCGGCTGCTTGGCTTCGGGGAGGCCAGCTGGCCGTCGCTGGTTCTCGCCGGCGCGCTGGCGATGGTCGCAGCCGGCCTCGGCATCGCGCAGGAACGCGCCCAGGTCGCGGCGGGTGAGGCGGCCAAGGCGAGGCTGCGCGCCCAGGCCTTCGCCCGGCTGTTGGAAAAGGGCGTGCAGGACCCGCGCCCGGTAGGCGCGCGCGCGGCCCTCGTCGTGGATCGCGTCGACGCGATGGAAGGCTATTTCGCGCGCTGGGTGCCGGCCGGGCTGCTCGCGATCTTTGGGCCGCTGCTGGTCGCGGGTGCGGCTGGCTTGGTCGATGGCGTCAGCGCCGGCATCCTCCTCGTCGCTGGCCTCCTGGTCCCGGTGGCTCAGGCCGGCGCGGGCATCGGCGCGGCTGCGGCGAGCCGGCGCCAGTTCGGCGCGCTCCAGGCCCTGTCCGGACGTTTCCTCGACCGCATGCGCGGCCTGCCCACCCTGGTGCTGTTCAACCGCGAGAAGGCAGAGCAATCCGCCCTGGGCGAACGCGCGGAGGAATTGCGCGCTCGCACCATGAAGGTGCTGCGCGTGGCCTTCCTCTCCTCCGGCGCGCTGGAGCTGATCGCGGCCGCCACGCTCGCTTGCATTGCGATCCGCCACGGCGCGGTCCTGGGTGAAGCGCATCCGGACCCGACGGCGGCGCTGTTCGTGCTGCTGCTCGTGCCCGCGTTTTTCCAGCCGCTGCGCCTGTTTGCGCAGGCCTATCA
>JAZKFA010000295.1:14432-15661 GCA_040386655.1 Pseudomonadota bacterium | reverse complement strand
CCGGGAGATCATGAACGAGTTCGGCGAGATGGGCTTCCTCGGCGCCACGCTCGACAGCCATGGCTGCGCCGGCGTGTCGTACGTCGCCTACGGGCTGATGGCGCGCGAAGTCGAGCGCGTCGATTCTGGCTATCGGTCGGCCTTCTCCGTTCAGTCCTCGCTGGTGATGTTTCCCATCCACGCATTCGGCTCGGAAGCGCAGAAGGACAAGTATCTGGCCAAGCTCCGCACCGGCGAATGGGTCGGCTGCTTCGGCCTGACCGAACCCGATGCGGGGTCGGACCCCTCCTCGATGCGCACACGCGCGAAGAAGGTCGATGGCGGCTACCTGGTCAGCGGGTCCAAGACCTGGATTACCAATTCGCCCATCGCCGACCTCGCCGTGGTCTGGGCGAAGGATGATGAGGGCATCCTGCGCGGCTTCATCCTCGAGCGCGGGATGAAGGGCCTCACCTTCCCCAAGATCGAAGGAAAGTTCAGTCTGCGTGCGTCCGTGACCGGCATGATCATGATGGACGAGGTTTTCGTCCCCGAGGAGAACCGGCTGCCCGGCGTGAAGTCGCTGGCCGGCCCCTTCTCCTGCCTCAACCGCGCGCGCTACGGCATCGCCTGGGGTGCCCTGGGTGCGGCCGAATTCTGCTGGCACGCGGCGCGCGACTACACGCTGAACCGCATCATGTTCGGCAAGCCGCTGGCCGCGACGCAGCTGGTGCAGAAGAAGCTCGCGGACATGCAGACGGAGATCACACTCGGCTTGCAGGCCGTCCTGCGCGTCGGTCGGCTGTTCGACGAGCATCGCGTAGCACCGGAGATGATCAGCCTTGTCAAGCGCAACAATTGCGGCAAGTCGCTGGACATCGCGCGTGTCTCCCGCGACATGCATGGCGGCAACGGAATTGTCGACGAGTACCACGTCATCCGCCATGTCATGAACCTCGAGACGGTCAACACCTACGAGGGCACGCACGACGTCCACGCGCTGATCCTCGGGCGCGCGCAGACTGGCCTGAACGCCTTCGGCTGAGACATGGGCCAGGCACCCATCCGCTTCGACGACGGTGCCGCCTATGAGCTTGCGATGGGGCTGTGGAGCCGTGCGGGTCACGATGGCATGGCGATCGGCGCCGTCACGGACATCGGGATGCTGTTCGTCCGCTGCTTCGACGGCATCAGCCACCACCCCGACGAAGGTGTGCGCGCGGTGGACGTCGCCCGGGGGCTGGACGCCT
>JAZKFA010000295.1:0-14422 GCA_040386655.1 Pseudomonadota bacterium | reverse complement strand
TATGAGCTTGCGATGGGGGTGTGGAGCCGTGACGCCGGCACACGCTTCCTCGACTGGGTGGCTCCGGCCCATGGCCTTGCCTGGGTCGATGTCGGCTGCGGCAACGGCGCCTTCACCGAGGTCCTGATCGAGCGAACGGCGCCGGCCGAGGTGCAGGCCGTCGATCCCTCCAAGGGGCAGATCGCCTTCGCTCGCGCGCGCCCCGCCACGAGCAAGGCGCATTTCGGCATTGGCGACGCCATGGCCCTGCCCTTCGACGCGGATCGCTTCGACGCGGCGGTGATGGCGCTCGTGATCTTCTTCGTGCCCGACCCAGCCAAGGGCCTCGCCGAGATGGTGCGCGTGACGCGGCCCGGCGGCCTGGTCTCCGCCTATGCCTGGGACATTCTGGGCGGTGGCTTCCCCTACGCCCCTATTCAGGATGCCATGCGCGAGGCCGGTCTCACCCCTGCCCTGCCGCCGAGCGTCGAGGTCTCCCGCCTGCCGGCGCTTGAAGCGCTGTGGCGCGACGCCGGATTGGAGGAGGTTGAGACCACCGTCATACCGTCGCAGCGCAGCTATCCTGATTTCGACAGCTTCTGGAACTACACCACGGCCAGCGGGGCGATCATGGCCTCGCTGCAGACGCTGCCGGCCGAAGTGCTGGAGCGGATCCGCAGCGGCACGCGCGAGCGCCTCACGATCGACGCCGCCGGCCAAGTCCATTGCACCGCGCGCGCCAATGCGGTGCGCGGCCGCGTGCCCTACCCGCACCGGTAGCCCGAACAAGGAAAGGGGCGCGGAGGAGCCTTCCTCCCCGCCGCATCGATTCATGGAAGCCACGATCCTGCGCATGGGCGCCTCCGGCGATGGCATCGCGGAGGGTCCGCTCTACGTCGCGCGCACCCTGCCCGGCGAACGCATCACCGCCACGTCCGTCATCCGCGACCGCGCCGAGCTCGACGCCGTGCTGGTGCCGAGTGCCGATCGCGTCACGCCCCCCTGCCCGCATTTCGATGAGGGCTGCGGCGGCTGCGCCACGCAGCATTGGGCGGAAGCGCCAACCATCGCGTGGAAGCAGGCGCGCCTGGCCGATGCGCTGACGCGCGCCGGTTTCGCAAACCCCAACCTGCTGCCCGCCGTAGTCACGCCGCCCGCCCGCCGCCGCCGCGCCGACCTTGCTATCCGCCGCGAGGGTCCTGCCCTGCGGCTGGGCTTCCACAAGCGGGTCGAGGGCAGCCTGGTCGACATCGACACCTGCGCGGTGCTGGACCCCGTCCTCGTCGCCCTGCTGGCGCCGCTGGGCGAGGCGCTGCGCCGGCTCCCGGCCCTGAAGCGAGAGGGCTCAGCGGTGCTGAACCTGCTCGATACCGGGCCGGACCTGTTGCTGCGCACCGACGGACCGCTGGAGGCCCAGGGCCGCGCAGCGCTCGCCGCCTTTGCGGAGGCGCATGGCCTGCCACGCATCACCTGGGCACTGAAAGACGGCACGGCCGAGACCGCCGCGCAACGGGCACCGGTCCGCACCCGCGTGGGTGGCCTGTCCGTGGCACCCCCGCCTGGCGCCTTCCTCCAGGCGAGCCCGGAAGGCGAGGCCGCCATCATCGCCGCCGTGCTCGCAGGCCTGCCAGAGAAGATGGCGGCCAAGGCGCGCATCGCGGACCTGTTTGCGGGGATGGGCACGCTGTCGCTGCCGCTTTCGGCGCGCGGCATTGTCTCCGCCTATGAGGGTGCGGCCGATTCCGTCGCGGCAATGGACGCCGGGGTGCGCGCGGTGGGCGCGCGTGTGAAGGCCATCCGCCGTGATCTGGCACGGCAACCGCTGCTGGCCGCTGACCTCGCCGGGTTCGCCGCGGTGGTCCTCGACCCGCCCTTCGCCGGCGCGCCGGATCAGGTCCCGCTGCTGGCGCGCGCCAAGGTGCCGCGCATCATCTACGTGTCCTGCAATACCGTCGCGCTCGGGCGCGACGCGGCGGTTTTGGCAGAGGCCGGATACAAGCTGGTCTCCGCGACGCTGATCGACCAGTTCTTGTGGTCCGCGCAGATCGAGGCGGTGGCCGTCTTCGCGCTCTAGCGGCCTACTCCGGCCTGATATCGTCCAGCAGGATGATGCGGTGCAGACGCCGCGTGTGTTGCCCCTGGTCCCACTCCGAGGCGCGGTGCAGAGGGCAACGATTATCGCTCATTCATCACGTCGCCCGGCTGCCCAGCGATGCTTGGGGATAAAGTCCAGCTTGATCAGGCGCGGAGCAGCTCCTCGAACAGCGCCGGATTCTCGCCAATGATCGCCAAGCCCCACTCGCCGCCGAGATACAGGCCGCGGGGTCCGATTCTGGACGGGTGCGGACCAGCGGATGCACCACGTCGGGGAAGCGCGCGGCTTGGTCGAGGCACTGCTGCTCCGTCGCTTCGGGCAACAGCGCGCGGTACAGCTTAGCGCGGCTATGGCGCACAGGAATGCCCCGGATCCGCGCCTGCGTCGCGCGACAAGCCCTCGAGGGTGGCGTTACGCGCGCCCGCGGCGCGTCAGCCCAGACAGCGGCGGAGCGACAGGCAAATGCCGCGACCGGCTGCAGTTCCCCGCCTCAGCGCGCCTCGCCCTGGGCGAGGAAGATGGTGCAGTCGCGCAATTCGCCGAGCAGCATCTCCTCGGTAACCGGCCGCGCGCGGCTGTCGGTGTCCACGATGCGCAGCGGGAAGCGGGCGGCCATGGCGGCAACGAAGCCCTGAGGATCGTGGCAGGCATCGGCCTGGAAGTGCAGCAGCACGCGCGCATTGGGGCTGCGGTCCAGCAGCGCCTGGGCGCCGAGCCAGATCAGCTCCGCATTGGTACCCGAATTGATCTTGATCAGGTCGACCGGACCCTGCTCCAGGTCATCGAGCGCCATCGACGGCGCCTGCACCGAGGCACCGCCCTCGCCATACTCGAACCAGGTCGCGAAGGGGCCGTGGAAGGGACCGGTGATGCGGGCGCGCAGCCGGGTCGCGGCCTCGGCGCGGAAGCCGGCAGCGGCACGCTGCAACGTCGCGGGCGGAGAACTGCCGTTGATCGCCAAGTTGCGCCCGCACAGCCAGTGCAGCCAGGGATTCGGCTCGAGCGCCAAAAGCCTGCCGCTGGGACCGATGAGGTCCGCCATGACCACGGAGAAATAGCCGTACTGGGCGCCGACCTCCACCACCTGCTCGCCGCGCGCGAGATTGCGGGCGATGAATTCAGTCACCCAGTACTGCCAGTACCCGTCCAGCAGCAGGTGCGGCGCCATGCCCGTATCCGCGGCATCGACATGGAATTTGTACCGACCGAGGATGCGGCACAGCACGGAACCATCGGGCAGCGGCACCGTCTGGCTACGGTCGCGGATCGTGGCCTCGATGTCGCGCCGATTGCCGGTCTGGATCAGCTCGTCGAGTGCAGTGACGTCGCGCCGGCCGACCGCGGAGCGGACATGATCGAGGTCCGCGCGGATCTGCGCGAGGTCCCCGCGGATGCGGAACAGGTCCTCATGCATGGCGCCGAGGTCGCCGAAGGCATTGCTGCCACCGCCGCCATCAAGGCCGAGGAAGCGGGCCAGGCTACCCTTGCGCGCGGTGGCCGGCGGCGGCTGGTCATCCTGGGGCAAGCGCGCTGTATCCTTTGTGCTGCACTGGCGGGGCGCCCTCCGCCAAGGTTACATTTGTTCGGTCGGTACCGCGAAATGCCGTCCTGCTCAGCGTGACGGGCTTGAATACAGGCTGATGCGGATCATCCTACCAACGTCATACCAACAAGGGAACGTCATGCCGATTCATCGCCGCACTGCCTTCGCTGCGGGCCTCGCCGCCGCGGCCCTGCCTGTCCTCGGCCAAGGCGCCAGCGCCCAGACAGCGCCCGCCGCCGCCCCGATGCCCGGCTCTCCCGGCTTCTACAAGTTCAAGGTCGGCAGCTTCACGGTGACGACCGTCCATGACGGGTCCCGCGCGGTGCCGCTGACCGGCTTCGTGCGCAACGCACCGATCGAGGATGTGCAGCGCGTGCTGGCGGAGAGCTTCCTGCCGACCGACACGCTGCGGATTCCGTTTACGCTGACCGTCGTCGAAGCCGGTTCCAACCTGATCGTGTTCGACAGCGGCAACGGCGCGCAGCCCGCCGGTTCCACGGTAGGTTTGTTCATGACCAACCTGCGTGCGGCCGGCTACGACCCCGCACGCGTGACGCATGTCGTCGTCAGCCATTTTCACGGCGACCACATCAACGGCCTGATCGATGCCGGCGGCGCCCGCGCCTTCCCCAACGCCACCCTCATGGTGCCGGAAGCCGAGTGGGCCTGGTGGACCGATGAGGGCAATACGGGCCGCACGCCGGAAAACCAGCGCGGCAACTTCGCCAATACGACGCGGCGCTTCGCCCCCTGGCGGGCCGATGTGCAACGCTTCGCCGATGGCGCGACCATCCTGCCGGGCATCCGCGCGCATGCGGCCTATGGCCACACCCCAGGCCACACCACCTTCCACATCGCCGATGGCGCGGACCAGATGATGTTCCTGGCCGATGTCACCAACCGTCCGGAGTTGCTCGCGCGCCGACCGGATTTCCACATCGTCTTCGATGCCGATGCGGCCGCGGCCGAGGCAACCCGGCGCCGCATCTTCGACCGCGTGGCGACGGACCGCATCCGCGTCACCGGCTATCACTTCCCCTTCCCCGCGCAGGGTTACGTCGCGAAGGAAGGCAATGGCTACCGCTTCGTTCCCGGCGACTGGGCAGCGGGTCTCTGATCAGGGCGGCGGACACCGGGGGCACACCCGGCCCTGGTGTCCGGCTCTGGCTTTTCAGGCGGCGCGCAGAGCCGTCCAGTCGGAGGGATGGAAGCGGAAGCCGCTACCGTCGCGCCCGATATAACCGGTCGACGGGAACGGAAAGTGATAGCCCGCCACCAGCACCCGCTCGGTCGCCACCATGTCCAGCACGCGCCGGCGCGTCGCAACCGCGGCTGCCCCGTCGAAATCGAACAGGGAGGTGTAGTCGGGCCGCCGGGCGAACAGCTCCGGCCGGTGCGTGATATCGGCCAGCAGCATGAAGGTCGCCCCGCCGCTGGTGATCTGGAAGATCGTGTGCCCCGGGCTGTGGCCATACGCCGCCATGGCGCGCACGCCTGGCAGCAGCTCCGCACTATCGCCGTAGCGCCGTACACGGCCGGCATAGGGGGCGAAGCGGCGCGCGAAATTGGCGAAGTTGCCGCGCTGGCCGGTCGGGCTGCGGCCCTCATTCGTGGCGTCGCTCCACCAAGCCCATTCCGCCTCGGGGAGAAGCACCTCGGCCTTGTCGAATACCGCGCGGCCATCGGCGGTCGCCAGGCCGTGGATGTGGTCCTGGTGGCAATGGCTGATGACGACCATGTCGATCGCCGCCGGGTCGATCCCTGCTGCGCGCATGTTGGCGGCGAGCCGCCCCGCCGTGGGCGCCATCTGCGCGCCGGTGCCGGTGTCGAACATCACCAGCTTGTCGGCGGTCTGGAGAAAAGTGACGGTGTAGGGCCCGAGGTAGTGGTCGGTGGGAAGCATGCTCTCGGCCAGGACGGCGCGGACTTCCTCCACGCCGGCGTTCAGCACAAGGCCTTCGACATTGCGCCGGGCGTGGCCATCATGGATCTGCGTGATGGTGAAACCGCCGACACGGAAGCGGAACACGTCGCCGGTGGCGCTCAGCGCGGGCGGGCAGATATGCGCATGCGCGACACTGGGCACGAGGCCGGCAGCCATCGAGGCCCCAAGCGTGAAGCGGCGGGATGTCGTCGTCATCGGTGTTTCCCCTCGTGGCCCTTTAACGTCACCGTAGCGCGGGCCGCGGCACAACCCTAGAATCGCGTCGCGCGAAGGAGCATGGCTGCATGGGCGAACGGCACATATGGGTGGTCTGGGGCGGGGTCTTCATCGACACGCAGTTCCAAACGCTCGAACCCGGCACCGAGGAATTGCACGGTCCCTTCCATGACGAGGCCACCGCGCTACGCGCCTGGCGCGACCAGACCAGGCGCAAGGTGGATATTGCGACGCACCGACTCTTCGTGATGCTTGCGCGCGAGACGCCCGCCTGATCAGCCGCGCTCCGGCACCCGGTTGTCCATGCCCTGGAAGGCGATCAGCGTGCGGTCGTCTCGCGAAGCGGGCGGCATCGCATTCCAGGCGTGGAACTCCTCCAGCACCATCGCGGTGATCGGCGCCATACGGCCGGCGCGGGCGGCATCGGCCGCGTACCAGCCGATATCGTCGAGCTCGCCGGATCCTGCGAGGCTGCCGGTGGCAACCTCCCCGGGTCCGATCAGGAAGCGCGCATTGAAGCGTATCGGGCGCGAGGCGGGCGTGACTGCGCGGCAGAGATAGTCAAGCGCGGCGAGATCGGGCCCCTGCCCGGATCCGAATTCCAACCCGGTTTCCTCATTCAGTTCTCGGCAGGCGGCGATGGCCAATGCGCGGGCAAGCGAGGGCTTCGCGCGGCGTTCGAGCATGGCGCGCACGGTCGGGCGAAGCTCGGTGGCCGCTGCTGCGCGATGATCGGCGCGGTCGACCATGCCGCCGGGGAAGACCAGCACGCCCGGCATGAAGCGCGCCGAGGCATGGCGGCGGCCCATCAGGATCTCGACGCCACGCCTCGCCTCGCGCCACAGGATCAGCGTCGCCGCGTTGCGCGGATGCGCGCGCTTCCGCGGCGGCGGTCCGCCGGCATCGGCGCCGCCGGGGTTGTCATCGTCAGGCGGCCGCGGCCGGTTCTCAGGCAAGGTCGAAGCCGCGGCCACGCAACCAGGTGGCGAAGCCGAAGCGCTCCGGCACCGAGAGCTGGCGCGCGACATTCTCGGACCAGACGCAGCCCTCCGGCGCCGGGCCGTGGATTTCCGGGTAACGCGGCTTGCCCGGCGGGCGCAGCGCGTCATAGGCGGGCAGTGCGGCCTCAAGCTCCCCATCGGCGTAGCGCTCGTGATGCACGACCACGGATTGCGCCAGGCGCGGCGAGGACGGGCCACGCGCGGCCGGAAAGCCCAGCGTCAGCCCGGCCACCGGGTAGACGCCGGGTGGCAGGCCGAACAGCGGCGCGACCTTCTCGATATGGCTGCGCACATAGCTGATCGGGCAGGTGCCGAGGCCGAGCGCATCGGCGGCCGCCATCGCCATACCCATGGCAAGCGCCGCGTCGACCGCGGTGTTGAGGAAGGTGTCGAGATTGTTGTTCGCGTGTTCCCGCCCGCGCAAGGCCGTGACGCGCTGACCACGCCGCATGTCGCCGCAGAACAGCAGCAGCACCGGGGCCTCGGTGATCCACGGCATGGTGCCGATCCAGCCGGCGACGGCGGCGATCTTCGCCGGATCACGCGTGACAAGGATCGAATACTGCTGCAGGTCGGATTTGGAAGGCGCCGATTGCGCGCCGGCGAGCACCGCCTGCAACAGCGCATCGGGCAGCGCGTCAGGCCGGTATCGACGCGTCACGCGCCGGTCCAACAGTGCGCGGAACGCGTCCGGAAGCGGATCCGGCAGCGCAAAGTCCGCACGGCCGTAGCGGGTCTGGAGAAGCTCGCTCATGTCAGCACCACCCACGCATCCGCGACGGTCACGCCGCGTTCATGGACCAATAGAGGGTTGATCTCCGCCTCCTCGATGTCGGGGCGCAGTGCGAGGCGGGAGACGGCGACGATCGCCCGCGCCAACGCCTCAACATCGCCCTTGGGCAGGCTACGCCAGCCGGTGAGCGGCGTGAGGCCGCGCACGTCCGCGATCATCTCGCGCGCTTCGGTGACATCGACAGGTGCGATGCTCAGCGCGACATCGCGCCACAGCTCGGCCATCACGCCGCCCGAGCCGACCAGCACCACGGGACCGACCTCCGGGTCGCGGCGGAAGCCGATGATCGCCTCGGCAAGGCCTTTGGCCATCGGCTGCACAAGGAAGCCAGTGAGCCTGGCCGCGGGCGCCGCCGCTCGCACGCGGTCGCGCATGGCGGTGAGCGTGGCGCGGAGCGCCGCGGCATCCTGTACGTTCAGCGCCACGCCGCCGACCTCGGTCTTGTGCGCGAGGTCGGGCGACAGGATCTTCGCCGCGACGGGGAAGGCGATGCTTTCGGGGATCACGTCCGGGTCGGTGACGACATGCACGGCGCTGTCGAGGCCGCATGCAGCGAAGAGCGCACGCGCATCGGCTTCATCCGGCGCGTCGGGCAGCACATGGACGGGTGCGGCCGCCGCCGCTTCGGCGCGGGGCGCGCGCCAGTCGCAGAAGGCGCGGATGGCGTCGGCGCAGCTTTCCGGCGTTCGGAAGGCGGGGATGCCGGCCTCGCCCAGCAGCCGTAGCGATGCGTCGGCCTGGGGCACCAGGAAGGCCGCAATCGGCTTCGGATGACCCGCTTCCCGCGCAGCGAGAATGCCTGCCACCGCATCATGAGGACGGAACTGCGCGGAGGAGCCGATGACCGAGATCGCCACATCCGTGTCCTCGGCCGCCTGAAGCGCGGCGACGACGACCTTCACCTTCTCGGGCTTGGTTCCCGCAAGCGTCACGTCCAGCAGCCGCGAGCCATGATGCGACATACCGGCGGCGTCGAGCGCCGCCGCGCAGGCCGCATCCGGTGCACGGGTTTCGATGCCCACGACACCCAGTGCATCGACGGCCATCGCACCGCCGCCGCCGGTCGTCGTCATCACCCCCACCGCGCGCCGGGGCTGCGCCAACGGCCGTCGCCCGACCATCAGCGCCGGAAGTTCAAGGAAGCTCTCCAGCGTGGTCGCGCGTGCAATGCCATGGGCGCGGAAGAACGCGTCCGCCGCCGCGTCGCTGCCCGCCAGCGCGCCTGTGTGGCTGTTCGCCAGTTCCGCCCCAAAACTGCTGCGGCCAAGCTTGAAGGCGATGATCGGCTTGCCCGCCGCATGGGCGCGCCGCGCGGCCTCGGCGAGCTTTTCCGGCGCACGAATCGCTTCGAGAAACAGCAGGATGGCGTCCACATCGGGATCATCGACCAGCATTCCCGCGATTTCGCCCGCGGTGAGGTCCGCCTCGTTGCCGGTGCCGATGAGGTGGGAGAACCCGATGCCCCGCGCGGCACCGCGCGACATGATCGCGCCCATCATCGACCCTGACTGGCTGACCAGCGCGAGCCGCCCGGCGGGGATGCTCTCCGCCTCCAGCGCCGCATTCACGGAACAGGCGATCCGCGCATTAAGGTTCACGAGGCCCATGGAATTGGGCCCGAGCAGGCGCAGCCCCGCGGCCTGAGCGGTGGCGAGCAGCCGCGCCTGAAGGGCGCCCCCTTCCGGACCCGCCTCCGCGAAGCCGTCGGCGAGGATGGCCGCTGCCTTGATGCCATGCGCCGCTATCGCCGCGATCTGGCCTTCGACATGCTCGGTATTCAGCAGCACATAGGCGAGATCAACCGGCCTCGGCACGTCCGCGAGCGTCGCATAGGCGCGTTCCCCCAGCACCGTGTCGGCGCGCGGATTGACCGGGTAGATCGCACCCTCATAGCCGTGCTTGCGCAGGTAGATCTGCGCCCGCGCCGTCAGCCGCGCGGGGTCCGAGGACGCGCCGATCAGCGCGATGGAACGCGGTGCGAGCAGCGCCTGCGCAAGCGGGTTCACTTTGGCGCCCGCGGGGGCCGTTGCGAGAAGCTACGCCCGAACACCCCCTCCGCTATCCGGTTCTTCATCACCTCGAGCGAGCCGCCGGCGATCATCCAACCCCGTGTGCGCCGGACGCAGTATTCGATCAGCATGTCCTTCGAATAGCCCATGCCGCCCATCACCTGCATCGACTCGTTCGAGGCGAACCAGCCAGCCTGGTTGCAGGCATATTTGGCGATGGCGACTTCCTGCGCGTCGGGCAGCCCGTTGCCGCCATTCACCGCGGCCCGGTATAGCAGCAGCCTTGCGCCATCGAGTGCGACGCGCATCTCCGCAAACTTCCACTGCAGGCCCTGGAACTCGGACAGGGTGCGGCCGAACTGCTTGCGTGTCTCGGCATGGGACTTGGCTTGGGCGAAGGCATACTCGCCGAGCGCCAGAGCGCGTGTCGTGTTGCCCACGCGCTCCACGTTGAAGCCGGCGATTTGCTTCTTGAAGCCGCCCGGGCCCAGCAGGACCATTTCGGGCGGGATATAGACATTGTCGAAGAACAGCGCGCACCACTCTTCATCGTTCATGTAGAGGCTCGGGGCGCCGGTGGTGAAGCCCTCCATGCCCCTTTCGACCAGCACGCTGCCGATGCCGTCCACGCCCGGTCCGAAGCGGCAATAGACGACGAAGACCGAGGCCTCTCCGCTGTTGGTGGTGAAGATCTTCTGGCCGTTCAGGCGCCAGCCTTCGCCATCCTTCGTGCAATGCGTGGTGAGGTCGGTCAGCGCGGAACCGGCATCGGGTTCGGTCATACCGACCGCTGCCACCGCCTCGCCGCGCAGCAGCGGGCCGAAATACTTCTCCCGGTGCAGCGGCGTGGCGTATTCGGCAAAGGTGCGGAAGGCGCCGAAATTGCCGGCCTGCAGCACATCTGCGCTGCGTGGGCACACCAACGCAATCTGCTCCATCGCGAGGACCGCATCCATCAGCGTCCCGCCCTGCCCGCCATCGGCCTCGCTAAGCATGATGCCGAACAGCCCCTGCTCAGCCATTAGCTTCGCCACATCCCATGGAAAGCCGACGGTATGCGCACGCTCGACCGCACCTGCGGCCAGGTGCTTCTCGGCGAAGCCGCGAACGCTGTCCTGGAACGCGATCTGGTCGGCGGAAAGGGAGAAATCCATGGTCAGCGAAGGCCTCTCGGGGTGCAGGTCTCGGGCGCGGCGGCGGCGGCGTCGGCGAGCAGAAGCAGGAAGGGCGTGGCCTCGGCGCCGTGGGGAGCCGCCAGATCACGCGTGAACGGCAGGGCACGGCGATCGGCGATGATCGCCTGTGTCGACTGTCGCGCCAACAGGTTGCGGGTAACGCGGACCAGCGCACCGCGCCGGCCCTCCGGCTGGCCGTCCAGGCCGTGGGCCACCACCAGCGCCGGCGGTCGGGCCCAGGGCTGTGCCGAGGGCAGTTCCTCCAGGTGGCGCGCCGCCGGATGATGCAGGCAGCCAAGCGACGGAAGGATGGCGGACAGCGTGTCCACCACCGCGAGCCCATCCGCCGCGCGCACCAGCACGGGCGAGACGCCCTGCGCAAGCGCCGCGGCGCCGAACATCGCGAGCGGCGCCACCAGGCGCAGGATCACACCGGATCCCAGCAGAACACGTCGCCCGAGCGCTCCAGCGGCGAGAAGGCGGGCTTGAGCGCCGGCAGCGCGTATTCTGCGATGGTCTCCGGCGTCCAGCCCTCGCTGCGATGGATGCCGCGAACCGGGCGCATCGCGTTGAAGACAAACAGCTCGTTCATGCGCGGCGCGAAGACCTGGCCGGTCACATCCTTCGCCGCATCCGATGCGAGAAACACCGCGAGTGGCGCGTTCTTCTCCGGCCCCATTGCCATCAGCCGCTGCACGCGGGCCTTCTGCTCCGGCGTCTCGGCAGGGATGGAGCTTGTCATGCGGCTCCACGCGAAGGGCGCGAGGCAGTTCGAACGCACGCCGAAGCGCTGCATGTCGAGGGCAATCGACTTCGAAAGTGCGACGATCCCCAGCTTCGCCGCCGAGTAGTTCGCCTGCCCGAAATTCCCGATCAGGCCGGAGGTCGAGGTGATGTGCACCATCGCCCCCGAACCCTGCTTGCGGAAATGCTCGGCGGCGGCGCGCGAGACGAAGAAGCTACCGTTGAGATGGACGTTGATGACGGCCAGCCACTCCTCGGGAGAGGTCTTGTGGAAGATCTGATCGCGCAGGATGCCGGCATTGTTCACGACGATGTCGATACGGCCGAAATTATCCATCGCGCACTGCACGATCTTCTGCGCATTCGCCCATTCGCTGACACTGTCTGTGTTGATCGCGGCGGCGCCGCCACGCTGCTCGATGATGGCCTTCGTCTGCTCGGCGGGCGTGGACGACAGCCCCTCGCCGGTCAGCGAGGCGCCGATGTCGTTGATGACGATCTTGGCACCGGCCTGGGCCATGGCGAGTGCGATCTCGCGCCCGATCCCGCCGCCCGAACCCGTGACGACCGCGACTTTTCCTTCGAGCATCATCGATGCGTTTCCCTGATTGCTTGTCGATCGGTTCTAGTCCCGCCCTGGACTTTCGGGAAGCCGTGCGCCGGGTTACAGGGAGGGTATGGCCGACCCGCGCGTCTCCCGGCTTGCCGCCTTGATCGAGGACCTCGCGCCGCATTTGCGCATGGATGCGGCCGTTCGCCTCTGGGACGGGACGGCCATCCCCCTGGGCGCGGACTGGTCCGGCGAGATGGCCATCGCCGTGCACGCGCCGGAAGCCGTCACGCGGCTGCTGCGTCGCCCGCGCCTGCCGACCCTGATCGAGCTGTTCGCCGAGGGCTTGATCACCATCGAGGGTGGCACATTGCTTGACCTGGCGGCGAGGCGGCGCGAAGGGCGGGGCACACGGGGCCTGCTCAAGCGCATCGGCAAGCTGCGCGCCCTGCAGGCTTTGGTGCCATTCCTGTTCGGTCCCGGGCCAGCCGGCGCCGGCCACGCCTATGCCGGAACGCCGGAGGCGCGCCATGAGGCCGGGCGCGACGACAAGGCGCTGGTGCAGTTTCACTACGACCTGTCGAACGCTTTCTACGCGCTCTTCCTCGACCCGGAGATGGTCTATTCCTGCGCGTATTTCCCGCACTGGGAGGCTTCTCTAGAGGAGGCGCAGATCGCCAAGCTCGAGCATGTCTGTCGCAAGCTGCGCTTGGTACCCGGGGAACGCTTCATCGACATCGGGTGCGGGTGGGGCGGGCTGGTCTGCCACGCGGCCCAGCACCACGGCGTGATGGCCCATGGCGTGACGCTCAGCCAGACGCAGTTCGACTTTGCCAAGGCGAAGGTCGCGCGCCTGGGCCTCGAGGGGCGCGTCACGATCGAGCTCAAGGATTTCCGCGGGCTGCAGGGCGAATGGGACAAGATCGCGAGCGTCGGGATGTACGAGCATGTCGGGCTCGACAACCGCGACGGCTATTTTGCGCAGATCAAGTCGCTGCTGCGCCCGCGCGGCGTCTACCTCCACCACGCGATCGCCCGGCCGATGAAGCGGAACGAGCGCGTATTCCGCCGCGCCAACCCGGAATTCGCCGCTCTCACTCGATACGTCTTCCCCGGTGGCGAGCTGGACCATATCGGCGGCACGACCGACGCCATGGAGCGAAACGGCTTCGAGGTGCACGACACCGAGGGCCTGCGCGAACATTACGGCCGCACCTGCCGGCTGTGGACCGAGCGCCTCCATGCCGCGCAGGCCGCTGCCGAGGCCGAGATCGGCCCCGCGAGGGTGCGGCTGTGGCTGCTCTACCTCGCCGGTGTGTGCCTCGCTTTCGAGCGGGGCACAGTCAGCATCTTCCAGACGGTGGCGACGAAGCGCGCGCGAGGCCCGAGCGGGCTGCCGCCCACGCGCACGGACCTGTATCGCTAGGCCCTACTTCTCGGCCGCGATGATTGACCCCGAGAGGCTCGCGGGGATGCGGTTGCGCCAGGTGCCGGCATCCACCTGGGTGATGAAGTCCAGCACTGCGCGATTGAAGGCGTCCGGCCATTCGAGGTTCATCGTGTGCCCGCATTTCGGCATCACCAGCAATGCGCTGGAGCGGATGGTGCGCTTCAGAAACAGTGCCGGCTCCAGCGTGGGGTCATCCTCGTCCCCGGCGATGATGAGCGTGGGAACCATCATCTGCGCGAACTGGTCGGCGAGGTCGAACAGTGACGGCCGCTCCCGCTGGACGCCCTGCATGGTCAGGGACGAGCCATCGGTCGAATGGTCCAGCAACTGGTCGTGGAATTCGGCGTATCCGCGGGGGTCTGTCTCCTCGAAGACCAGCCGGGTCGGTCCGTGGGCGTAGGATTTACCAAACTGCGCCATGCCCTGTTCGCGCATCCGCGCGATTGCGACATCGGTTTCGGTACGGAACTGGTCCCGCTTGCCCGGCGCGGCGCCATAGCCGACGCCGGCGGCGACCAGGCTGCGCGCGTGGCCCGCATGCCGCAGGCCAAGGTGCAGCGCGGCGAAGGCCCCCATGGACAGGCCCACCACATGCGCCGGCGCAAGGCCAAGCCCGCGGATCACGTCGGCGATGTCGTCAGTCGCGCGGTCCTGCGAATAGGATTTCGGATCGGAGGGAACCGCCGAGGGCGGATAGCCGCGGGCGTTGAACGCGATGCAGCGGTAGCGGCGGGCAAAGAAGCGCAGCTGCGGTTCCCAGCTGCGGATATCGCCCGCGAATTCATGCACGAGCACCAGCGGCGTGCCGCTCCCCACGTCGACATAATGCAGGTCGACGCCATCACTGGTCTTCACCGTCGGCATGGCTTTCTCCTCACGCGGAAAACCATGGTGCGGGGCTGCCGCAAGCACGTCCAGACCT
>JAZKFA010000294.1:1492-8257 GCA_040386655.1 Pseudomonadota bacterium | reverse complement strand
CGGAGCAGGAGCGGCTCGCCAGCCTCTCGGTTGATGCGCGGTTGCTTCGCGCGACGGGGCGCGGGGTGGAGGCTGCCCTGATCGAGCAGCAGGTCCAGGCGGATAAGGAGCGCACCGCCTACAAGGCGCAGCTGCTGCAGCTGGCTCCCGAGACAGAGATGGACACCTGGCGGGCCAACATGCTCGCGCAGCTCGACCGCGCGCTGGCGGCGGAGCGCCAGCAGCTGCTGGATCAGCAGGCAATCAACGGGCCTGAGGCGCCAACAACCCTCGCCGCCCGCGCTGCGGCTGAGGCGGCCAAGGCAGCGGCAGAGGCAGCGGCCGCCATCAGCAATCAGGGGCGTGGCTTTTTCGAGCGGCTGGTCTTCGGCAATGCCGGCGGCCTGTCGCCGGCGGCGCAGTACGGGGCTGGCCTAACGACGCTATCCAGCGCCGGCTCAGACCTGCTCGCGGGCGGCAGCCCTGATGCGCTGGCCACCTATCCCCGCGTCGCCTCGCGCTTCCTGCCGATCGCGCGGGACTACCTCGGCACCTCCGAGGCCTACGCCTCCCTGGTCAGCGACATTGCCGGCACGGTGCGTGCCGCCGGCGGGGATCCCGCCGGCATCGCATCCATCTTCGACGCCCAAGCTAGCGGTTTCGATCGCCTGGGCTCTGAGCTGTCCTCGCTCAACTCGAATGGCGAGGCGCAGACGCAGATCGCGACGCAAAGCCTCAGCGAGCTCCGCCGCCTGTCCTCCCTGATCGAGGCGCTGATCGCGCGCCGCAGCTTAGTTTAGGGCGCAGCAAACCCTGTCAGTAAGGCACTGCCCGCCTGTCGCGTGTCAGGCGCTCAGAGCAGCGAGAGCCTTCTTAATATTCTCACGCTCAACAACGCCGAGGGGCAGAATTGGCCGAGGCGGTTGCGCCACCGTGAGGCCCAGCATGTTCGCTGCCGCGTAAATCACACGCAGGCTACCGTGCCGCTTGAACAAAGCCCAAAGTGGGCTGAAAGAAGCATCGATCCGATGCACCTCCACGACATCGCCCGCCTGTGCAGCGCGCAAAAGAGCTAGCGTGGGCAGCGGCAGTAAGCCCCCGACCACGCTGTACCAAGCCAGGCCGCCCGCTAGCACGGCTTCGGCCGAGTGCCAGTCCCCGCTGTAGCCGACGGCAAAATCAGCCGGCAGGAGCGCGCGGAGGGCAGCGACCTTCGCTCCCGCCTCTGTGGGCGCAGGGGCAGGGTTCTTTACAGCGACGATGTTGGGCACCTGAGCGAGACGCGCCACAAGCGCGTCACTGAACGTGAAGTTTGTCGTGCTCGGGTTGTTGTAGATGCACAGCGGCAGGGCGGTCGCGCCGGCCACGGCGACGAAGTGTTCGAACACTTCGTCGTCGGTGAGCGGCGTGTAGGAGAGAGGCGCCAGTAATAGCCCGCTCGCTCCAGCCGCCTCGGCGTCACGTGCGTAGTTCTGAGCGTCGTCCGTTCGCAGAGCGCCGACTCCCACGATTATCGAAGTGTGATCGCCGATGCACTCGACCGCCGCTTCGATGGCGAAGACGTTCGGGTGGTTCTCCGCCAGCCGCTTCGATGGCCCGCCGCCTCTCCGAGCGAGGCAGATAGGCGTAGGTGCCTGTGCTGCCGAGCAGCCCAACTGAATCCACCTGTGCCGCCTCGAGCCGCTTGAGCAGGTTGCTTAGGGCATCGACGTCGACATGCCCCTCCTCATCGGAAGGCGTGATGGGGAAGGCTGAGAGCCCGTGGAAAAGCGACATGTTGCACCTACCGAGGTCGAGGGAATGAGAACTGCCCACCGAGGAGCTTGCCACAGGAGATCGTCTGCTCGGCAGATCTGATTTGCCTTCACCTCCTTCCACGCAGTCCAAAGCTGCACCAGGCGTCAAAGCCTCAGGCGTCTAACTTTCGGAGCCCTCCATGGCCCTCCCCGCCCTCCGCGCCAAGCAGTCCACCGACACGGTGGGCACCGGCACACTCGCGCTCAATCCCGCAGCCGCGCCCTTTCGCAGCTATGCCGCGGCCTTTGGCGGATCGAGCGTCCGCGTGCCCTACGTGATCTCCTGGGCGACCGGGTTCGAGATCGGCTATGGCGATTTCAACGGCCTGACGCCGGGCTCGCTGACGCGCGCCACCGTCATCGCCTCCTCCAATGCCGGTGTGTTGGTCAGTCTTCCGGCCGGGACCAAAGATGTCTTCGCGTTCCTGGATCCGTGGGCCCTGCCTCTCGTCTCGATCGCTGGCGGCTACACGGCGACACTAGCCGACCTCGGCAATGCCATCCTGTTCACCGGCTCCACTGCCCAGACGCTCGCGTTGCCGGCCTTTGCAAGCGTGCCGCCCGGTGCCGGCTACCTGGTGCAGAACAACGGCACTGCGACCCTCACCATCGACCCCTCGGGCGCCGAGACCATTGATGGCGTTGCCGCCTTCGCGCTCGGCGCCGGTTCATCGCTCTGGGTGATCCGCAGCGGTGCGGGCTGGACGAAGGTGGGCACGCTGGGTGGTGCCTCGGCCGTGGGTGCCGCGGTTGCCACAGCGGTGGATACGGCGGCCGCGCGCGCGGCGATCGCGGCGCCTGCCACGGCCGGCTTCCCTAACCTCATCATCAACGGCAAATTCCAGGTCAACCAGCGCGGCTATGCCTCCGGCTCGGCGACGGGTGCAGCGGCGCAATACACGCTCGATCGCTGGCGCGTAGTCACCGCTGGCCAGAACCTCGCCTGGGTGACCTCCGGCAACGGCAACCGCATCACCGCGCCCGCCGGGGGCGTCGAGCAAGTGATCGAGAGCGCGAACATCGCCGGCGGCTCCTATGTCGCCAACTGGACGGGGACGGCAACACTCCAGGTCAACGGCTCAGCGCGCACGAAGGGCGAGGTTTTCACCCTTGCCGCGGGGAGCAATGCGACAGCGCGGCTTATCAGCGGCACGGCCGAGGAATTCCAGATCGAGCCAGGCACGGTTCCGACCCTTTTCGAGGTACGGCCGCCCGCGGTGGAGCAACTTCTTTGCTCGCGATACTGCACGGTCGTCACGTGTAATGTCTTCGGCTATCACGCGGCCGGCGGCGTTTCGGCGACGCAAATTCGGTTTCCGCTCCTCATGCGCGCAACCCCTTCACTGACGCCGTTCGGCACCACCCCGAGCTTTGCCAATGTGAGCAGCGAAGGCATTTACGCGCTCAATGCGGAGGGCTTCGCCTACGCCGTCGAGGCGACCACGACGGGCGGCTTTTCTGCCACCAACCGACAATATCTAGCGCAGGCGGAGCTCTAAGCATGGCGATCTCTGAGACCTATTCGCGCCTCCTTGGCGGACTGATCCTGCGCGACGATGGTGTGATCATCCCACCCGATCCCGCCAATCTCGACTATGCCGCCTTCCTCGCCTGGGAGGTGGCGGGCGGTATCGCTGAGATGGAGGCGCCGGCCGCGCCCGCCGTACCAGCCAGCATCTCCGCGCGGCAGATGCTGCTGGGCCTGGCCGGCATGGGCATGATCACCGAGGCAGAGGCTCTGGCGGCCGCCACCGTCGGTGCCGTGCCGGAAGCCATCGAGTTCATCTTTGCCACGCTGCCCGCTGTCGAGCAGTTCGGGGCGCGGGTGACATGGGCCCGTATGTCCGAGGTCGAGCGCGCGCACCCACTCGTCGCCATGCTGGGCGCCGCGCAGGGCCTATCATCCAAAGACCTCGATGCGTTCTTCGTGACCGCCGCGGCGCTGTAGATGGAGGGCTTCGACGCAGCCGGCGCGGTTGCCCCCGCTGAGCTGCCTGCGGGGTCGAGCGAGGCCTTCCTGGCGACCCGGCCGGTGCTGGTGGCGCGCGGGGAGCCGGGGCCTGTGGTGATCCTGCTCGACTTCGATGCGCGCGGCATCGGCGGATGAGTGAGGCCTTCGACGCAGCGGGCGCCTATGCGTCGGCGGAGCTGCCGTCTGCCTATGTCGCGCTGGCCAATCTCACGCGCTGGCGCTTTGCGACCGCCGGCTACCTCACCGATGCTGGGGAAGTCCCGGCCAGCACCGCCTGGCTGCCTGGCATGCTGGGCGATGTTGACCTCTCAGCCAGCTCCATCGACGCTCTGGCGATTGGCGGCCGGGTGGCGCTGTTACTGGCTGAGATCAGCCTCTCCGACCGCGGGCGCCTGCTGGGGGATGTGGTGCGCTATGGCACCGCCACCGGGCGGGCGGCGATGCTGCGCGTACTGCCGGTGGCCAACGCGCGGTCCAGCAACTTCGGCGCGCCCCTGGCATCGGCACGCGGCGCCTTTACCGGCGTGGTGCGGGCGATGGAGGAGGAGGCAGGGTTCCGCGTCCGCGTGGCTCTCTCCGACTTGGCGGAACGCCTCGCCACACCGCTGCAGGCGACGCTCTACGCTGGCACCGGCGGGATCGAGGGCGCGGCCGATCTCAAGGGGCGGCCGAAGCCCCTGGCCTTCGGCGAGGCCTTCAACGTGCCAGCCACCTATCTCGGTCAGGCCGACCTCGGCGCCGGTACCCTGCCCACCTACCAAACCCATGCGCGCGAGATTGCAGGGCATGACGCGGTGCGCGTCCGCGGCGTCGCGCAGTCGGCGACGGCGGGCACGCCTACAGTGGGTCAGTATCGAGATTTCCCCGCCCTCGGCATGTTCCAGCTCGGCAGCACAGCTGATGGCGAGGTGACGGCCGACTTGCGGGGCGACAGTCCCTCCGGTGACTACGTGAATAGCATCGCCAGCATCGTCTATCGCCTGCTCTCGGCCTTCGGGCCGCAGCTCACCGGCGCAGATCTGGATGCCGGCGCCTTTGCCTTTGCTGAGCTAGATCTGCCGGGCGTCGTCGGGTTCTTCCAGGGGCCGGAGGCGACCACGGCCGCGGTGGCCGTCGAGGTGGTCCTGGCCAGTGCCGGCGCCATCCTCGTGGGCTGCCGCGACGGACGGCTGCGTCTGGTCGATCCACTGGGTGCAGCGCCGGTGGTTCAGTTCTCCATCTCTGCCGCATGGATGTTGTCCTGCGAGCCACTGCCCCTGCCGCTGTCGCTGCGCCCTGCGCCGCGGGCTGTGGAGGTGGGGTATCGGCGCAATTGGCGGCCACTGACCGGCGTGGCCGGCAGCGTGCCGGAGGCAGACCGGGAGAGGCTGCAGCAAACCGGCGGCACGGCGCGGGCGGAAAGCACGACCGTGACTGGGCGCGTCGCGCTTCAGCGCACTACCGCGCTCCCGGGCCTCTACGCAATTGAGGCCGATGCACTCGCCCGCGCGACCATCTGGCGCGACTGGATCGAACGCGGACCACGCGTGATCCGCTTCGAGACCGACCGCTACCTCGACCAGATCGAGGTCGGGCAGTTTGGACGCATCGAGTATCCCGCGCACAGGCTGCATACCGGGTTCTCCGGGGTCGTGCTGGCGTGGCGCGAGCGCCTGGCCGCGCGGCGGGTTGAGATCACCATGGTAGGGGTGCCCGACTGATGCCTGCGGCCATCCTCTACAACAATCTCACCTCCACGCTGCTGCCGCTGGCGACGCCGGCCGCGATCGACACGGCGCCCGCGAGCAACCTGGTCGATCCACAGCCGCGCCTGCGGGCCGCCTGGAGCGGCACCACAGTGTCCCTGGTCTACGACCTTGGCGTACTGACCTCCATTGAGGCGGTGGCGCTCATCTCGACCACAATCGCAGCCGCCGCGACTGTGCGCGCGCGGCTTTCGGTCGCGGATGCGACCGGAGAAACCGGCGATGCCTGGGACAGCGGCGTGGTGACGGCGGATACCAGCGACCTTGCCGGCGGCAATGTCATCCTACTGCGCCCCTATGCCGCCGCGCTCGCGGCTGGCCGCTACCTGCGGGTGGATATCGTAGACGCGACTGCGGGGCGCATCGATATGGGTCGGGTGGTTGCCGGCCCTCTCTGGCGCATCGCCGCTGGCGCCTCGCTCGGCGGGCGCGAAGGGCGACTGATCCTTGATCAGCGCGACCGCAACCCACTGACGGGCGCGGAGTTCGCGCTGCCAGCCATCGCCAACCCGCGCATGGCGAACATCACGCTGCCGCTTCTGACGCGGACGGAAGCCGCGGGGGCTGCGCGCACCATGCTCGACAACATCGGTGCCGCTGGTGACGTGCTCTGGGTTCCGGAGACAACGCTCGGCCAGCCGGAACTCAACCGCCGTTGCATCTGGGGCGCAGCAGCGCGCGGCGGCGAAGATGTGGTGATTGAGCAGCGGACCCAGACCCGCCATCTACGCACGCTGCGCCTCGTCGAGCGTCTCTGAGCCGAGGGGTTGGCTCACCATCAGTCCTAACGGCTTACTGGGGCTGATAAAGCTATAACCGATCGAAGAACTGGCGCGTGTCAGAACGCAGATCAAGACGAGGACGTCTTCATCAATCCCCACGCAGCGCCGGCGCCAGCCGCTCCAAGGTGAGCTCTGCTGCGCGCCGCCCGATCTCCTCGCCAGCGGTGATGTCGTAGCGGTAGTGCAGCCCGGCCGCGATCCGTGCCTCGCCCGCAGCCTGGGTTAGCGTGCGAAAGTGCTCCGCGTCCGCGGGGAACAGCCTCGCGAGTACTGTGGCTGGACCGTTCGATAGGCATGAATGTGCCGAGGGGTAGCTGGGATGTGGCGGCAACGGAACCAAGGTCGTGATTGCGGTGTCAGCCTGTGACGGGCGGATGTACCAGTATGCGTATTTCGCGTCCCAGCAGGCGATGTGTGCGTCGTGGAAGGCGATGGCGATGGCGGCATAGGAGGCGGCCAGGCGCACCGGGTTCTGCGCCAGACCGCCCTCC
>JAZKFA010000294.1:0-1482 GCA_040386655.1 Pseudomonadota bacterium | reverse complement strand
CCTCCAGCGCACGGAGCGACAATTCGCGGTGCCAGAGCTGGAAGGCGCGGCCACCGCCATAGGCGTGCCAATAGATCGCGAGATCGGTCGCCTGAGGCGAGCGGTTATACGCCCGCACCTCCGCCAGCGCCGTTAGGAACTCGGGAGATCCGAAGGCCGGCGGGGCAGCCGGACGAAGTGCGTCGTTCGCAGGAAGGACATAGGCGCGCCAGGTAGCGTTGCCCGGGACCGCGGGCTGCGCCCCGGTCCAAAGCCCCGCTCCAACAGGAACCGTCCCAGCCCAGCGACGGGTGAACCCGTCATCGCCGGCACGCGCGAGAGCAGCGGCCGCGATGGCCTCGCCGATTGCCCGGCCAGCGACCGTGTCAGAGGGAAATTCTAGCGCGGCCTCGCGGCGCAGAGCGTCACCCTCGGCAGCGAGGCGCTGGAAGCGGGCGGCTTGAGCCGGGATCAGCTGTGCCAGCACGGTCGCGCCCACAACACCCAGCGCCGCGGTTTGCGACGGGTATGAGCGATCAGGAATGCGGAGGCCGTCCACCGCCAGCGAGGCGTCCTGCGCAGCGGGTGAGCGACGCGCATGAACGCTCTGGGCCTCCACGGCCACGACGGTCGCGTCATAAAGTGCCGCGTGCAGCAGTGCCAACACGCGCGACGCCGGCGCATTGCCGACGCCGCCCTCGATCAGCGCCTCGATGGCTATCTGGTTCCACAGGTAGACGGGCCCACCATTCTCCCACCGACGCAACTGGCGCGCGAGATCGGCGCTGCGTCCCGCTCGCGCTTGCCGCAGCTGCGCGAGCTCAGCACTCGTGTCGGCCGAAGGGCCCTGTACCGCGAATGCGTGTAAATTTGGAACAATCAGTGTCGGCACCGTACTCTGCGCGAGCGCAGGGGGCGCGACCGTGGCGGTTGCGACCATGCTAAGGACGGCGAAGATGCAAGGGGCACGCATGCCGCGTTTCCTCTCAGAACAGGTAAGCTGGCTTCATGATGGACACATCTAGCCGGGCGCCTCAGTCCACTTCACGACATTCGGTCCTTTACGCGCCGGGTTTCGAGCGCGCAGCATCTGCGCATGAGCGCGCCACGGAACACGACACTGGCTTTGCCGCCTGATCGGACCCCGAAGGCGGCTGCCTATGTGCGTCTGGCGCTGGCCGCCGCGCGCGAGGCCCTCGCAGCGGACCCTGCCTTCCATCCAGATCTAAGCTTTATGTCGCACGCCGCCGGCGTCACGCCACGAACGCTGCAGCGGCATGTGGCGCAGGTGCTCCACATGGCTCCGCGTGCCGTTGTCGAGCGACTGCGGCTGAATGCGGCACGCCAAACCTTGGCGTCCGGCAAAGCGTGCTCCGTGCTCGATGTCGCGGCGCGGCACGGGTTCGAGCATGCCGGCCGTTTTGCGATCCGTTACGCCGCGGCTTTCGACGAGGCGCCCTCCGCAACGCTGCGCCGCGCACGCGCCCGCGATGCAACGGAGCG
>JAZKFA010000293.1:0-8778 GCA_040386655.1 Pseudomonadota bacterium | reverse complement strand
TGGCTGGCTTCCACCATGTGCAGCCGCGCGCTCAGCGTGTCGCAGATCATCCCGCGCGGGTCTTCGGCGCCGGGCGTCGCATCGACCGTGAAGGCGAGCGGGATGGCGTGCACCACCTCGCGCCCGTCGCGCTCCGTGTCGCCCGCGCGGCGGCGGCCTTCGGAGAGGATGGCGCGCAGGTCCGTCTCGGTGACCGCACGGCCGCCGATCGGCCATTGGATCGGCAGCAGCCGCGATTCCGGCTGGCCGCAGGACAGGTTGACGATCGCGCCGGTGAGCTGGGTATCGGCCATCTCCTCGGCTTGTCCCACCGCGGCGCGGATGGCGCGCTCCGCCTCGTCGAGGTCGACGATGGAACCGCCCTTGACGCCGCGCCCACGCTGCCAGCCGAAGCCGAGCGCGCGGGGTTCGCCGTCGCTCTCGATGCGGGCGATGATGCAGACGACCTTGGTCGATCCGATGTCGATGATGCCGAAGGCACCGCTGCGGGCATTGCGGCGGCGGCGGGCATCGCGCCCCCCGGGGCCAGGCGGCACGCGTGCGATCTCGTTCATGCGCCCCTCCTTGTGCCGGTCGGGCGCGGCGCCTCGGGTGCGGAGGGCGCGGCGACCTGGCGCAGCACCAGCCGGTCCGGCAGGCGCATGTCGATGGCGACCAGCGGGCGGTCCATCAGCTGCTGTTCGCGCTGCAATGCCGCGAGGCGGGTGATGGCCGCGGCCTCCGCACCCTCGGGCAGCAGCACGTCGGCGCCGTTGTGCAGCTTGAGGTTCCAGCGCCGCTCGCCGATGCGCACCAGCGCCTGTACGCGGCTGGCTATCTCAGGCTCGCCGCTCAGCAACCCGTGCAGCGTGGCGGCCGCGACATTGGCACCGGGACCGACGATCAGCGGCAGCGGTCCGAACTGGTCCAGCCGGTCCTGCGCGATAACGCGGCCGTCGCGGTCGATCACGACGAAGCGGCCCTCGCGCTGCCAGATGGCGAAGGGGCGGCGCTCCTCGATGCGGATGATCAGCGTGTCCGGCAGGCGGCGCTCGATGTGGGCGCGCTGCACCCAGGCAATGGTCTCAAGCCGCGCGCGCGCGGATTCGAGCGAGAAGCCCAGCAGCGGGTCACCGCGCGAGACGCCGAGCGCGGCGCCGATCATGTCCAGAGGCGCGTTCTGCCGGCCCACGATCTCCACGCGCTGGATGCTCATCCCCAAGCCGCGCCCGATGTCCGAGACATTCTCGATCAGCGCCTGCGCGCGGCCCGCGGGGTCGAAGGCCCAGATGCCGGCGCCAGCGATGCCGAGCGCGGCGAGGGCCGCGATGCCGAGACCTGCCGGGCGCAGCATGGAGCGGCGGCGGCGCAGCCACAGCTTGAGGCGCGACGGACGGTCGAGCGGCTTGGCGCGGCGCGTGGGCGCACGGCGCGACTGCGCGGCGGGTCCGGCCAGGCGCGGGGGGGCTTCAACACCCATGGCGTGCCTCCCCGACCATCCAGGCGCAGAGCTGCGGGAAGGCCATGCCGCAATGCGCGGCCTGCTCCGGCAGCAGCGAGGTGGGCGTGAGGCCGGGCTGGGTGTTCACCTCCAGCAGCACGAGCTCGCCGGGTTCGCCCTGCGTGTCGTCGTAGCGGAAATCCGCCCGCGTCGCGCCGCGGCAGCCCAGCGCGCGATGCGCGGCGAGTGCGACATCCATCGCGCGGTCGCGGATGGCGGGGTGGATCTGCGCGGGGATGACGTGGCGGCTGCCGCCGGCGGCGTACTTGCTCTCGTAATCGTAGAACTCGCCGGCATCGGCGATGATGTCGGTCACACCGAGGGCGCGGTCGCCGAGCACGCCGACGGTGAGCTCGCGCCCGGGAATGAAGCGTTCGGCGAGGATGGCGTCGCCGAAGCGCCAGGCGCGCGCGATCTCGGCCCGGCGATTATCGCCGGTGCGGATGATGTGGACGCCGACCGAGCTGCCTTCCTGCGCGGGCTTGATGACGTAGGGCAGGGGCAGCGGGTCGGCCGCCTCCAGCGCGTCGCGCGTGACCAGGCAGCCTTCCGCAATCGGCAGGCCGTGGGCGGCGAAGATGGCCCGCGCGGCGACCTTGTCCATCGCCAGGGCCGAGGCGAGCACGCCCGAATGCGTATAGGGAATGCCCATCCAGTCGAGCATGCCCTGGATGCGTCCATCCTCGCCGAAGCAGCCATGCAATGCGTTGAACACCACGTCGGGCGCGGGCGTCAGCGCGGCGATGACCGCGCCGAGGTCGTGCCCGGCATCGATTGCGGTGACGTCGAACCCCGCCTCGCGCAGGGCCGCGACGACCTGCGCGCCGGAGGCGAGGCTCACCGCACGCTCGTTGGAAATACCGCCCATGAGGACCGCGACACGCGTCATGCCGCGGGTTCCCCGATGCGCTTGATCTCCCATTCGAGCGTGACGCCGGAATGGGCCAGCACGCGCGCGCGCACCGCTTCGCCGAGCGCTTCCAGATCGGTCGCGGTGGCGCCGCCGAGATTGAGCAGGAAGTTGCAGTGCTTCTCGCTGACCTGCGCGGCGCCGAGTGTGAGGCCGCGCGCGCCGGCGGCGTCGATCAGCGCCCAGGCCTTGTGGCCGCGCGGGTTCTTGAAGGTGGAACCGCCGGTGCGCGCGCGGACGGGCTGCGCCGCTTCGCGCTCGGCACGGATGGCGGCGAGGCGTGCGGTGATGGTGGCGACATCGCCCAGCGTCGCGCGGAAGCGGGCTCGGGTAACGATGCCGCGCGCAGGCAGCGTCGTGTGGCGATAGGCAAGGTGCAGGGCGTCGGCGTCGAGGCGCAGCAGGCCGTCGGGCGTGGCGACCTCCGCCCAGTCGAGGACATCGCGGATCTCGCCGCCGTAAGCGCCGGCATTCATCGCGACAGCGCCGCCCACCGTGCCGGGAATGCCGACGAGGAACTCCAGCCCCGCAAGGCCCGCAGCGGCGGCGGTCTCGGCAAGCGTCACGTCGAGCGCGGCGGCACCGGCGACGATGCCATCGGCTTCCACTGTGATCGCGGAAAACCCGCGCGCGAGGCGCAGCGTCACGCCGCGGATGCCGCCATCGCGGATAAGCAGGTTCGATGCCGCGCCGAGCACCGTCAGCGGCACGCCCTCGGGCATGTCGCGCAATAGGACGAGCAGGTCATCGACATCCGCCGGGCGCACCAGCACATCCGCCGGTCCGCCCACTCGGAACCAGGTGAACGGCGCGAGTGTCACGTCGTGCTGCACCCGCCCGCGCAGCGGCGGCAGGGTGGCGTGCAGGGGTGCGCGCGGCATCAAGTGCCACCGCCCGGACGCACGGGCTTGCGCGTCTGCAGTGCCGTCAGCTGACCCGGCAGCGCGTGCGCCCAATTGGTGATCGTCCCCGCGCCGAGGCACACCACGTAGTCCCCGGCCTTGGCGATCGCATTGACCATTTCGGCGAGGCTCTCGGGCCCAGGCAGCGGCACGACGGAGCGGTGCCCGTGGGCGCGCAGCCCCTCCACCAGGCCGTCCTTGTCGATGCCCTGGATCGGCGCTTCGCCGGCGGCATAGACATCGGCCACGATCACCGTGCCCGCGTCATTCATGCACTGGCAGAATTCCTCGAACAACGTGGCCAGGCGCGAATAACGGTGCGGCTGCACCACCGCGATCACGTCGCGCGCGCCGGCCTGCCGCGCCGCCTTCAGCACCGCCGCGATTTCCACGGGGTGATGGCCGTAATCATCGATGACGGTGATGCCGCCGGACTCGCCGGTGCGGGTGAAGCGGCGCTTCACGCCCTTGAAGCCCGCGAGTGCCGAGCGGATCACATCCTCATGCACATCCATCTCGACGCCGATGGCAATGGCCGCGAGTGCATTGGCCACGTTATGCGCGCCCAGCATCGGCAGGCGGAAGGGCTTCAACATCCGCTGGCGCTTCGTCGCGCGGTCGCTCACCACCACTTCGAAGGTCGCGCCCATGCGGTCCGAGATCATGCGTTCCGCGCGCACATCGGCCTGCGGCGAGAAGCCGTAGGTGATGATGCGCCGGTCGGCCAGGCGTGGGATCATCGCCTGCACCTCGGGGTGGTCCATGCACAGCACCGCGAAGCCGTAGAAGGGGATGTTGGAGACGAACTGGTAGAACCCCTCCTTCATCGCCTCGCCGGTGCCCCAGTGGTCCAGGTGCTCGGGGTCCATGTTGGTGACGACGGCAACGACGGCGGGCAGCTTGAGGAAGCTGCCATCGCTCTCATCGGCCTCGACCACCATCCAGTCGCCCGAGCCCAGGCGCGTGTTGGTGCCGTAGGCGTTGATGATGCCGCCATTGATGACGGTGGGGTCGATCTTGGCGGCTTCCAGCACGGTCGCGACGAGGCTGGTCGTCGTGGTCTTGCCGTGCGTGCCGCCGATCGCGATGGACCATTTCAGGCGCATCAGCTCGGCGAGCATTTCCGCCCGCCGCACCACGGGGATGAACTTCTGGCGCGCCGCGACGACCTCGGGGTTGTCGCGCTTCACCGCGGTGGAGGTGACGACGACCTGCGCCTCGCCGAGATTCTCGGCGGCATGACCCACGGTGACCGCGATGCCGGCCGCACGCAGGCGCTGCACGTTGGCCCCTTCGGCGATGTCGCTGCCCTGGACGCGATAGCCGAGGTTGTGCAGCACTTCAGCGATGCCGGACATGCCGATGCCGCCGATGCCGACGAAGTGGATCGCCCCGATGTCGAGTGGAAGCGCGCGCATCAGCCTGCCTCCGCCCGTGCCGCGACCAGCGCCTGCACCCGGTCCGCCAGCACGCTCGCGGCGTGGGGGCGGGAGAGCGGGCGCGCGGCTTCGGCCATGCGTGCGAGGCCCGCGGAATCGGCGAGCAGCGTGGTCAGCTGTGCGGCCAGCGCCTCGGGCGTGAAGCCCGGCTGCGGCATCACCACCGCCGCGCCCGCATCGGCCAGCGCGCGGGCATTGGCACTCTGGTGGTCGTCGATGGCGTGGGGCAGCGGCACCAGGATCGCGGGGCGGCCGGCGCAGGCGAGCTCGGCGATGGTGGACGCCCCGGCGCGCGCGATGACCAGCTGCGCCATCGACAGCCGGTTCGCGATGTCGGGGAAGAAGGCCGAGACCTCGGCGGGGATGCCGAGCGCAGCATAGGCATCGCGCGTACGGGAAAAGTCTTCCGCGCGGGCCTGCTGGGTAATGACCAGGCGGGCGCGCAGCGCCTCCGGCAGCAGGGCCACCGCGTCGGGCACCACATCGGCGAAGATGCGCGCGCCGAGGCTGCCGCCGGTGACCAGCAGGCGCAGCGCGCCTTCCGGTGCCGGGTAGCTGCCGCCCGACAGGGCCGCGAGCGCGGGGCGCACGGGATTGCCCAGCACCTCGCACTGCGCGCCCTGCGGCACGCGGGTGGTGCCAGCGAAGGACAGGGCGAGCAGGTCCGCGCGGGGTGCCAGCGCGCGGTTCGCGCGGCCGAGCACCGCGTTCTGCTCATGCAGCACCAGCGCGGGGCGGCGATCCTTGCCCATCATCGAAGCGGCCATGACGGGCGGGACGGAGGCATAGCCGCCAAAGCCCACCACCGCGCTTGCATCCAGGCGCTTGAACAGCCGCCGTGCCGCGAAAGTGCCCGAGGCCAGCGCCGCCGCACCGCGCAGCGCGGAGAACACGCCACGGCCGGACAGCCCTGCGCCAGGCAGGGAGAAGCGTTCCGCATTTGCGAAGGCCGGGCTGTCGAAGGCGGCGCTGCGCGCATCGGTCATCAGCGCGATGCGCTCGCCGCGCGCGAGCAGGGCCACGGCCAGCGCCTCGGCGGGAAACAGGTGCCCGCCGGTGCCCCCGGCGGCGATGACGATCGGACGTGCCACGGGGCCCCTCACGCCTCCGCCCCGGAGGCGCGCGTCGCACGCCGTCGCGTGAGCGCGAGCAGCATGCCCATCCCGAGCGCGATGGCGATCACCGAGGAGCCGCCATAGCTCACGAAGGGCAGCGTCATCCCCTTGGTCGGGATCAGCTGCAGTGTGGAGGCCATGTTGATGAAGGCCTGCAGCCCGAACTGCGTCAGCAGCCCCGCGGCCGCGAGCACAACGAACAGGTCGCTCTCGCTCAGCAGCTTGAGCAGGCCGCGCACGACGACGAACAGGAACAGGCCCAGGATCACCAGGCAGACCACCATGCCGAATTCCTCGCCGGCGACGGCGAAGACGAAGTCGGCATGGGCATCGGGCAGCACGTTCTTCAGCCGGCCCTCGCCCGGGCCGCGGCCGAGCAGGCCGCCATTGCCGAAGGCCTCCATCGCCGTGCAGATCTGGTAGTTCTCGCGGTCGTTGCAGACCGGGCTGAGGAAGGCCGCCACGCGGTCGCGCACGTGCTGCTTGGTGAAGTACACCACCGCGCCGAGACCAACCGCAATCGCGCCCGCTGCGCCCACGATGAACAGATTGATGCCGGCGACGAAGATCTGCGCGAAAAGCACGATCGTGATGACGAACAGCATGCCGATATCCGGCTGCGACTTCAGGATGCCGCCGACCAGACCGAACAGGCACAGCGTGATCAGCATGCCCGGCAGCTTGCTGCCTGGTGCGCGCCCTTCCGCGATCAGCCAGGCGGCCACGACTGCGAAGCAGGGCTTGAGGAACTCGGAAGGCTGCAGCGAAAGGAACGGGATCGGCAGCCAGCGCCGCGCACCCTTGATCTCGACGCCGATGACGAGTGTCGCCGCGGTCGCCAGCAGCGCGCCGGCGAAGCCCAGCAGCGCCAGGCGGCGGATGTTCTTGGGCGAAAGCAGCGAGACGACGACCATGACAGCCGCGGCCATCGCGAGATAGGCCACCTGCTTGATGAAGAAGGTGTGGCGCGACGCCGTGCCGATGCGCTCGGCGACCGCCGGGGAGGCGGCAAGCATCATCACATACCCGATCGCGATCAGCGCGAGCAGCGCGGAGAGCGTCCAGCGGTCCACCGTCCACCACCAGCGGCCGAGGGTCGAATCATCGCTGCGCGAAAAAGCCGCCATCAGACTGCCCCCCCAGCCATGGCGACGACCTGCGTGCGGAAGGCATCGCCGCGCGCATCGAAGCCGGTGAACTGGTCCCAGCTCGCGCAGGCCGGCGAGAGCAGGACTACCGGCGCCAGTGCCTCGGTACGCGCCGCGGCGATGGCGGTGGCGAGGTCGCCGACCACCGCATGCGCGACGCCGTGTTGCGCCAGGGTTTCGGCCAGTACCGGCGCGTCGCGGCCGATCAGGTAGGCCTTGGCCACGCGACCGAACCAGGGGGCCAGGCTCTCGATGCCGCCCTCCTTGGCGATGCCGCCGGCGATCCAGGCGACGCGCGGATAGCTGGCCAGCGCGCGCGCCGCGCTGTCCGCATTGGTCGCCTTGCTGTCGTTGACGAAGGCGATGCCGTCGATCTCGGCCACGCGCTCCTGGCGGTGCGGCAGGCCGGTGTAGCTCAGCACACCGGCAGCGATGGCAGCGCGAGGCACGTCGAGCGCGAGGCAGGCCGCGGCGGCCGCGGCGGCGTTCTGCGCGTTGTGCGCGCCGGGCAGGGCGCGGGCGTCGCGCAGGTCGCAGAAGGCGCCCTCGTCATCCATGAGCACCCCGTCTTCGCACCAGACGCCGCCGGGATGGCGCGTCTGGGCCGAAATCCGGCGCACGAAACCGGCGCGGCCCTCGGCCATGGCTGCGGTCGCGGCGTCATCCATCCCGACCACGGCGGTGTCGCGGCTGTCCTGCCGCGCGAAGATTTCCGTCTTCGCAGCGACATAGCCGGCCATGCTGCCATGGCGGTCGAGATGATCGGGTGAAACGTTCAACATTATTGCGATGTTGAAGCGCATCTGCGCGAGTCGCTCCAACATGTAGGACGACATTTCGAGGGTGTAGATGCCTTCGTGCCACAACATGTTGAGTCCCAGGGCCGGGGGGCCGAGATTGCCGCCGGCTTCGGACACACGGCCCGCGGCGGTCAGGATGTGGTGGACCAGCGCCGTCACGGTGCTTTTCCCGTTGGTGCCGGTGACGCCCAGGAAGCGCGCCTGCGATCCGCTGGCGCGCACCGCGCGGTAGAGGAATTCAACGTCCGCCAGGATCGGCGCACCGGCCGCGCGCGCGGCGGCGGCGGCCGGGTGCGGCGTCGGGTGGGTATGCGCGATCCCTGGCGAGAGCAGCAGCGCTTCGGCGGCGAAATCCTGGGCCGGATCGCGCAGCGTGAGGCCCTCCGCCTGCGCGCGCGCACGCCCGGCGGGCTGGTCATCCCAGGCGGTCACCTCGGCGCCCCAGTCGCGCAGGCGCAGGGCCGCGGCGAAGCCGGCCCGGCCGAGCCCCATCACGGCGATGCGCTGTCCTGCGAAGGGGGTCATCGGATCTTCAGCGTCGAAAGGCCAACGAGCGCGAGGATCATCGCGATGATCCAGAACCGGATCACGATGGTTGCCTCGGCCCAGCCCTTCTTCTCGAAGTGGTGGTGCAGCGGCGCCATGAGGAAGACGCGCCGTCCGGTGCGCTTGAACCAGAAGACCTGGATGATGACGGAGACCGTCTCCACCACGAACAGCCCGCCCACGATGGCGAGCACGATTTCATGCTTGGTCGCGACGGCGAGCGCACCCAAGGCGCCGCCAAGGGCGAGCGAGCCGGTATCGCCCATGAACACCGCCGCCGGCGGCGCGTTGAACCACAGGAAGCCCAGCGACGCCCCGATCATGGCGGAGGCGAAGACGGCCAGCTCGCCGGTGCCGGGGACTGCGTGCAGCTGCAGGTAATCCGCGAAGATGCGGTTGCCGACGAGGTAGGCGATCAGCGCGAAGACGGCCGCCGCG
>JAZKFA010000292.1:25657-30512 GCA_040386655.1 Pseudomonadota bacterium | reverse complement strand
GCCCGGGGGGACTGACCGCGGAGCGACCATGACCCAGACCCTCGACGCCGTGCTTGCGCGGCTCGACACCGATCTCGACGCTGCGCGCAAGCGGCTTTTCTCGCTGCTGCGCATTCCCAGCATCAGCGCCCAGCCCGCCCATGCCGGCGATTGCCGTGCGGCGGCCGAATGGCTGCGTGCCGATTTTGCGGCGATGGGGTTCGAAGCAACCGCCCATGAGACCGAGGGGCACCCTGTCCTGGTCGCGCATCATCCGGGCCCCGGCGGCGGCGTCCCGCACGTGCTGTTCTATGGCCATTACGACGTGCAGCCCGCCGACCCGCTGGAGCTCTGGACCAGCGCGCCCTTCGAGCCCGTGCTGGTCGAAGGTCCGCACGGCCCGCGCATCCGCGCCCGTGGTGCCGTGGACGACAAGGGCCAGGTGATGATGTGGGTCGAGGCGCTGCGCGCATGGCACGCCGTCGCCGGTGGTCCACCCGTCGCCGTGACCGTTCTGATCGAGGGCGAGGAGGAGACCGGCAGTCCGAGCCTCGAGGCCTTTCTCGCCGCCAAGCGCGACCTGCTTCGCGCCGACGTCGCCGTCATCAGCGACACCGGAATGTGGGACATCGACACACCCGCGATCACCACGCGGCTGCGCGGCCTGGTCTATGCGCAGATCGACGTGAAGGCCGCCGCGCGCGACCTGCATTCGGGGATGTACGGCGGCTCCGCGCTCAACCCCATCAACCTGCTCACCTCCATCCTGGGCGCGCTGCGCACCCACGATGGCCGCGTGACGATGCCCGGCTTCTACGATGGCGTGGCGGAGCTGCCCGCCGCACTCGCCGAGCAGTGGCAGGCGCTGGATTTCGGCGAGGCTGAGTTTCTCGCTGGCGTCGGTCTCTCTGTACCGGCCGGTGAGTCGGATCGCGGTCCGCTGGAGCGACTCTGGGCGCGGCCGACCTGCGACATCAACGGCATTTGGGGCGGCTACATGGGCGCCGGCTCCAAAACCGTGATCCCGTCCGAGGCGCATGCGAAGCTCTCCTTTCGCCTCGTCCCCGGTCAAGACCCGTCGCGCATCGCGCAGCTGCTGCGCGACTTCGTCGCCGCCCGCCTTCCCGCCGATGCGCAGGCGAGCGTCACCATTCTCGGGCAGGCGCCGGGCATGGCGGTCGCGCTGGACAACCCTGCGATATCAGCGGCGACGGCGATCCTGGCCGAGGAATTCGGCCGCCCGACCATGCTGTGCGGCGGCGGCGGTTCCATCCCCGTGGTGGAAAGCCTGCGCCGCGTGCTTGGTATCGACTCGGTGCTGATGGGCTTCGGCCTGGAGGACGACCAGGTGCACAGCCCCGACGAGAAGTTCGAGCTGCGCTGTTTCCACCGCGGCATGCGCAGCCATGCGCGGCTGCTGGAACGCCTGGCCGCGGGACGTTGACGGCGCCGCCATCGCATCGCCGGCTTGCCCTGATCCTGGGCGGGCTGGCGGCGCTGGGGCCACTCGCGATCGACACATACCTGCCGGCATTTCCGGTTATCGCGCAGTCGCTCGGCACCGACGCGGCGCGGATGCAGGGCACGCTGGCCGCCTACTTCGCGGGGCTCGCGATCGGGCAGGCGGCGTTCGGGCCGGCGTCGGATCGCTTCGGCCGGCGCTGGCCGCTGCTCGCGGGGTTGCTGGTCTTCGCGCTGGCCTCGGCTGGGTGTGCGCTCGCGACCTCCGTGGACCAGCTCACCCTGTTGCGCTTCGTGCAGTCGCTGGGGGGATGCGCGGGGATGGTGATCTCGCGCGCGGTGGTGCGCGACGTCGCGGAGGAACAGGCGGCGGTCCGGTTAATGGCGCGGCTGATGCTGGTGATGGGTGTGGCGCCGATCCTCGCGCCGCTGCTCGGCGGGTGGTTGCTGGGCTTCACCGGCTGGCGCGGCATCTTCGCCGTGCTCGCCGGCTATGCGGCGCTGATGGGTGTCGTCGTGTGGTTCATGCTGCCTGAGACTCTGCCGGCAGAACGCCGCCGGCGCGACAGTTTTGGAGGCATCCTGCGCGTCTATGGCCAGTTGCTGGCCGACCGCCGCTTCATGGGGCCGGCGCTGGCCGGCAGCCTCTGCATCGGCGGCATGTTCGCCTACATCGCCAGCTCCCCCTTCGTGTTGATGGAGCTGCACGGGATGGCGCCCACGACCTATGCCATCGTGTTCGGCTCCAACGCGGCGGGGTTCATCCTGGTCAGCCAGGTCAATGCCTGGGCGACGCGGCACGTCGCACCCGCGCAACTGCTGCGCTTTGCATTGCTGGTGCCGCTGGTGGGCGGCGTGCTGCTACTGGCCGGCGCGGCAATGGGCGAGACGGGCCTTCCCCTGCTGCTGACCGGGCTAGCGCTGAGCATCGCCTCCCTCGGCGCGATCCTGCCGCTGACGGTGGCAATCGCCATGGCGCCGCACAAGCGCGTGGCGGGCAGCGCGTCAGCCCTGATCGGCACGCTGCAATTCACGCTCGGTGCGATGACCGGCGCGCTGACCGGCATCCTGCATGACGGCACCGCGCTGCCGATGGCCGTCGTCGTCGCCGGCGGCGGCCTCGGCGGCTTTCTGGCTTACCGTGTGTTGCGCTGAGCCGCGCGCTCGGCGTGCTTGCCCATCGTGGCGTAGGGCGCATAGGGCGGGTGCTCGCCGATCGCGACCATGTCCACCTCGACCAGCGAGGGACCGGGTGTCGCCAGCGCCTTCGCGACGGTGGCGCCGAACGCGTCCGCTGCGCCGACCTTGTAGGCACGGATGCCCGCGAGGGCCGCGAGCTTCTGCAGGTCCGGCCCTAGCAACTGGTCGGCAAAGCGGCGGCCATCGACGACCGCATCCTGGATGTGGCGGATGACGCCATAGCCGCGGTCGTTCATGACCACGATGCAGAGGTCCGGATTTTCCTGCGCCGCCGTCCATAGCTCCGTCTGGTTCAGCGCGAAGCCGCCATCGCCCACCATCGCGACCGTCTTGCGCCCCGTCGCCGCGAGGGCCGCGCCGATGCCGAGTGGCAAGCCAGGGCCGATCGCGGCACCGACGGGGTGCACGGAATCATGCGGCCCATAGACCTGCATGATACGGTTGCCCCAGCTGGAATTGTTGATGGTGATGTCGCGCACCCAGACACCGTCGCGCGGCAGCGCGGCCCGCATCTGGTCCGCGAAATCGGCGTAGGGGCCGAGCGTCGCGCGATACTCCTCGCCCGCCAGGCGCTTGGTCTCCGCGAACTCCGCCGCGAACTCCGGTGTGACCGACATGCGTCCTGCGAGGCGCTTCGCAAGGCCTTCGGCAACCAGCTCGGCATCGCCATGAATGAACAGGCTCGACGCGTAGGTGCGGCCCTCGGCAGCGGCATCCACATCGGCCTGGATCAGGGTCGGCGGGAGCTTGAGCGAAAAATCGCCCGTCTCATGCCCGCGCAGCCGCGACCCCAGGACCAGCATCCCATCGACGCCGGCGTAGAACTCAGCGATGCGCGGGGCGCCGTTGCCGTGCAGGGCGCCAAAGCTCATCGGGTGATCCTCGGGGATGGTGCCGCGGCCGTTCCAGGAGGAGACGGCGCCGAAGCCCAGCGCCATCAGCCGTGCCACCGCCGCGCCCGCACCCTTCGCGCCATTGCCAAGCCAGAGCATCGGCCGCTTCGCCGAGGCCAGGATGGCGGCAGCCTCGTCGAGTGCGGCCTCGCTCGGCGGTAGCGGCGGCGGCACCGGCAGCACGAGCGAATCCAGCGAGGCCGGGCGCGGGATCACCGCGCGCTGCAGGTCGATGGGGATCTCCACGGAGACCGGGCCCATCGGTGGCGTCAGCGCCTCGGTCGCGGCGCGCACCAGCACGCCATAGGCCTCGGCCGCGCTGCGCACGCGATGCGCGGCCTTGCCCACGGCGGCGAGCATCGCGGTCTGGCCGGGCACGTCATGCACGGTGCCGGTGTCGCGGTCGATGAAGCGCGTCGCTGTCTGCCCCGTGATGTGCAGCACCGGCGAGCCGGCGAAGCGCGCCTCTACCAGGCCAGGCACCGCATTGGCCGCGCCCGGCCCTGTCGAGGAAAACAGCACGCCCAGCCCGCCGGAGACGCGCGCGTAGCCATCGGCCATGTGCGCGCCGCCCATCTCGCCGCGCGCCATGACGAAGCGAAGCGCGTTGCGCCGCGCGATCGCGTCCAGCATGGGAATGTTGTGCACCGAGACGATGCCGAAGGCGGTTGTCACGCCGATGCGCGAGAGGAATTCGGCGACGAGATCGCCGACGGTATAGGCTGACATGCGCGGTCCTCCGATTTTTCGCCATCCTGGCACGGTGGCGCCGCACGTCCAGGCGTCAGCCCGTGCTCCGCATCCCGCGGATTGTGACGGCGATGGCGGCGGGGTCCGGCTCTCCCCATGTGGCATCGACCTCAAGTGCGGCGGCCAGGCGCGCCTTGTACTCGGCGCGGGGGATTTCATGCGCGCCGAACTGCGTCAGGTGCCGCGTAAGGAACTGCGTATCGAGCAGCGTGAAGCTACCCAGCGCCAGCCGCGCAACCAGGTGCACCAGCGCGACCTTCGAGGCGTCGCGCGCGCGGGAGAACATGCTCTCCCCGAAGAAAGCGCCGCCGAGGGCCACGCCGTACAGCCCGCCCACCAGTGCCTCGCCCTCCCAGCATTCGACCGAGTGGCAGACGCCCTCCTCATGCAGGGCGGTGAACAGGCGCGTGATCTCGGGGTTGATCCAGGTGTCGCCGCGCCCCTCCGCCGGTGCCGCGCAGCCGGCGAGCGTGGCCGCGAAGTCGACGTTGCTGGTGACGCGGAAGCGGGCCGAGAGGGCGGTGCGCGCCAAGCGCCGGGGCAGGTGGAAACCGGCGATCGGCAGCACGCCG
>JAZKFA010000292.1:12021-25647 GCA_040386655.1 Pseudomonadota bacterium | reverse complement strand
GTTCGAGGGCGGCGCGGTTGCCGCCCAGCACGCGCCCTTCGCGCGATACCGCCACCACCGCTTCGCGCAAGGTGCCCAGGCACTCGAGCCGGGTATGCAGGTGCAGCCGCATCGCGTCGCGGCTTTCGGCCATGGGAAACAGCCCCGCCCGGTAGGCGCGGATGACGAGCTCCGGGGTGATCTCGATCTGGCGGCGGCTCAGCCTATTCCTCCTCGGTGGCGGGGGCGACGGGCAGCAGCGCGGTCTCCTTTTCGGTGGCGATGGCGATCAGCGATTCCAGCCGCTCGACCGAAGGCTGCGCGCGCAGCTCCTCATCGAGGAAAGCTTCATAGGCCGACAGGTCGGCGACGCGCAGCTTCAACAGGAAGTGCCACGGGCCAGTGATGCGATGGCATTCCAGCACATGCTCGTGGCGCGCCATCGTGCGGCGGAAGGCGGCGTCGTCGCGGCCGGGGCGCAGGGCCACGAAGACGAAGCCGAGCAGCGGGCAGCCGACCTGCACGGGATCGAGGTCGGCACGCCAGCTGCGCACCACGCCACGCTCCTCCAGCCGCTTCACGCGCTCGGCGGTGGCGGAGACGGAAAGCCCCGAGACCTTGGCCAGTTCGGCGAGCCCCGCGCTACCGTCCTGTTGCAGGGCGATGGCGATGTTCCGGTCGATTTCATCCATGACCGGAGAATATCCGGTCTAGGCGATAATTTCCAGGGATGAGGCGCCCATGGCGAGCAGCCGCCGCAAATCGGGTAGCGCTAGCGCGACGCAGCCCTCGGTCGGCGCGTAGTCCGGCCGCGCGATGTGCAGGAAGATCGCGCTGCCGCGGTGGCGCACCACCGGCGCGTCGTTCCAGCCGAGCACGCCGATCAGGTTGTAGAGCGCATCCTCGCGCCACAGGTGTTCGTGGCGTGCGGGATGCGGCAGCGTCACCTGCCGGTTGTAGTCCGCGTGCAGCGGGTCGTCGCACCATCCATCGGTGGGGGCGAGCGGCGCACGGCTCAGCGCACCCTCGGGTGGCGCGATGCGATCGGCGCGGTAAAGTAGTCGCCGGATCGGCAACACCCCCACCGGCGTCGCATGGTCGCCTTCCTGCTTCACCGCGCGGATGCCCGCAGCACCCAGGGCGCAGCGGAACTGCCGGTCCTCGAAGGTGACGCGGCCATCGGCGGTGACGCGCGCGACGGTCACCGCCGCGCCTGCACGTAGTCCCAGTAGCCGAAGGTGAAATCCTGCTGCGCGCGGGTGCCGATGTGGCAGGTGAAGCAGGCCTCCACCGAGGCGTTGTTGCGGCTGCCATCGCCGTTGAATCGCGCATACTCCCACTCGCCGTTGCGCAGATTGGCGGGGTAGCCCTCGCCCCAGCCGCGGTTGCGCTGCTGCACGCCAATCGCGGTCCAGCCCGGCTCGGGGATGAAGCGGCCGGTGGAGTCGAGCAACGGGTTGCCATCCGCACCCACGCGCGCGCGCTGGTCCGCCATGATCAGGAAGGTGCCGTCCGGCATCGGCTGCCCCGGCCGCGCGGCGGCGAAGGATTCCGGATTCACGTAGATGTTGCGGATGATCTTGCGCGTCGCGTTGTCGACGGTGGTGTAGCGGATGAAGCGCGTCTGCCAGTCGGCCGGCAGCTCGATATTGTGCGGCCCCGGCGTGTAGCGTGTCTGCGCGATGGCCCCGGCGCCGAGTGCAACGATGGCGGCAGCGGCGAGGAGGGTGCGGGTGAAGGCCATGCGCGTTTCCTTTTTCTTGTTCGTGGCATCGCTACGCGCCGACGCGCGACCCGGATGCGCGTCCCCGATCACGCCGCTTCGCTCGCCGGTGCCGCGCGCGCGATGCCGCCGAGCGCATCGAGCATGCGCCCGCGCCACGCGTAGACCGCGTCGCTCGCCTCCAGCAGCGGGAAGGCGCTGACGCAGCGCGCCCACTGGAAGGCGCCGAACACCGTGTAGTCCGCGTAGTTGGGCGCGGCGCCGCCGAGGAAGGGGAAATCCTTCAGCGTGGTGCGCAGCGGATACAGCGCGCGCCGGAAATCGGCCACGCGCGCATCCCGCCCCGCGATGACCTCGGCGAGCGGCTTGCCGAAGCGCTTCTCGCGCGAGGCGAGAAAGGTGGCGCGGTCGGCAGGACCGAGATGCGGCACGATGTCGGCCACGATCAGCGTCACGATCCCCGCCTGCACCACGGAATCCGTCCAATGCCCGATCATGCGGCACATCGCCCGCCCGTCTGGCCCGCCGAACAGGGAGGGCGCGTCGGGGTAGGTGTCCTCCAGGTATTCGGCGATCGCCCAGCTGTCGGCCACGGAACGCTCGCCATCGACCAGCACCGGCACCTTCTCGGAATGGGCGAAGGCGAGGGCGTCCGTCTCCCCGAAGCGCCAGGGCACGGAGGTGAAGTCCAGGCCCTTATGCGCCAGCGCCATCCGGCTGCGCCAGCAGAACGGGCTGAACACCCGTTTCGGGTCGGCGCCGCAGAGTTCATAGAGCTGACGGGGCATGGTGTCGGTTCCTCCTGCGCTGGAGTATCCTCGCCTGCGACGCCGGAGACCAGTGCATGAAAGGCGGGGGTATGGATGAAGCGCTGCTGCTCGCGATCGACCAGGGGACGACCTCGACGCGCACGATCCTGTTCGATGCGAGCCTCGCGCCGCTGCGCACGGCCAGCCGCGACCTGCCGCAGCATTTCCCCTCCCCCGGCTGGGTCGAGCATGATGCGGAGGATATCTGGGCCGGCACGCTGGCCACGCTGCGCGAGGCGACGGACGGCATCGACCCGAAGGCCATCGCCGGCATCGGCATCACCAACCAGCGCGAAACGACGCTGCTGTGGGAACGCGCGACCGGCCGCGCGCTGCACCGTGCGATCGTCTGGCAGGACCGGCGCACCGCCGATCACTGCGCGCGGCTCGTCGCCGAGGGTGCCGCACCGCTGATCGCCGCGCGAACCGGCCTGCTGCCCGACCCTTACTTCTCCGCGACCAAGCTTGCCTGGCTGCTCGATGCAATCCCCGGCGCGCGTGCCGCCGCCGCGCGCGGCGCGCTGTGCTTCGGCACGGTGGAGAGCTGGCTGCTGTTCCGCCTGACCGGGGGCCGCGTGCACGCGACCGATGCGTCCAATGCCTCCCGCACCATGCTGTTCGACATCCATCGCGGCTGCTGGGACGAGGACCTGTTGCGCCTGTTCGCCATCCCCGCCCCGCTGCTGCCTGACGTGCGCGACAATGCCGCCGAGTTCGGTGTGACCGATGCTTCCGTCACCGGCTTCGCCCTGCCCATCCGCGGCATGGCCGGTGACCAGCAGGCGGCGATGATGGGCCAGGCCTGCTTCGCGCCGGGCATGGTGAAATCCACCTACGGCACCGGCTGCTTCGCGCTGATGAACACGGGGCCGACCGCCGTCGCCTCCTCCCACCGGTTGCTGACGACCATCGCCTGGCAGCTTGGCGGCGTCCGCTGCTACGCGCTGGAAGGCGCGATCTTCGTGGCCGGCGCGGCACTGCAATGGCTGCGCGACGGTCTCGGCATCATCGCTCATGCCAGCGAGGCCGATGGGCTGGCGCGCGCGGCCGACCCGGCGCAGCGCGTCTTCCTCATTCCCGGCTTCACGGGGCTCGGCGCGCCGTGGTGGGATGCCGCGGCGCGGGGCGCGATCCTGGGCCTCACGCGCGGCACCGGGCGGGCCGAGATCGTGCGCGCGGCGCTGGAGGCCGTGGGCCACCAGACGCGCGACCTGATGGCGGCGATGGAAGCGGATTGTCCAGGCGGCGCGCCGCAGATCCTGCGCGTGGATGGAGGCATGGTGGCGAGCGACTGGACGATGCAATACTTGGCCGACCTCCTCGGCATTCCCGTCGACCGGCCGACCCTGCGCGAGACCACCGCGATGGGCGCGGCCTGGCTTGCGGGCCTGCAGGCGGGCCTGATGGCCGCACCCGGCGAAGGTGCGGCGCATTGGCGGCTGGACCGCCGTTTCCTCCCCGCCATGGCGCGGGCCGAGGCCGACCAGCGCCAGGATGAATGGCGCAGTGCCGTCCAGCGCGTGCTGACAAGGGAGCCACGGCCATGAAGCGCGTCGGCGGCCCGAGCGTGCCGGTGGTCGGCGCCGGCGCCATCCGCCCCGGCCCGCCGCCTGGCCCACCGCGCCCGGCACGACCGGGACCCTCCCCCTGGAGCGTGCCCGGCCCGGCCGCGCGGCCGGGGGGGCTGCGGCACAGCCGCTGGCCGGGCTTCCTGCTTTTGCTGCTGGGCGCCGGCGGCTTCGCGCTCGTGGTCGCGGCGATGCGCGACGGGCCGGGCATGGCTTGGAGCAAGTCTGTCTTCATCGACATCACAGCCTGGGTCGCGGCACGGCCGGCCTGGGCGCCGGAGGTCGCGGCCGACCTCGCGGTGCTGACGCGGCCGACGCTGCTCTGCGTCGTGGGTGGCGCGGCGGTGCTCGGGGCATGGGCGCGTGCCGGATTCGGTGCGGGGCTGCGCCTGTTCCTGCTGTTCGGCGTCGCGCGCGCGGTGCTGATCGCCTTCGCGGTGGCTTTCGCCACGCCGGTGGAGGGTATGCCCGACTGGCAGGCGCTGGCGCGCTTCCCCTCCGCCCCGGTATTCTGGGCGGTGCTGGCCTGGGGCTGGTTGTTCACCGTGCTCGGCGGCAGGCTGATGCCCGCAGTTGGCGTGCTGGTCGCCGCGGCGGCCGCGGCCGGGCGCGTGGCGGTGGGCGACGACGCGCCGGTGGATGCCATCGCCGGCGGCCTTGCGGCGCTCGCCTTCTGGGGTGCGGTCAGTTGGGTGGCACCGGGCCGTCGCTGACGCTTCATGGCGCCGCCAAGCAGAGCGGGATGCGGCAGCCCCGTGGCGGTGACCAGCACCGCATGCAGCATCCGCAGCACCGGGACCACGCGCCGGTCGGGGCCGGGTAAGGATGCAGGGGGCGCAGCGGCCCCCCGCCCTGACATCAGACGATCTTTGCAATCTCATCGAAGCTGAAGCGCGGGCTGCGCGGGAACAGGCCCTCGGGGTCGCCGTAGCCGATGTTGATCAGCCAGTTGGACTTGAACCCGGTGTCGGCGAAGAACAGCTCGTCGACCTTCGCGTTGTTGAAGCCGCTCATGGACCCGACGTCGAGGCCCAGCGCGCGCGCCGCGATCATCAGGTAGGCGCCCTGCAGCGTGCCGTTGCGGAACGCCGTCACCTCCGCCAGCGCGGGCGAGGAGGTGAACCAGGACTTCGCATCGGCATGCGGAAACAGGAAGGGCAGCTTGTCGTAGAACATCGGGTCATGCGCCACGATGGCGGTGACCGGCGCGGTCATCGTCTTTTCGACATTACCGGAGGAAAGCGCCTCCTTCAGCTTGGCCTTGGCTTCCGCGCCGCGCACGAAGACCAGCCGCATGGGCGAGCAGTTCGCCGAGGTCGGCCCGAACTTCGCCAGATCCCAGATCTCCTGGAGCATGCTGTCTGGAACCGGCCGGTCGAGCCACTTGTTCTGAGTCCGGGCCTCGCGGAAGAGCTGATCAAGGCTCGCATCGCTCAGCGAGGGAAGTTCGGGCATGGGTAATCTCTCCGTTGTGCACAGAGAGTATGGGGGCTACGCGCCGTTCGCAAATGCAGCATGGGTGATGGCGACCATCACCGGAGGCGATGGGGCGGCATCGCGCCGCCCCATGCCGGGATTACTCGGCCGCCTGGCGGTTCTCGTCCAGGATCTGGTCGGACAGCGCCGTCAGGTCCTGGTCGGTCTGCTTCTCCTCGGCGAGGGTCTGCTCGAGCAGTTCGACGATGCGGTCCTGGCCCATGCGCTTGGCCCAGGCGACCAGCGTGCCGTAGCGCGCGATCTCATAATGTTCGACCGCCTGACCATTCGCGGCGAGGCCGGCATCGCGGACCGGAGAGGCGGTCTTGTCCTCGTCGAGCAGCTCCTCGGCTTCCTCGATGATGCCGTTGATCGCCTCACAGGTGACGCCGGCGGCGCGCTTGCCGAGGATCTCGAAGACCTCCTGCAGACGTTCGACCTGCTGCTGGGTCTGCTGGCGGTGCTGGTTGAATGCGTTTGCCAGCTCACGCGAGTCGGCGGCCTTGGCCATCTTCGGAAGCGCCTTCAGGATCTGCCGTTCGGCGTAATAGACATCCTTGAGGGTGGTCAGAAACAGGTTATCGAGCGTCTGCATGTGGAAGTCTCCGTAGGGGATTGTCGATGGTTGGGGGAACGCGGTGCATTGCTGCGCCGCGTCCAGTGACTCAGACGCGGCGGGTGCGATCGGCCATCGGGCCTACGCCGCCGAGGTCGGCGCCGGCGGTGCCGTAGTAGCTGTCGACCACGGTCGGCCAGCTACCACGGTCGTCACGCGACCACTGGGCTTCGTCCGAGGTGTCGTAGCGCGGCGCGCCGCGCAGCTGTTCCTCGTTCAGCGAAACGACATAGCCGTCCTGCTGGGTGCTGTACTTCAGCTGGTTCCACGGCAGCGGATGATAGCTTTCCCCGATGCCGAGGAAGCCCCCGAAGGACAGCACCGCATAAGCAACCTGGCCGCTCACCTTCTCGATCATCAGGCTGCTGATGGAGCCGAGCTTCTCGCCGGAGGGATTGTAGACGCTGGTCCCCTCGACGCGGTCGGACGAGATCAGGCTGTGATCGCTGTACTGTTGGCTCATGGGCTGATTCTCCCTACCAGTGTGGCGGGAGAACACGCGCCGTGCGTGGCGGTTGTAGGCACGCGCGCCGGTGTGAATGCCATTGCCGCGACCTGTGGCGGAGGCGCGGTGCGCAGCGCGTGCCCACCCATCGATGGCGCGGATATCGGCGGTGCGCGATGCCGGCAATCCCGCGAGCCTTGCCGCATGCCGCGGCCAACCTTCATGGACGCGCCGCGCTGACCCTCCAGACCACGTTGCCCACGTCGTCGGCCACCAGCAGCCCGCCGCGGCCATCCGGCGTGACCCCCACCGGCCGGCCGCGCGCATTGCCCGCACCGTCGAGGAAGCCGGTCAAAACATCCACCGGCGCGCCCTGCGGACGGCCATTGGCGAAGGGGATGAAGATCACGCGGTACCCGCTCGCCGGGCGCCGGTTCCAAGACCCGTGCTGGCCCACGAAGGCGCCGGAGTTGAACGGTGCCGGCAGCCCGGAGGCCTCGGTGATGGCCAGGCCGAGCGAGGCTGTATGCGCGCCCAGCGCGTAATCGGGCGAGATCGCCCGCGACACCAGCGCGGCGTCCTGCGGCTGCACGCGCGTGTCCACGGTCTGGCCGAAATAGCTGTAGGGCCAGCCATAGAAGCCACCCTCCCGCACCGACGTCATGTAGTCCGGCACCAGGTCGGACCCGATCTCGTCGCGCTCGTTCACCGCTGTCCACAGTGTGGGCGTTGGGCCGGGGGCGATTGCCATCCCGACCGGGTTGCGCAGTCCCGTGGCATAGGGGCGGTGGGCGCCGGTCGCGGGGTCCACCGCCCAGATCTGCGCGCGGCCTTCCTCGGCCGCCATGCCGTTCTCGGCGACGTTGCTGTTGGAGCCGATCGCCACGAACAGCGTGCGCCCGTCCGCCGAGGCCTGCAGGTTCTTGGTCCAGTGATGATTGCGCCGGCCCGCCGGCAGCTCGGTGATGCGGGTGCCCGGGTCTGTCATCCGGCTCATCCCCGGCTGGTAGGGGTAGCGGCGGATCGCGTCGGTGTCGGCGATGAAGAGCTGGTCGCCGATCAGTGCCATGCCGTACGGCGAGTTCAGGTTCTCAAGGAAAGGGACGCGCGTTTCCGCGACGCCGTCGCCATCGGCGTCGCGCAGCAGGGTAATCCGGTTCGCACTTTCGGTGGCGGCGCCGGCGCGCGCCATGACCGCGCGCATGGCCATGCCGCGCAGGCCGGGATTGGCGTCCGGCCGCGGCGGGGCGTTGCTCTCGGCCACCAGCACGTCGCCATTGGGCAGCACGAGCAGGTTGCGCGGATGATCGAGCCCCGTCGCGAAGGCCGCCACCGCCAGGCCGGGCGCGGGCGTCGGCATCGCGCCCTCGCGCCAGCCGACCGCGGGGGCGATGTTCACCGTCGGCAGCAGCCCCGAGACGGGCGGCGGCAGGCTGGGGTTGGGTCCCATCTGCGCCTCGAGCGGCACCTTGGCACTCTCGGTGCATGCGACCAGGCCGAAGGTGCCGCCGGCGGCGACGACGACAAGGGTCAGGATCAGGGAAGTGCGTGCGCGCATCGGGCAAGGTCTCCGGGGATGAGACGGCAACGCCCGCCATGCGATAAGGTTCACCGCGCCGGCATGGGCTGGGAATGAAGGGTATCCAATGGCGGTCAGCGCCGACATCATGAGCCGCCTGCACGGGGCCGATATCTGGGATGGCCTTGCCGCTCTGCCGGAGGCGGTCGAGGTGCAGGGCTGGAACGGCAACCACCCTGCGCTTGCACGCTTGGCCCTCCCGTCAACAGCGCGGGCCGACAGTGCGCCGGGTCCGAGCATCATCATCGATGTCGGCGTGTGGAAGGGTCAGTCGACCATCGCCATGGCCGCCGCCCTCCGCGATGCCGGGGTGGATGGCTGCGTCATCGCCGTCGATACCTTCCTGGGGTCGGCCGAGCATTGGGGTTGGGCGGGGATGTACGGCAGGCATCGCGGCATGCCCGACCTCTATGCAACCTTCCTGGCCAATGTCGCCGCGGTCGGCCTGCAGGACTACGTCGTGCCCATGCCGCAGACGGCAAGTGGGGCGGCGGCCATCCTGCGCCGGCTCGGCATTGCCGCCACGCTGGTCCATATCGACGGCGACCACGCCTATGCCGCCGTGCTGCAGGATGCGAAGGATTTCTGGCCGATCCTGGCCCCCGGCGGGCACCTGGTTGGCGATGACTACGACCCAGGCTGGCCCGGCGTCGTGAAGGCGGCCGGGGATTTCGCGGCCTTTGTGGGCCGGCCGCTCGCGATCGACGCGCCCAAATGGATCATCCAGAAGCCGGGGGCATGAAGTTCGTGCCTTTCCAGGGGCATCGGGTCTAGAACTGCGCGGCCACTTCAATGAGCCTGGGCTAGCGCCATGCCGAAGATCACCTCGCCTGACCCGCAGCGCCGATTCGCCTCCCCGGCGGTGCGCCTGGTGCTGCGCCGCCGGGTTCAGGAAACATTGGGACTGCTGATCGCGCTTGCGGCCCTGGCGTTGGCGGTCGCACTCGTCACGCATGACCCGGCCGACCCGTCGCTCAACACCGCCACGGACCGCGCGGCGCGCAACCTGACCGGGCCGGCGGGTGCGATCGCCTCCGACGTGCTGATCCAGGGGTTTGGCATGGCCGCCTGGCTGCCGGCTGCGATGGCGCTGGGCTGGGCCTGGCGCCTGGCCACGCACCGGGGCATGGGGGTGATCGCGTTGCGATTGATCGGGCTGCTCCTCGCCTTGCCGCTGGGTGCCGCGGCGGCGACGCTGCTGCCGCTGCCGGACTTCCTGCAGATGGCCGGCGGCGCCATTGGCCCACCTGTCGCAAGCGTGGTCGTCGGCGGCCTCGAAGCCGGGCTGGGCTCCTTCGGCGCGGTGGTCGGCCAGGCAGCGCTGGGGCTGGGTGCCTTCGGCGCCTTCCTGCTCGGCTGCGGCCTGTCGCGCGGCGACTGGCACGGCGCCGGACGCGTCGCGGTCGATGGCGCGCGCGTCGCAGGCGGCGCCGCGGCGAGTGCCGCGATGGGTGCTGCCGGGCGTTGGCGCTCGGCCATGCCGAACCGCGCCGCACCCCCCGAATGGGAAGACCGCGACGCCCCGCCTCGCCCGAACCGCTTCCGCCGCGCCATGGCCGCCCTGCTGCGCCGCCGCGGCGGCGAGACCGAAGTCACCCTGGGCGAGATGCTGCGCAACGCGGACGCCGCCGCCCACGCCGTGGCCCCCTCCGCACAGGAGCCGCCCGCGCGCCCACCCCTCATGCGCGACGCCGTCCCCGCCGAACAGCCGGCACCGCCGCCGCCGCCCCGCCATGCGCCAGGCGCCGAGGCCGCCATCACCCGCCCGCGCGTCACCGTGCCGACGCAGCCCAAGGCCCGCGCGCCGCAGCCCGCACTGGATCTCGGCGACCAGGCCTTCCGGCTGCCGCCGATCGACCTGCTTATCGAAGCCCCTATGCGCCGCGCCGGCGGCCCCTCCGAGGAAAGCCTCCAGGCCAATGCCCGGCTGCTGGAAAGCGTGCTCGACGATTACGGCGTGCGCGGCCGCATCGCGGAGATCCGGCCCGGCCCCGTCGTCACGCTGTACGAACTCGAACCCGCGCCGGGCACCAAGTCGGCGCGCGTCATCGGCCTCGCCGACGATATCGCCCGCTCCATGTGCGTCGTCGCCGTGCGCATCGCCGTCGTCCCGGGCCGCAACGTCATCGGCATCGAGATGCCCAACGCAAAGCGGGAGATGGTCTACCTCTCCGAGATGTTCCTCGCCGAGGACTGGATGCGCGGGCCCGGCAAGCTGAACCTCGCGCTGGGCAAGGATATCGGCGGCGCGCCGGTCGTCGCCGACCTCGCGCGCATGCCGCATCTGCTGATCGCGGGCACCACCGGATCGGGCAAGTCCGTCGCAGTCAACACCATGATCCTGAGCCTGCTCTACCGCCTGACGCCGGAAGAGTGCCGCTTCATCATGATCGATCCGAAGATGCTGGAACTCAGCGTCTACGACCGCATCCCGCACCTCCTCGCCCCCGTCGTCACCGAGCCCGCCAAGGCGATCGGCGCGCTCAAATGGACGGTGCGTGAGATGGAGCGCCGCTACCGCCTGATGAGCCAGCTCGGCGTGCGCAACATCGGCGGCTTCAACGAGAAGGTGGTCGCCGCCCGCGCCAAGGGCGACCAGCTCACCCGCCGCGTCCAGGTCGGCTTCGACCCCGAGACCGGCAAGCCCGTCTTCGAGGACCAGCCTTTGGCGCTGGAGCCGCTGCCCATGATCGTCGTCATCATCGATGAGGTCGCGGACCTGATGATGGTCGCCGGCAAGGAAATCGAGGCCGCCGTCCAGCGCCTGGCGCAGATGGCGCGCGCCGCCGGCATCCATGTGGTGATGGCGACGCAACGCCCCTCCGTCGACGTCATCACCGGCACCATCAAGGCGAACTTCCCGACCCGGATCAGCTTCCAGGTCACCTCCAAGATCGACAGCCGCACCATCTTGGGCGAACAGGGCGCCGAGCAGCTCCTCGGCCAGGGCGACATGCTGCACATGCAAGGCGGCGGCCGCGTCACCCGCGTGCACGGTCCCTTCGTCTCCGACAACGAGGTCGAGCGCGTCGTCGCCTACCTGCGCGAACAGGGCGAGCCCACCTATGTCGAGGAAGTCACGGAGACCGAGGACGAAGACGCCGACATCGACCCCAGCCTGCTCGGCGGCAACACCGACGCGGAGGCTTCGCTCTACGACCGCGCCGTGATGATCGTCTCCCGCGAAGGCAAGGCCAGCACCAGCTTCCTCCAGCGCCACCTCTCCATCGGGTACAACAAGGCCGCCAAGCTGATCGAACAGATGGAAAAGGAAGGTGTCGTCAGCACGGCGAACCACGTCGGCAAACGCGACGTGCTGGTGCGACGGTCGGAGGAGGATTGAAGCAAGGCCAGGGCTCTGCCCTGGACCCGCGAGGATCGTGTCGATCCTCGACCTCCATGTGTTGGCTCTTGGTCTTGGTTAGGGAGTTCTCGCCGGAGGCGCGTCTGGTTGGGGAGGGGCGCATCAAGGGAGTTCCCGTTGAGCTGGAGCACTCTGCGCCCCTCCCCAACCAGACTCATTCAGCAAGCACAGCCCTCGCCTAACCCAGGACCCAACGCATGCCGGGGTCCGGGGATCGGCTCGATCCCCGGCGGGGTCGAGGGGCGGAGCCCCCGCCTTGCTTCCCTTACGGCGCTATCTTCAGCTGGGGCGGCAGGATTCGCAGCGCGTGTCCGGACGTGAAGTTGAAGCCGAGGGTTTTTGAGTAGCTGCGCAGCAGCGCGCCGAAGGACCACTTCAGGTCCTCGGGCTTGTCAAAGTGCAGCTGGCCGACATTAGGATCGAAGAATTCGCAAGGTGACTCGATTGCCTTGTTGGTGACGTTGAGGCCGAGGGCGTGGCTGCCTTTGTCGCAGAGGATGCTGATGTAGTAGAGGCCGCCGCCGAGCACGGCGACCTCGTGGATGAATTTCGCGCCGTCGCCGGACTTCCAGCTCGTGGGGGTGGCGTTGGCATCGATGGTCATGTTTACGTCCCCGACCACGGCGGCCAGTGCGCCGCGGATTTGCATGACGTCGTTGCCATCAATCCCGCCGAGGCCACCGACGATGGCGCGTGCGACGACTCCCACCGCGGTCGCCTCCGCCATCGCCTTGTCATGGCCCGCCTTGTATTTGCCGTAGGTCGCGGCGGCGGCCTTGGACAGGGCGACCGCTTCCGCGCTGGTCTGCCGTTCTGGCCAGTTCTTGCCGGCGGCGCGCTGCGCCATCCAGTGCACGGTGAGGCCTGCGCAATAGCCGCCGGGGTAGGTCGTCGCCTCTGCGGTGGTGCCTTGGTCGAACTCCGCCTTCACCCCGCCGGTGCGTTGGAAGTACGGCAGGACGTCATCCTGAAGCTTGCTCATCCTCAACCTCCGGGCCGGTCACGGCATGTCTGGAAGGGATGCGCAGCCGCGGGCTGCGCGTGAGCGCCGGCAGGCTTGTTTGTAGCGTGGATCGTTCTGCTGGGCGACCCCTCCCCGCTACTGCGGGAAGGCCAGGTTGGTGATGTCGCACAGGTTGATGTTGCGCCGTTCCTGAGCCTGGTTGTTGTCCAGCACGATCCGCACGTCATACACGCAGGGACCCTGCGGCAGGCGGATGGGGAAGTTGCGGCCGGGCGCGATGGTGTCCGCGCCGAGGCGATCCTCGCCCCAGGCGCTTTCCGTCGACAGCGAGGCATAGGCTTCGCGGATGATGCGCCCGGTGTTGTTCACCAGGTTGAAGGACGGGTTGCCCTGCGCGACCGGGCCGGTGGAGGCCGGCGGCGGCGGCGTGGCGCCGGGCCCCGGCGGGCGCGGCGTGCCGGGGGCCGCCTGTGTCGACCGTCCCGTGAACTCCACATCGGTCAGCGTGCAGGTGTTGAGGTTGCGGCGCTCCTCCGCGCGCCGGTCCTGGTAGACCACGCGGATGTCGTTCACGCATTGCCCGGCCGGCAGGCGGATGGCGTAGCTCTGTCCGTTCGGCACCACGTCGCGTCCGAGGCGGTCCACGCCCCAGTTGGTGTCCGTAGACGGCGAGACATAGGCCTCGAGGATGGTCTGGCCGGAGCGGTTGACCAGGTTGAACGAGGGGTCGTTCGACTGCGCCAGGGCCGGGCCGGCGAGGCCCAGCGTGAGGGCGGCGAGGATGAGGGCGCGGCGCAGGGTCATGTCGGGGTCGATCCTCCTCAAGGGCGGATCGAAGCTTAGCGTCGGCGGCGCGCCGATGTCACCGGGGCTTGGGTGGGCTCCGTTCCGGCGAAGGGCGCGAGGCGTGCCTCGACCATTCCCAGCGCATTGGCGAGTGCGGCACTCATCGCCGCCGCCGAGGCTTCGGGCGTCGCGGTACCCGCTGGGGTGCTGGCCGCCAGCGGCGCCTGCCCCTCGACCGCGAACTGCGTCAGCAGCCGGGTGCCGGCACCGCCATCGGACAGCAGCACGCCGGCGATCCCCGCCCGCGCACGGCCGAG
>JAZKFA010000292.1:0-12011 GCA_040386655.1 Pseudomonadota bacterium | reverse complement strand
GCGCAGCTGGTTCAGCTCCGCTTCCAGGATCAGGTCGGCGGTTGCGCGCGTGCCGGGCGTGAGCAGCGCGGAGAACAGCCGCGCCTCGGTCAGCCAGCGGCGCAGCGCCGCCTCGGCCAGGTCGGAGGGCGGGGCCGTCCATTCATTGTAGTAGTCGGTGGTCTCGTTGCCCTGCGGCGTGAGGCTTCGCAGGCCGCGCGCATCGAGCCCCGGCGCCCAGCGCATCAGCCGGATCAGCAGGGTACGCCGGCCCGGCCCGCGCCTGCTGCCCGCCGGGCGCTGTGGATCCAGCGGGAAGCGGCGCTGGTCGACGGCCGGGCGGTCCGGCAGCACCGAGCAGGCGGCGACCAAGGGAAGAAGCGGAAGCAGGATCAGGCTGCGACGGATCATCGGCGCTCCGGCGGGCCGCCGAAGATCGCCTGGCCGGGGGAACGGCGCAGCGATTCGGTGGTCTCCCGCAGATTGGCGGTGGTCGCGCGGAGGTCGCGCAGGATGGGTGCGAGGTCGGCCTGCGTGTCGGAGCTGACCGTCCGCGCGGTGCGCACCGTCAGCTCCATCGCCTGGATCAGGGCGGGAAGGCGGTTGAGCGCGGTGCGCAACTCCGCCGTCGCGGCATTCGCGTTTGCGAAGGTGGCGCGCAGGTCGGGCGATTGCGCGATGGACCGCAGCGCCGCCGAGGTTTCGCCCAGGGTGCGCAGGGTGAGCTGCGCCTCGCGCACCAGCAGCCCCACATCGCCCTCGCCGAACTGCGCGCGCAGATCGGTGACCAGCAGCGTCGCGCCGTTGATCAGCCCCTCGATATCGAGCTTGCCGATGCGTTCGATGAAGGCTTCGGCCGCGGTCGTCACCGCCGCGACGGTCGAGGGCGTGGAAGGGACAAAGCTGTAGCGCGGCGTCCAGGGCAGCTCCGGCACCGGCTGCCCGCGCGCGGAATCGACAAAGTCCAGCTCCAGATAGCTCAGCCCGGTCAGGCCCTGGGATGCGATGCGGGTGCGCAGGCCCATATCCATCGCGACAGCGTATTCCGGCACCGGGCCCACGCGGGACATGTCCACCGCATAGCGTACGACGACCAGCTGGTAGGCGCCGGTATAGGCGGTCGCCTGGCCCTGCCCGTATTCCGCCGCGGCCAGGCTGATCTCGGTGATGCGCCCGATCGCGACGCCGCGGTAGCGCACGCCCGAGCCGACCTCGAGCCCCTGGACGCTCTCGCGCAGGTAGGTCTCGAAGATCACGCCCTGCTCGCGGAAGCGCCCGGCGGTCAGGAACAGCACGAAGCCCACCATCAGCATGCCGCCGGCCACGATCAGCGCGCCGACGCGCAGGTACAGCCGGGAAGGACGCGCCATCAGGCGCCAACCCTTTGGGGAGGTGCTGTGTTGTCCGGCGCCGTGGCGGCTTGTGCCCCGCTGTCCGGCCCATCGGTATCGGGCGCCTGACGATTGAAGAAGGCGCGCACGGTCGGGTTGTCGGAGTTGTCGCGCAGCTCCTTCGGATTGCCCTCGGCGATCATCCCGCGCGCCGCCTTGTCGAGCATGATGCAGCGATCCCCGATCGCCAGGATCGACTGCAGCTCATGTGTGACCACCACGAAGGTGGTCCCGGTGCCGCGCGCGATGTCGGTGATCAGCTTGTCCAGCCCGGCCGAGGTCACTGGATCCAGCCCCGCGGAAGGCTCGTCGAGAAACAGGATCGGCGGGTCGAGCGCCATTGCGCGCGCAATGCCGGCACGCTTGGCCATGCCGCCCGAGATCTCCGACGGAAGCTTCGCCTGCGCATCGCCCAGGCCCACGAGACCCAGCTTCGCGCGCGCCACCGCCTGCCGGGCCGGACGCGACAGCCGGGTATGTTCCTCGAGAGGCAATTCCACATTCTCCGCCAGCGTCATGGACCCGAACAGAGCACCCGACTGCCACATGACCCCAAGCCGCCGCAACAACGCGCGCCGAACCTCACCGGTTGCATCATCGAGACGTTCCCCCAGCAATTCGATGGTGCCATGGGCCGGCTCGATCAGCCCGATCATGGCCTTGAGCAGAGACGACTTTCCACACCCCGAGCCGCCGAGGATGACGAAGACCTCGCCGCGCCGCACCTCGAAGGTGACATGGCGGAACAGCGGTGGCCCGCCGAAGCCCACGGCGAGGTCGTCCACCTTGATGACGGGTTCAGCGGTCACTTTTGGGCCCTCAGGCGCCGGGCGCCCGCTCCGCGGACTTGGCTCGTCGGACTTCCGGCGTTCGCCCATTCGGGCTCGCGGCGCGCGAAGGCGCGCCGAGGGCCGATGGCGATCAAACGCGTCCCGCGGACCGCGCTCACAGGCCAAGCCGGTAGAACAGGATGGCGAAGATGCCGTCGAGCATGATGATGGCTACGATCCCGCCCACCACGGCCCCGGTCGCGGCGTCGCCCACTGCGCGCGGCCCGCGTGCGGCGGCAAGCCCTGCGCGGCAGCCGATCATCCCGATTGCGGCGCCGAACACGGCCGCCTTGAACAATCCGCCGAGCAGGTCCTTCAGCGACAGCCACTGCTTGAGCTGACTGGTCACCGCACTCAGCGGAAAGCCCAGAGCGGCCATCACCCCGGTCATCCCGATGAGCCCGGTGAGGTCCATCACCAGTGCGAGCACCGGCATCGCGATGCAGGCCGCCAGGATGCGCGGAATAACCAGCATCGCGATCGCATCCACGCCCATGATGCGTAGCGCATCGACCTCCTCGTTCACCACCATGGTGCCGAGCTCGGCGGCATAGGCGGACCCGGTGCGCCCGGACATGATGATCGCGGCCATCAGCGGCCCCAGCTCGCGCAGCAGCGAGATGCCGACCAGGTTGGGCACGAAGATCTCCGCCCCGAAGCGCTTGAGCGGGATCGAGGACTGGAAGGCCAGGATCACCCCGATCAGCGTCCCCAGCAGGATCGTCAGCGGAAAGGCGCGCAGCCCTGCCTCATCGAGGTGGCGCATAAGCTCGGCCGGGCGCAGCCCGCCGCGGAGGAAGGGCGCCCGCAGCGCTGTCACGGCGACCTCGCCGATATAGGAGAGCGTGGCGAGGAATTTGCGCACCTTGGCGACGCCTGCGGCACCCAGCGCCTGGATGAAGGGCAGCGCCTTGGGCGGCTTGACCGGGGGTGCGGCGTCCAGCGCGCGGCGATTGCGTTCCAGAACCTCCGCCACTTCGGGAGGGGCGCCGGTGATGGGCTTGTCGAGGCCGAGCAGCATCACCGCGCCGATGCTGTCGAGCCCCGTGACCTGGTCGAGCGCGATGGAGTTAGCCTGCGCCGCGCCCTTGACCGCATCGTCCCAGAGGCGTTCGGCGGCACGGGCGTCGATGGCACCGGTAAAGGCCAGCGTTTCCCCGTCCAGGCTCATCGCAGCGGTCGAATTGTCCATCGGTCCCCTGGATGCCATCAGCGCTGCCTACCCGGCCAGCGCCAAAAGGCAAAAATAAAAGAAGAGGGTCCGGGAGAATTCCTTCTCCCGGTTCTCATACTCACCCGGCCAGCGCGTGGATGAGGATCGCCGCCGCCGTCGAGACGTTGAGGCTTTCGACCGCGCCGCTGCCCGTCAGCGTCACGCGCCCCGTGCAGGCCGCGAGCGTCGCTTCGGGGATGCCATGTTCCTCATTGCCCAACACGAGCGCGACCGGCCGGTTGCCGCCGACCTCGCCCGGCGCCTGCCCGCCGCTGGGCACCGCGGCCAGCGTCGGCATCTCCGCCGACAGCGCGCGGAGCAGCCCCGGCAGGTCGGGCACGCGGAACACCTCCAGCGTCTCGAGCGCACCTTCGGATGTCCGCCAGGCGGAATCGGCGATGGTCGCCTGGCGCGGATCGGCCGAGAGCAGCATCGCCTTGCAGCCCAGGAAGGCCGCCGTGCGCGCGATGGCGCCGAGGTTGTGCGGGTTGCCGATGCCGTCGAGGATCGGCAGCACGGGGGCGGCGAACATGATCCTGGGAAAGGGCAGGTTGTTGAGCAACGGGATCGGGCGCGGGTGCACCACGGCGACGATGCCGCCATGGTGCGGCGTGCCGGCGATGCGCTCCAGCTCATCGGGCGGCACCTCGCGGTACGGCTTCTTCGACCGCGCGAGGATGGCGCAGAGCGGGCCTGCCTCGGGCCGGCGCTGGGTGGTGTAGAACAGGCGCAGCACGGCCGCCGGACGCGCGCGGAAGGTGGCGGCGACGGCGGCGGTGCCGCAGATTCGGTCGGGATCATGAGGCTTCATCAGGCGGGAGGAGGCATGGCGGGCCAGATTTTGCAACGTCCGCAAGCAACGCGCGCGACGGTGCTGTACCAGGATGCCGCGGTCATCATCATCGACAAGCCTGCCGGCGTCGCGGTCAGCCGGGGGCGGGAGGGGTTGCCCTCGGTCGAGGATTGGCTGGAGGAGCTGCGCCGGGGCAAGCGGCATTTGCCGCAGCCGGCGCACCGGCTGGATGCGGAGACGGCGGGCTGCCTCGCGCTCGGCCGCACCAAGCCGGCAATGGCGGCCTTGGGTGCGTTGTTCGCCGGGCGCGCGGTCGAGAAGACCTACTGGGCGGTGGTGGTGGGCGGACCGCAAGCGGCCGCCGGCATGATCGACGCGCCCTTGCTCAAGGTCAGCAGCAAGGCGGCCGGGTGGCGGATGGTGGTCGACCCCAGGGGCCAGCCGGCGCTGACCCGCTGGCGCGTGCTGGGCCGCGGCGAGGGCCTGGCCTGGCTGGAACTGACGCCCGAGACCGGCCGCACGCACCAGCTGCGGGTGCATTGCACGACACAGGGCTTTCCGATTTTGGGCGACGCCATGTACGGCACGGCGCACCCGGGCGGCCTGCATCTGCTGGCCCGCCGCCTGGCCTTCACGCTGGAGACGCGGATCGAGGCGGAGGCGCCGGTGCCGGCCGCGATGCGCCCCGCGCTGGCCCGCTGCGGCGGGTGAGGACACTTTATCGGGGCGCGGCTTCGAGCGCACCGCGAGCGCGAATGGGCGAACGCCGGTAGTCCGGCGAGCCAAGCGCGTCGTGCCGAAGGCACGCCTCTGGCGTGACGAGCGGGCGCGTGACGCCGAAGGCGTGCCTGCGGCACGACGCGCCTGAGGGCACAACATACATCGTCATCGCAGCGTGCTTGACCCCGGGGGCCCCGACGGCTCACGATTCGTGTCATGAAGATTCGCGCCCTCGCTTGACCCCGCCCCGGGGTCTGCGCATCTGCCCCGCTTCCGCCCTCGCCTCCTCCGGCGCGGGCCGAGCGGAGCCTGCCCCCGAATGACGCCAAAAATCCCCAAGCGCCTGCTGATCCGCACCTGGGGCTGCCAGATGAACGTTTATGACAGCAACCGCATGGCGGATGTGCTGGCCCCGCTCGGCTACGCGCCGACTGACGTGGCCGACGAGGCGGACATGGTCATCCTCAACACCTGCCACATCCGCGAGAAGGCGGCCGACAAGGTGTTCTCCGACCTCGGCCGGCTGCGGGTGGTCAAGGAGGCCCGCGCCGAACGGGGGCAGGGCACCATCATCGCCGTCGCCGGCTGCGTCGCCCAGGCCGAGGGCGCGGAGATCGCGCGCCGCGCGCCCTATGTCGACCTGGTGCTCGGCCCGCAGACCTATCACCGCCTGCCCGAGATGGTGGCGCGCGCGGCCCGCGCCGCCGGCACCGCGATCGAGACCGACTTCCCCGCCGAGGCCAAGTTCGACCACCTGCCGGAGGCCACCGGGGCATCGGAGCCTGTCGGCTTCCTCACCGTGCAGGAGGGCTGCGACAAGTTCTGCTCATTCTGCGTGGTGCCCTATACGCGCGGCGCCGAGTTCTCCCGCCCCCTGGACCAGGTCCTCGCCGAGGCGCGCAGCCTGGTCGCGCGCGGTGCGCGGGAGATCGCGCTGCTCGGCCAGAACGTGAATGCCTGGCACGGGGCGGAGGGCGGGCTGGCCGCACTTCTGCACGCGGTCGCCGCCATCCCTGGGCTGCCCCGGCTGCGCTACACGACCAGCCACCCCCGCGACATGGACGACGCGCTGATATCAGCGCACCGCGACCTGCCCACGCTGCTGCCGCTGCTGCATCTGCCGGTGCAGTCCGGCTCCGACCGCATGTTGTCAGCGATGAACCGCGGCCATACGGCCGATGACTTCCGCCGCGTGGTGGACCGACTGCGTGCGGCGCGCCCCGACATCGCCTTCTCCTCGGACTTCATCGCGGGCCATCCCGGCGAGACTGATGCCGACCACGCCGCGACCATGGCGCTGATCCGCGATGTCGGCTTCTCGCAATCCTTCAGCTTCATGTACTCGCCGCGTCCGGGGACGCCCGCCGCCGGTGCCGGCTTGCAGGTGCCCGAGGATGTGAAGCAGGCCCGCCTGGCCGAAATCCAGGAGCTGCTTCGCGACCAAGCCGAGGCCTTCAACATCTCCCGCGAGGGGATGGTCATGGATGTGCTGGTCACCGGCCCGGCCAAGCGCCCCGGGCAGATGGCCGGGCGCTCGCCCTGGCTCCAGCCGGTGCATTTCGACGCGCCCCCCACGCTCGCCGGCCAGCTCGCACGCGTGCGTGTGACCGCCGGACGCAAGAACTCCCTCGCCGCCATGTTGTTCAGCGAGGAGCAGACCGCCACATGCAGTGGTGGCGAGACAGGATCCTTCACCCCAGCCCAGGAGCATCAGGCGGCTTGACCCAGACCCACGCGATTGCCCTCCGCCCCGGCGAAGCCCGCGGCATCCGCCCCGTCCCCCCGGCCGAGCAGCGATCCGTGACGCTGCAATTCGACGACAACGCGCTTCTCGCCGTCCTCCCTGGCGAGCATGACCGCAACCTCGCCCGCGTCGAGCAGGTGTTGGGCGTGCGGCTGACGGCGCGCGGCAACCGCATCGCGATCGCCGGCACCTCGGACCGGACGGAGATGGCGGAGGCGGCGCTGATGGCCCTGTGGAAGCGGCTGGAGCGTGGGCAGCATGTGGGCACCGCCGAGGTCGAGGCGTCGCTCCGCCTCGCCGAGGGCGGCGCGGAGCAGGGCGAACCCCGCCTGCCGCTGCGCGACCTGCCGGCCATCCGCACCCGCAAGGGTGCCATCGCGCCGCGGTCGGCCGCGCAATCGAGCTACATCGAGATGCTCGAACGCCACGACATGACCTTCGGCATCGGCCCCGCGGGCACCGGCAAGACCTACCTGGCCGTGGCCCAGGGGGTGGCCATGCTGCAGGCCGGGCGGGTGGATCGCATCATCCTCTCCCGCCCCGCGGTCGAGGCCGGGGAGCGGCTGGGCTTCCTGCCCGGCGACATGAAGGAGAAGGTCGACCCCTATCTTCGTCCGCTCTACGACGCGCTGCACGACATGCTGCCGGTCGACCAGGTCGCCAAGCGCATCGCCAGCGGCGAGATCGAGATCGCGCCGCTGGCCTTCATGCGGGGACGCACGCTCGCGCACTCCTACTGCATCCTCGACGAGGCCCAGAACACGACCGGTGCCCAGATCAAGATGTTCCTCACCCGCATGGGCGAGGGCAGCCGCATGGTCATCACCGGCGACCCCACCCAGGTCGATTTGCCGAGCCACACGCCCTCGGGCCTGGTCGAGGCGCTGCGCATTCTCGACGGCGTGCCGGGCATCGGCGTCGCGCGCTTTTCGGAAAAGGATGTGGTAAGGCACCCCCTGGTTGCCCGGATCGTCGCCGCCTATGGCCGGTCCGATGAATCCTCGGTGCGCGAGAAGAAACGCCGGGGAAAGAAGGAGAGTGATGGAACCGGAAAGTAGCCGACCCGGCCCCCAGCGCTTGGTGCATCGCATCAAGCGCCCGGTGGCTGGGGTCCGGAAGGCGGCCTCGCCCAGCGAGATCGCCGTGATGATCGAAGCCCCCGGCTGGCACGCGGCCGTGCCCCGGGTGGCCCGGCTCGCGCGTCGTGCCGCGCAGGCCGCACTTGCCGAAGCAGGCCGGTCCGGCATGGTGACCGTGGTACTGGCCGATGACCGCGCGCTCAAGCGCCTGAACGGCGGCTTCCGTGGCAAGGCCAAGCCCACCAACGTGCTGTCCTTCCCAGCCGAGCACCCGGCCACGCTGGGCGGTATGGCCCTCGCCCTCGGCGTGGTCCGCCGTGAGGCGCGCATTGCCGGCCGCCGTGCCCACCTGCACCTCGCCCACCTGGTCGCGCATGGCGCGCTGCATCTGGTTGGCCATGACCACATCGAGGCCGGCGACGCGCGCCGCATGGAACGCGCCGAGGCGCGGGTGATGCGCCGCCTCGGCTTGCCCAACCCCTGGCGGGGGGTGTTTTGATGTTGCGGCCTCAAGCGCGTCGCACCGGAGGTGCGCCTTCGGCGCAGCGCGCGGCTTCCATCCGCTTGGCTCGCCGCAACAGCGGCGCTCGCCCGTTCGGGCTCGCGGCCCAGGGCTTTTTCCGGCCATGAGCGCTTCCGACGAAAGCAACCGCAACGGGCTGTTCTGGCGGCTGCAAGGGCTGCTGCGGAAGCGTGAGGCCGAAAGCGTCCGGGACCGCGTCGAGGAGCTGATCGAAAGTCGCGAACACGCCCACCGCGAAGGCGAGGACGATCCCCCCGACACCGGCCTCGACCCGCACGAGCGCGCATTGCTGCGCAACGTGCTCACGCTCCGCGGCAAGTCCGCCTACGACGTGATGGTGCCGCGCGCCGACATCATGGCGATGCCGATCGACCTGACCATGGACCAGGCCATCGCCTTCATCCAGCAGGACGGCCACAGCCGCTATCCCGTCTACCGCGAGAACCTCGATGACATCCTGGGCATGGTCCACATCAAGGACGTCTTCGCCGCCGTCGGGCGGGACGGGCCGTTCAGCCTGCAGGCCATGCTGCGCCGCCCACTGCTCGTCGTCCCCACCGTACCCGTGCTGGACCTGCTGCTGCAGATGCGCCAGGCGCGCGTCCACCTTGCCCTCGTCGTCGACGAGTACGGCGGCATCGACGGCCTCATCACCATCGAGGACCTTGTCGAGACCATCACCGGCGACATCGCCGACGAACACGACGAGATCGCAGCGCCCCAGATCATCGAACGCCCCGACGGCACGGTGGAAATGGACGCCCGCACCCCCGTCGAAGCCTTCGAGGAAAAATTTGGCCCGGTGCTGAGCGACGAGGAACGCGCCGCCGACATCGACACCGTCGCGGGCCTCGTCACCACGCTGGCCGGTCGCGTGCCGGCGAAGGGGGAACTGGTTTCCCACCCCTCGGGTCTGGAATTCCGGGTGCTGGAAGCGGATGTGCGCCGCGTGCGGCGGGTGCGGGTGAAGCGGCCGGGCGTTCAGGCGCAGGCGGCGGAGTAAGGAAGGCTAGGGAAAGGAATTTCCCCAGGCCCCATTCTTTTATTTTTGGCTTTTGGTGCTGGATGTGAGGGCGGTGCTGCGCGCCGGCGTTCGGCTTGGCGCCAGGGGCCGGAATTGCCTGCGGCGCTTGGGCGGCTTCCCTACTCCAGCGTCAGCCGCGACTCTCGCACCACACGACCCAGCACCGCAGCCTCCCGCGCCACGCGCGCGCTGCGCTGCGCGGCACTCATCGGCGCCAGCACCTCCACCCCGTTCTGCGCCAGGATCGTCTGCGCGCCGGCATCGCGCATGGCGCTCGAGGCCTCGGTGGCTATGCGCTCGATGATCGCCTCCGGCGTCCCTGCCGGCGCCCAGACCGCATAGGTCACGCCCATCTCGAAATCCGGGAGGTTCGCCGCCTCCGCCACCGTGGGCACGCCGGGCAGGATGGAGGAGCGCTGCGCCCCCGTGACCGCCACCGGGATGACCAGGCCGCCACGCAACGCCGAAGCCGCCGTATTGATGCCCGAGAAGTTCATGGGGATCGCGCCCGAGATCGTATCCGCCAGCGCCGGCCCGCCGCCGCGATACGGCACATGCACGATGTCCAGACCCAGCCGCTGCTTAAACAACTCGCCCGCCAGGTGCCCTGCGCTCGCATTGCCGAAGGAGGCATAGTTGAACCGCCCCGGCTCCGCGCGAATGCGCGCGATCAGCTCCGGCAGGGTACGGATCCCCAGCCCCGGATTAACGATGATCGCGAGCGCCGAATACCCCAGGATGGAGGCCGCGATAAAATCCCGCTCCGTGTCGTAGGGCAGCCGCGGATACACCACCGGGTTGACCACGTGCGACGTCACCGAATGGAACATCAGCGTATAGCCATCGGGCCGCGCCTTCGCGACGACCTCTGCCCCGATCACCCCGTTGGAGCCGCCGCGATTCTCCACCACCACCGGCCGCCCCAGTGCATGGCCCAGCCGCTCGGCAACGATGCGCCCGACGATGTCGTTGCCTCCGCCCGGTGGCCACGGGATGACCATGCGCACGGGACGATCAGGCCAGGTCTCCGCACGGGCAGAGCCGGCGATGAGCGTGGTGGCGAGGAGCGCTCGGCGCTTCATGGTTGTCTCCCTTGAAGAGCGGGGGAAATGAATTTCCCCCCGGACCCCCATTCTTTCTTTTTTATCTGGGGTACTGGCTGGCAACTCGGTGCTGGGCGGCCGACTCGCGCCGGCCGCGGCGCCAGCACCAAAAGGCAAAAATAAAAGAAAGGGATTCGGGGAAATTCCTTTCCCCGGCCTTCTTCACTCCGCAGCCATCTGCCCATATCGCGCCGGCACTGCCAGGTTGAACAGCCGCGCCGCATTGTAGCCGAGGATGTTCCGCCGACCCGTATCGGTCAGGAAGGGAAGGTCGAAAATCGTCGACGGCACGTCGAAATCCCAGTGCGGCCAGTCCGATGCGTAGAGCAGCTGTGTCTCCGCGTTGATCGCCTCGAAGGTGCCTTCCAGCAGCTTCATGTTCTGCGCCTCCATGGGTTGGGAGGTGTAGAACATCTCGCGCATGTACTCGGAGGGCAGGCGCTTGAGCAGCGGCGCTTCGGACCGGCGCATGAGGTATTCGTGGTCCAGGCGCTGCATCAGGAAGGGCACCCAGGCGAGCCCGCTTTCGATCCAGATGGTCTTGAGCTTGGGGAAGCGCTCCGGCAGCCCGTTGATGACCCAGTTGGTCAGGTGGACAAGGTTCGAGAGCACGAAGCTCAGCGCATGCATGGAGATGAAGCGGTTGAGCTGCTTGGTGTACTCATTGTGCCAGTTGTGGTGCGCGTGGAAGCCGATGGGCATCCCGGCTTCTTCCAGCATAGCGTAGGTGCGCATGTACTCGTTGGAATGCACCGCCTGGTAGCGGGTGGAGGTGACGAGGAAGCCCACCACGCCGGGCGCGCCGATGAAGCGCTTCACCATGGCCTCCGCGGCCTCGGGCACGTTGAAGGGCAGGTACAGCATCGCCTTCATGCGGGGTTCGTGCGGCAGCACTTCCTCGACGATCCACCGGTTGTAGGCGGTGGCGAGCTCCACCTCCATTTCCTTCACCGGATGCATGCCCAGGAACAGCAGCCCGTTGGGGAAGAACACCTGGTAGTCGAGCGACAGCGCGTCCATCGCGCGGCGGGCGAGCGAGACGGGCTTAGGCAAGCCGTCGGGTGCGGCTTCCTTCAGGCCGGAACCGTGCGGGATGCGGCCATGCGCGGACTGCCATTGGAGGCCGGGGATATCGTTAAGGAAGGCGCCCTGGCCGGTGCCGCCGCCGAAGGTGAAGGCGGCTTCGCGCGTGGCGTCGTTCTCGATGTACTTCAGCACCTCGGGCCAATTGCCGCTCTCGCCGATATGGCTGTCCACGTCGACGATGAAGGTGCGGTCGAAGCCGCGCCGCGTCGCCTGCGCGCGTCCGTGGGCCAGGATGTCGAGCGAGTTGGTGCGCGGGCCGATCTCGGGCAGTTCGGGCGGCGGGGTGCGGGCGTCCATGGCGGTGGTCTCCTTCACAGAATGCCGGTCTCGTCCGCGTCGTAGCGCGGACGGCCGGCCCACATGGAGAGGTCGAACAGATTGAGGTTCACGGCGCGCAGCAGCTCCGTGACGGTCACGGCGGCGTCGGTGGGCGTGACGCTCTCGCGCCCGGCGATCGGCAGGAAATGGCGCTGCTCCTGCTCCACCTTCCATGCATAGAGTCGCAGCCCGGCGGTCAACAGCGCCT
>JAZKFA010000291.1:5471-6030 GCA_040386655.1 Pseudomonadota bacterium | reverse complement strand
CCGGTGCGCCGCGTCGAACCGGCTGCCTCACGCCGCGCCTTGCCGCGCGGCCCTATCGTGGAGCGGCGCCTCGTCGTCCGCGGCGAGACCGGCGCGCGCGGCGCCGCGGCCTCGCGCAATGCACTCGCCACCAGCTCGGCCGCGCGCACGCCGTATCGCTCAACCACGGGCCGCGGTTCCGCGCGTATCGAGCAGGGCGACCGCGAACCCCAAGGGCGGACCAGCGGCCGGCGCTAGGCTGTTCCTCACGACTATCCGGCAGGCCGACGACTCAGGATCATGGTTAGGCGCGCGCGGCAACGGCGGAGGGCGACGCGGCTCTGGTGGCCAACCTCGCGCCGCCCTGGCTCGAGGATGGGGCGGAAAGCGCCATCCTGATCGATGTCTTGAGGTTCGACGGAAACTGTCCGCAGCACATCACGCGCGCTTCGCCGCGGCGAACCTGCCACCGCTCATGGCGCGGCTGAAAGCGGCGTAAACCGAACTGGCCCGGCTTAAGCCGGCGCCTGACCGCGCCGCCCCGATTCAGCCGTAGGTCTTCAGGATCGCCCGCATCGCC
>JAZKFA010000291.1:0-5461 GCA_040386655.1 Pseudomonadota bacterium | reverse complement strand
CGGGGCCATGTCCGGCCGCTGAAGGGCGAAGGCGACCTGGGCCTCGAGGTAGCCGGACTTGTCGCCGCAATCGAAGCGGCGGCCTTCGTACCGGACCCCGTGGAAGGGCTGATTGCCGATCAGCTTTGCCATGCCGTCGGTGAGCTGCACCTCCCCGCCCGATCCCTTCTCCATCTTCGCGAGGTGGGTGATCACCTCCGGCATCAGAACATAGCGTCCGATGATGGTCAGGTTGGACGGCGCCTTATCCACATCCGGCTTCTCCACCAAGCCCTTCACCGACACCAGGCGCCCCTTATCCTCGGCGACGTCGAGCACGCCATAGCGGTTCACCCGATCACGCGGCACTTCCTCGATCGCGACCACGTTGCCCCCGGTCTCCTCATAGGCGCGGGCAAGCTGGGCGGTGCAGGAGGTGTCGCACATCATCAGGTCGTCGGGCAGCAGGATGGCGAAGGGGTCGTCGCCGATAAAAGCGCGGGCGCACCAGATCGCGTGGCCAAGACCCATCGGCACTTGCTGGCGCACGGTGACGATCGACCCCGGCGGCAGGGCCTGGGCGCGCAGGGCGTCGAGTTCGGCCTGCTTGCCGCGCTCGGCCAGGGTGCGCTCCAGCTCATAGGCGACGTCGAAATGCTCGACGATCGCGGTCTTGCCGCGCCCGGTGATGAAGCAGAACTGCTCGATCCCGGCAGCGCGCGCCTCCTCGACCGCGTATTGAATCAGCGGCTTGTCCACCACCGGCAGCATTTCCTTCGCCATGGCCTTGGTGGCCGGCAGGAACCGCGTGCCCAGACCCGCGACCGGCAGGACGGCTTTCTTGAGAGGCTTGAGACTCATGCTGAAGGGTTCCTGGCGAGCATCGTGATCATGACCCGACCATGGCTTGGCGTCGGATTTGTGGCGGCGAGAAAATTGTAACGCGCGGCGACGCACTTCGTTGAGGTTGAGTTCCGAGCTGCACCCGAAGCTGATCCATTCTGGCCGCCCTCACCTTGCCTGGCCGAGCAACAAGTCGCGCGCAGCGTTCAGCCGGGCGGCGAGCCAATCGCTGCCGCCCTGGTCCGGATGGGCCGCCCGCATGAGACGCCGGTGCGCCGCGCGGATGGCTGCCTCGTCCGCCGTGTCGCCAAGGCCCAGGATCGACAGTGCCTCCGTCCGGCTCAAGGGCGCATCTCCCGCCGGCGGGGGGGCGGTGCGCCAGTCGGGGTGGTCGCGGTCCAGCCAGGCCACCAGCAGCGGTACGCTCTCGGGGTCGTTCGCCGCGCAGTCCTCAAGCAGCACGCGCAGCGCGGCGAGCGGCAGGTCGGCGAGGTCGCGCCCCGCATGCTCGCCGCGCCGCACGCGCCCGGTCATCGCACCGCTGCCGTGGTCGAGCGCGAGGTCCAGCGTCGCCGTGGTGATGCGCGAGGCATCGGCGGCATCGCCGGCCGCGCGTGAGAAGCGCCGCGCCAGCCGCCTGCCCTGCCACCACCGCCACAACGCGGGGCCGAACAGCGCCAGGGCCCAGAACACCTGTCCGCCCCGCCCCGTCGCCAGCAGCAGCACGATCACCAGGACGCCGAGTACGGCGCCGCCCACCGCTGCCGCCTTCTTGACCTGCTCGATATCGGCGGTCGCGAAGGCACGCAGCACCACCAGCAGCACGATCAGTGCGACAGCACCCAGCGCAAGGGCGGCGAGCGGCATCATCGCGGGGCCGGCAGCTGCGCGACAAGGCGCTTCGCCGCCGGGTTCGCCAGCGCGGTCAACGCGCGGCGGCCGCCGGCGGCATAGGTGGCCACCGCCCGCAGCAGGTCGCGCAGCGTTGCCGCACTAGCGGGATCGAACGGCGCGAAGGCGCCACCCGACACGCGCGCGATCTCCGGGAACAGCGCGCGCGCGGCCGGGTCCTCGCCTTCGAGGAAGCTGAACACCGGCAAGCCGCGCAGTCCCAACTCGCCGGCCGCGTGGCAGATCGGGTCGGGCGGCTCCTCGGCGGCGTCGCCCACCATGATCACCGCGGCCAAGCGATCGCTTTCATGCGCCTTTGCCGCGTGGGCGAGCATGCGCAAAATCTGGGTCTGGCCGCCGCGGCACTGCACCCCGGCCATGCGCCGGCCAAGCTCGGCCGCGTCGGTCAGGAAGGGGGTCGCCGCGCATTCCTGGAAGCCGCGCCAATAGCACAGCGAGATCGCGATGCCGCCGAGCCCCTGCGCGGCGGCGAACATCTCCGCCTGCAGCTGGCAGGCGCGGTCCCAGCTCGGCTGGCGGGAGGCCGTGGCGTCTACCGCGAACAGCAGTCGCGCCGGCCGGCCGGGTACCGGACGCGCCGAGGGCATCCCCGCCAGGCGGTCGAGGAAGGCGGTTACGGCGGCTGTCGGGCCGGGTTTCGCGGGGAGCCCTGTCATCTCTCGCAGATGGCACCGCACCCGCCCCGGCGCCAGGGTGGCGGAAGATGACGCCTTCCGGCATGGTTCCGATCACAGATCGACAGCCGGGAGACGAACCATGCGTGTGATCGGTGGATGGATGCTGGGCGTGCTGCTGCTCGCACAGCCTGCGCTCGCGCAGAAACCGGGCGCTGCGCCCCCCGCGGCGCCGGCTCTGCCCACCGTGAAGCCGCCGCCGCTGGGCGCCACGCCCCCGCCCGCCGCCACGCCGCCGCGCGCGCAGGCTCCCGCCACCACCGCGCCAACGCCTTCCGCGCCGCCGCTGGTCCTTGCCCCGCCGCCCGCGGACGAGCCGCCGGCGGTCCGCCGCCTCCGCGCCGTGTTCCCGCCTGACACGCAGATCGCCTACCGCACCGCGACGGTGATCGACGAGGCAAGCCAGCGCGTGCGCCTCCAAGGTGTCACCATGCAGCGGCCGGGTTCGACCGTGACCGTCGACGAAGCCCTGGTCGAGGGCCTCTCCGAAGCCGGGCTGCGTGAGGCAGACCTGCGCGGCATCGTCGTGACGTCGAGCGGCACCACCGTCGGAATCGCACGGCTGCGGCTGACCGGTCTCGCCGCGCCGCGCGCGCCCGGCGCGGCGGAGCCGAGGCCGGAGGACGTGGCACTTGACCGCCTCATGGTCGAAGGGCTGCGCGTGGACAATGGCGCCGATGGCGTGGTCACCCTCGCCGGCTTCACCGTGGAGGAGCTGGGCGGGCAACGACGCACGCGCGTGCGGCTGGAGGGCCTCGCCGGTGAACGCCTCGGCGCAGAGGCGGTGAGCTTCACACTCGCACGCGCGGCTCTCAGCGGCATCGACGTCATGACCATGGCCTTCGAGATGCAGAGCACCGGCGTGCCCCGGGCACAGACCGGGCGGATGGAACTCTTCGCCGAAGGCTTCACCTTCTCCCAGCGGGGCCGCGCGGCCGGCGGTGCCGAGAGCCTGCGCATTGAGTCCGACACCGACGCGACGCAGAGCGGCACGGGGCGGCTGGCGCTGCGCGGCATGCGCTTTGATGGCATCCCCGAGGTCGCCGCGGCGATCCAGCAGCTAGGCTATCAGGCGCTGGCCGCCGACATCACGTTGGAGGCAACCTTGCAGGCGGCCGGCGGGCGCCTCGGCGTGCCGGCGCTGGTGCTCTCGATCCCCGAATATGGCCGCCTGACCTTCTCGGGCGAATTCGACGGGATGGTCCCCGGCGCACCGCCCGAGCGCATGATGACCGATGGGCGTCTGATCAGCCTGGCGCTGCGCTACCGCGATGAAGGCCTGCTCGCACGTGCGATCCGTGCGCAGGCAGCGTCACAGCGAATCACCGAGGCGCAGTTCCGCGAGCAACTGATCGGCATGGCTCGTGGCGCCGCCGGCGGCCCGGCGCAGGCCGTGCTGCGGGAGCCTCTGGAGCGCTTCCTGCGCGGCCAGGCGACCGAACTCGAGCTGACCGCACGGCCGCCACAGCCGATAGCTTTCGGTGCGCTTGGCACCACGCCGCCACGCGACGCGGCCGACGCGCAGCGCCGCTTCGGGCTGACCGCCACCGCGCGATAGGGCTGCAGCGGCGGTTTACGGAATGGTGGGCGGAAACCGGTGCAAGCCGTCCGCCTCGAGCAGCAACGCCTCGGCCGACAGCACCGCATCCATCGGCAGTATGCCATAGAGATGCGGAAACAGCCCGGGCCGAGAACCCGCCGGCTCGAATCGCAGCGCAGCACCCAGGCGCGCGGCATCCACCGCCACCAGCACCAGCCCGGCCTCGCCGGCACGATGCTTGGCCGCACTCGCCCGCAGCTGCGCGGCCGTCGAGAAATGCAGGAAACCGTCGCGCGCATCATCGGCACTGCCGGCATAATGGCCGAGGCGCTCCGCCTCGGCCCAGTCGGCGTCGCGCACCATGGTGTAGATCACGCTGTCCATGCGCGCCGCGTAGCTCAGATCGGCAGCCGGTAGAAGACCAGGCCGCCGATCTCCGCCGCCGCAATGCGTCCCACCGCCCAGGCCGGCAAGCGCTCCGCAACATGGTAGTGCGTGGCACCGCCGGTCGGATCCGGCAAAAAGCCCGACGCGGCGCGCGCGGCGATCCGCTTGCAGATCGCCAGGCCCATGTCGCCCTCCGGCAAGGCCAGCATCGTCGCATGACGCGGGTGGCGCGGGTGCCAGCAGCCGAACTGGAACGGCGCCCGGCACACCCCGCTTACCCCCCTGCCCCAATGCCGCGGCCCATCGGGCGCGGCCACCATCCGCACCCGGTTGATGATGGTCGCCGCCACACCCTCGATCGCGCGCACCGGCCGCTCGGCCGCCTCGCCCCACAAGGTCAAGGCCAGCACCTCCACCGACGTTGCCGCCGCCTGCACCGAGGCCGACATCAGCGCGCATCCTTCTTGGCTGCCGAGCACGTCGCGCAGCTGCGCCCGAACTCCGTGATCTTGCTCTCGATGCGCAGCATGTGCTCGGACAGGCGGCGGTCCACATCGCGGATCAGCGACAGCGGCACGTAGGTCCGCGCCACCTCCAGCTTGTAGTCGGCCAGGTCCTCGCGCGTGCGGGTCAGCGCCTCCGCCCCGCGCTCATCGATGCGGTCCGACCGGTTGAGGAAATCCTGGCGCAAGCCATGGATCATCCAGAACAACCCAGCCGCCACAGGGATCTCGACGAACCGGATCCACGACGCAGGATCAAACTCAACAGCCATGACGCCTATCCTTCCTTCTGAGATGTCTTGAAGCGCACACGGCCCACCCCCACCCTGCGAAGGATGTGGAACGAGCCCTACCTGGAAACCTGCTGCCGATCGGCACTGCACCGCCTGACCCTGGTCTCCGACCACGGCCGCCCCCCAGGGCTGAAAGACGGGCCCTGCCTCGAACGCCTAACGACGCTGGGCTTGGCGCACCCGCGCCCGGACGGCCGCTACGAAATCACCGCCCCCGGCCGCGAACGCCACGCGACGGAAGTGCTGAAGGCGGTGGGGTAGGGCGAGGGTAACAAGGCGGGGGCTCTGCCCCGCGACCCCGCCGGGGATCGCGCCGATCCCCGGACCCCA
>JAZKFA010000290.1:0-8377 GCA_040386655.1 Pseudomonadota bacterium | reverse complement strand
CTCAACGGGTTGTATTTTTGAGCGCCTGGGACGCCGCGCCGGACGGAGTCGCGCTGCGCGTGAAGGCGCAGCCGCGGGCGCGCCGTCCCGGCGTGGGTGGGCTGGCCCCGGCCGCCGATGGCCCGCGACTGCGCATCGCCGTCACCGCGCCCGCCGAGGATGGCCGCGCCAATGACGCCGTCCGCTACGCGTTGAGCGAGGCACTCGGCGTGCCGCAGGCCAGCATCGCGCTGCGCCACGGTGCGACCTCGCGCGAGAAATCCTTCCACATCGCGGGCGATACCGCCGCCCTGATCGCGCGGCTGGAGGCGCTGGCATGACGGCCCGCATCATCGACGGCAAGGCCGTGGCCGAGGGTCTGCGTGCGACGCTCGCCGCCCGCATCGCGAGGCTGTCCTTTCGGCCCGGCCTGCGCGTGGTGCGCGTGGGCGAGGACCCTGCCTCGGGTGTGTATGTCCGCAATAAGGACCGCGCCGCGGCCGCCGCGGGATTCGACAGCGCCACCATCCACCTGCCGGCGGAGACCAGCGAGGCCGCGCTGCTGGCGCAGGTCGCCGCCCTGAACGCCGACCCCGCGGTGGACGGCATTTTGGTGCAGCTACCGCTGCCAAAGCACATCGACGCGCTGGCCGTGATCGCTGCGATCGACCCGGCCAAGGATGCCGATGGCTTCCACCCCATCAATGCCGGGCGCCTGGCCAATGGGCAGCCGGGCCTGGTTCCCTGCACGCCCAAGGGCGTGATGCACCTGCTGCGAGCAGCGGGCGTGACCCTGTCCGGCGCGCGCGCGGTGGTGCTGGGCCGCAGCAACATCGTGGGCAAGCCGATGGCGCAGCTGCTGCTGGCCGCCGATTGTACCGTGACCATCGCACATTCGCGCACCCGCGACCTGCCCGCAGAATGCCGCCGTGCGGATATTCTCGTTGCTGCCGTGGGGCGGGCGGAGATGGTCCGCGGCGACTGGATCGCGCCGGGGGCAGCGGTGATCGATGTCGGCATCAACCGGCTGCCGGACGGAAAGCTGGTGGGCGATGTCGCCTTCGCCGAGGCTGCCGAGATCGCGGGCTGCATCACGCCGGTGCCTGGAGGCGTGGGTCCGATGACCATCGCGTGCCTGCTGGAAAACACCCTCGAGGCGGCGCTCGCGCGGCGGGCCCCGCACTGACGAAAGGGTCCGGGCAAGGCCCGTTCTGACGCCATGGCCGCTGGCCTGTTGTTCGTGTTGATCTGGGCCTCCGCATTCACCTCCGCACGCTTCATCGTGCTGGAGTGGTCGCCGCTGGGCGCTCTTGCCCTGCGCTTTGTCATCGCGGCACCGCTGGTCGCCCTCGTGGTCTGGGCAATGGGACGCCTGAAGGTGCCCTCGCGCGCCGATACGTTGCGCCTAGGCCTGATGGGGGTGTTCGGCACTGGCGGATATCTCGCCTGCGCCTGGCTTGCGATGGCGACCACGCCCTCCGGCCTGGTCGCGCTGATCTCCGCCATCGCGCCGCTGTTCGTCGCACTCGGTGAGCGGCTGTTCTTTGGCCAGCAACTTGGGGCGCGTGCCTGGGCCGGGCTTGGACTCGGCTGGGCGGGTGTGGCGCTGCTGGGAGTCAGCCGCGCGGGCGAGGGCATGGCGGCGGTCGAGCTCGGCGGCATCCTGCTCGCGCTCGCCGGTGCCCTGTCGCAGGCCATCGGCGTGCTGTGCTTCGCCCCGGCGCGCGGCCGGGTGGATGCCTGGACGGCCAATCTCGGGCAGACGCTCGGGGCAGGGGCGATGCTGTCGCTGCTGGCGCTGATCCTTGGCATTCCCTTTCCGGACACGCTCAGCCTGCACACCGCACTGGCGCTGATGTGGACCGTGCTTGTGGTGGGCCTCGCCGGCTACGCGCTTTACTTCCTCATGCTCAGGCGGCTGCCGCCGGCGACCGCCTCCGCCTTGCAGTTGCTGGCGCCGCCCGTCGCGGCGCTGCTCGGCTGGGCGCTGCTGGATGAGCGGCTGCTGGTCTCCGACCTCGCCGGCGGCGCGGTGACGCTGGCGGGACTGGCCCTGCTGTTCTCGGCGCGCCGCGCGAAGCTTCCGGTACCGCGGCAGGACTGACCCTCAGGCGGCTTTGGCCACCTGCATCAGCAGCCGGCGCAGCCAGGTGTGCCCGGCATCGGCCTCGAAGCGGCGATGGAAGACCAGCGACAGCCGCGTGTGCTCGATTGCGATGGGGCAGTCGCGCGTTATCAACGGATGCGCGGCGGCCATCCCGCGCGCCAGCCGGGCAGATAGCGTCATCACCATGTCCGTGCTCTGCAGGATCGCGGGCACCGCGCCCAGATGCGCGACCACGGCGCCGAGGCGGCGCGGGTAGCCCGCCTCGCGCAGCGGCCCATCCAGCGCGCCGCTGCGCGAGCCATTGGGCGAGTGCAGCAGATGCGGGACGGAGGTGAAGCGCTCCAGCGTCATGTCGCCTGAAGCGAGCGGATGGTCGCGCCGCATCAGCGTCAGGAACTCCTCCGCCATCAGCATGACGCGGGTGTAGATCGCGGCCGGCTCGCGCAACACGGCGACGGCGAGCAGCGCCTCGCCACCCTCGAGCAGCGCCTCGGCATTGGTGCGGTCGGCGTGGCGGATTGCCAGGCGGCAGCCCGGCGCGATTTGCGCCATGCGCGCGAGCAGCGGCGGGGCCAGCGTCACCTCCGCATATTCGGAAAACGCCACGGCGAAGACGCGGTCGCTGCTGCTGGGATCGAAGGGCGCGTGGGAGGCGAGCGTCTCGCGCAGGCGCCCCAGCATCTCGCTCACCGGCGCGATCAGCGACAGCGCGAGCGCGGTGGGTTCGACCCCGCCGGGGCGGCGGAGGAACAGCTCATCACCCAGTGCCGTGCGCAGCCGCGCGAGCGCGTTGGAGACCGCGGATTGGGACAGGTTCAGCCGCTGCGCCGCGCGCGTGACGTGGCGTTCACGCGCCACGGCGTCGAAGACGCGTAGCAGGTTGAGGTCGAGGTGTTCGGGGTCGGTCATTCGCTGCCGTGATGATGATCGTTTTGCCTTGGCGTTGGAAGCGCGCACCGGTGTGGCGCAGGTTCCGCTCCACAGAAACCTGCACAGGAGTTCATCCGATGGCACCCTCCGTCACCCAGACCACCCCCTACGCCGCGCTGCTGCTGCGTGTCAGCCTCGGCGTCATGTTCGTCCTTCATGGCGGCCTGCTGAAGCTCGGCACCTTTGGCCTTGAAGGCACGATGGGCTATTTCGGCCAGCTTGGCTTTCCGCCGGTATTCGGCGCGATCGTCGCCTTCGCTGAGCTGTTCGGCGGCATCGCACTGATCCTGGGTGTGTGGACCCGCGCGGTGGCCTTGCTGTTCATCCCGATCATGATCGGCGCGACGCTGCAGCACCTGCCCAATGGCTGGCTCTTCACCGCCCCTCGCGGCGGCTACGAGTTCCCCGCCTTGTGGACGGTGCTGATGCTGGTCCAGGCCGGCCTCGGCGCCGGCGCCTTGGCCCTCGACCCCGCCCGCCTGCTCGGCTCACGCCAGGCGGCGACCGCGTAGCCAACCGCACCCGTCGCCAAAAATAAGAGAATGGGGTCCGGGGAAATTCTTTTCCCCGGTCTTGCTTCTTTTGCTCTAGCCGTTGCTGCCATGCGCCCCGCTCTCGTTGGCCTCGCGGTCTTCACCGTGGCGCTGTCCACCACCATCCCGATGCCGCTCTACACCGCCTATGCATCGCGCAGCGGCGCGGGTGCCGGCGGCTTGGCCATGGCCTTCGTGGCCTATGCTGGCACGGTCATCATCACCGCGCCGCTGCTGGGTGCGCTGTCAGACCGCATTGGCCGCAAGCCCTGCATGATCCTTGGCCTGCTGCTGGCGGCCGTGTCCATCATCCTGCTGATCATGATACCCAGCCTTGCCGCACTCGGCGCCGCGCGGATGCTGCAGGGCCTGGCGACCGGGGTTATCGCAGGCGCGGGCACCGCCTGGGCGGCGGAGCTGGGCGCGGGCGGCGCGCGCGCGGCCAGCATCACCGCGGCCGGCACCGCGGGCGGCTTCGGTATCGGCGGGCTGATCACCCTGGGCGCGCTGCTGCTCGCGCCTGGTGCTGAGCCGCCCTTCACCTATTGGCTGCACCTGGCGGTAAGCGCGGTGGCACTCGCAAGCATCGCCTGGCTGCCGGAGACGCGGGCCGGCCCGCGGGGCCCCTGGCTGCGCCTGCCGGCGTTTCCGCGCGGCACGCTTGCCTCCACGCTGGGGATGTTGCCGGCCTGGGGCACCACGGGGGTGATGCTGACGGCGATTCCGGCCGCGCTGGCCGCGCAGGGCTCGCCGCGGCTCGGCCCTTTCGCGGTCTGCGTGATGATCCTGGTGGGCGTGGTCGTGCAGCCCTTCCTGCGCGGGGTCGCGGCGGGGCGGGCGGTGCTGACGGGGCTCGTGCTGATGGCGCTGGGCGATGGCCTGGCGGTTTGGGGCACGCTGAGCGGCGCGGTGGTGCCGTTGCTGGCGGGCGGGGCCGTGATTGGCAGCGCCGCCTATGGCTTCCTGTTCCTGGGCGGGCTTTCGGCGGCCTCGGCGGCGGCAACGCCGGAATTGCGTGCGCGTGCGGCAGCAGGCTTCTTCCTCGTTGCACATATTGGCTTTGCCCTGCCGCCGCTGCTGACCGGGCTTGCGGTCGACGCCTTCGGTGCAGGCGTCGCGCTGCCCGGACACGTGCTGGCGGTGGTCCTGGCCGGGCTGGTCCTGGCGCCCTTCCTGCGGGACCGCGCCAAGCGCGAAGGGCGCGGCTGACGGCGAAATCATCGACGAGCGATTTCCGCTCCGCCACGACAGCGTCTAGCATCGCCCCCAAGGACAAGATCGAGGATGCATCCATGTTCACCCGCCGGCATTTCGCCGGGCTCGCCGCCGGTGCGGCGCTCGCCCATCCCGCCCTTGCGCAGGCGCCATGGTCGCCGACGCGGCCCATCCGTGTGCTGGTGGGCTTCACCGCCGGCGGCGGGACGGACGTCACCACGCGCATCGTCGCGGCCAAGATGCAGGCGCTGCTCGGCCAGCCATTCGTGGTGGAGAACCGGCCTGGCGGTTCGGGCAACATCGCTTCCGAGGCGACCGTCATCGCGGCACCGGACGGGCATACGCTGATGATGGGCACCATCGCGTCGCTGGTGATGAACCCCATCCTCTCGCGGCTGTCCTTCGACATGCTGACGGACCTGACCCCGATCGGGCGCTCGGTCGATGTGACCAACCTACTCGTGGTGCCGCCGGACCGGCCCTGGCGCGACCTTGCCGCGCTGATCGCCGCGGCGCGGGTGCGGCCCGACGCCATCGCCTATGGCAGTTCGGGCGTGGGCAGCGCCGGCCACCTTGCGGGATTGCTGCTGGAGCGGCAGGCCAATATCCGCACCGTTCACGTGCCCTATCGCGGCGGCGGGCAGCTGATCTCCGACATCCTCTCGGGCAAGGTGGACTATTCCGTCGCGACGGCGGCGACCGTGCTGCCGCATATCGAGGCCGGGCGGCTCCGCGCGCTCGGCGTGCCTAACAAGGAACGCAGCGCGCTGGCGCCCACCGTGCCGACGGTGGCCGAGGCCGCGAATCTGCCGGGCTATGAGATCGCGAACTGGTACGCGCTGATGGGCCCGCGCGCCTTGCCCGAACCCATCATCGCGCGGCTGAACGCCGCCCTGGTCGAGGCGCTGCGCGACCCCGAGGTCGCCGGCGGCCTCAGCCGACACGGGCTGGAACCAGCACCGAGCACGCCGGCCGAGCTCGCCCGCTTCATGCGCGAGGAGACGGCCCGCTGGGGCCCGGTGCTGCGCGAGGCGGGCGCGACGTCGAATTGATGTGCCCTCAGACAGCGGGCGCAGGCTTCGCCTGCTTGCCTTTCGCCGGACGACCGGCGTTCGGCCATTCGGCCTGGCGGTGCGCGCTGAGGGCGCGCCCCGATGCGGCGGTCTTCAGCCGCTTCGCTCGGCGGCTTGCCCACGCCGCCCGTGGCGCGCAACCTGCGCCGAGTTCGATGCGGAGGGAATTCCATGAACGGCGCTGAAAGCCTGGTCCACACGCTGCTGAAGGGCGGCGTCGATGTGTGTTTCTCGAACCCAGGCACCAGCGAGATGCACTTCGTTGCCGCGCTCGACCGCATCCCCGGCATGAAATGCGTGCTGGGCCTGCAGGAGAATGTGGTGACCGGCATGGCGGATGGTTATTTCCGCATGGTCGAAAAGCCCGCCTGCACGCTGCTGCATTGTGGCCCCGGCCTCGCGAACGGCCTGGCGAACCTGCACAATGCGCGCCGCGCGCGTTCGGGCATCGTCAACATCGTGGGCGACCAGGCGACCTATCACCGCCCCTATGACGCGCCGCTGACCGCCGATACCGAAGGCTGGGCGCGCGGCGTATCCGCCTGGGTGCGCACCAGCGCGCATGCCGCCGATGTCGGTTCCGACGCTGCCGTCGCGACCCAGATCGCGCGCACCTCGCCCGGCCAGATCGCGACCATGATCCTGCCGTCCGACACCTGCTGGGATCCGGGCGGGGTCGTTGCCGAGCCGCTGCCGGTGCCCGCCACCCCGCAGGCCGAGACCCACGCCATCCGCAACGCCGCGCGCGTGCTGCGCGAGAAGCGCAACGTGCTGGTCCTGCTCGGCGGCCCGGCTTTGCGCGAGGGTGCCCAGAAGCTCGCGCACCGGATCGAGGCCGCGACCGGCTGCCGGTTGCTCGCCGAGGGGTCCAACGCGCGCGTGCAGCGCGGCCGCGGCCGGCTACCGCTGGAACGCGTGCCCTACCCGGTGGACCAGGCGATCGCCGCACTCGCCAGCGTGGAGCACATCATCCTGGTGAATGCGAAGGCGCCGGTCGGGTTCTTCGGCTACCCGGGCAAGCCCTCTAAGCACTACCCGGAGAACGCCGGCGTCCACGTGCTCACCCGCTACGAGCAGGATGCCGAGGCGGCGCTGCTTGCGCTGGTGGAAGAACTCGGCGCGCCCACGGCCGACATCGCCGACCCCGGCCCGCGCCCCGAGGCCGCCCGCGGTGCGCCCACGCCAGAAGGACTCGCGCGCACCATCGCCGCGCTGATGCCGGAGGGGTGCATCATCGCCGACGAGAGCGTCAGCTTCGGCCGCGGCTTCTACAAGGAGACCTTCGCCGCCCCGCAGCATGACTGGCTGCACATCACCGGCGGCGCCATTGGCTGCGGCTTCCCGCTCGCGACGGGTGCTGCACTCGGCGCACCTGGCCGGCGCGTCATCGGCCTGCAGGCCGACGGCAGTGGGATGTACACGCTGCAGGCGCTGTGGACGCAGGCGCGCGAGAAGCTTCCCGTGACCACCATCGTGCTGTCCAACCGCAAATACGCGATCCTGCTTGGCGAATACCAGGGCGTCGGCGCCAACCCCGGCCGCACCGCGATGGACATGCTCGACCTCTCCAATCCCGACATCGGCTGGGTGCAGCTGGCGAACGGGATGGGCGTCGAGGCCGCGCAGGCCACCACGCTCGAACAGGTGGGCGACCTGCTCGCGCAGTCCTGCGCGCGGCCGGGACCCTTCCTCATCGAGATGGTGATCTAGGCCATGGACATGGAGCTGCGCTTCAAGCGCGTGCTGGTCACCGGTGCCTCGAAAGGCATCGGCCTCGCCTGCGCCGAAGCCTTCGCGGCGGAGGGCTGCGACCTCATCATGGTCTCGCGCAGCGCAGAGACCCTCGAAGCCGCGGCCGCGGGCATCCGCAAGCGGCACAATGTCGGAGTCGCCATTCACGCCGCCGACCTGTCCGACGGCGCCGCGCGCAGCGCACTGGCCGAGGCGCATCCCACGATCGACATCCTGGTCAACAATGCCGGAGCCATCCCCGGCGGCCGTCTGGCCGACATCAGCATCCAGCGCTGGACGGACGCCTGGGCGTTGAAGGTGATGGGCTACATCCACCTGTGCCAGCTGTACCTCCCGCAGATGGAAGCCGCGAACGCCGGCGCCATCGTCAACATCATCGGCATGGCCGGCCAGGCACCCCGCGCCGACTACATTTGCGGCGCTGCCGGCAACGCAGCCCTGATCGCCTTCACCCGCGCGCTCGGCGGCGCATCGCCGGCCAACAATGTGCGCGTCACCGGCATCAACCCCGCCGCCACGCGCACGGACCGCATCGTCACCCTCTCCAAGAACCGCGCCCAGCAAAAGTTCGGTGACGAATCGCGCTGGGAGGAAATGCTCGCGGACCTGCCCTTCGGACGCCCCGCCGAACCCGAGGAAATCGCCTGGCTGAGCGTGTTCCTCGCCTCAGCCCGCGGAGCCTATCTCAGCGGTACGGTGGTGGATGTGGACGGGGGCAACCTGTTCCGGAAGTGAGCAAGGCCAGGGGCTCTGCCCCTGGAACCTGCGAGGGTGAAACGTGTACGTTT
>JAZKFA010000289.1:0-18545 GCA_040386655.1 Pseudomonadota bacterium | reverse complement strand
AGCGCCTCATAGCCCAGGCCGAGCGCATCGAAGGCGCCGGGCCTGTAGTTCTCGACGAAGACGTCGGCGGTCGCCACCAGCCGCTTCATCACCTCGACGCCCCCGGGCGTCTTGAGGTTGAGCGTGATGGCGCGCTTGTTCGAGGCCTGGGTCAGGAAGGCCGTGCCCATCCGTGCGTCGCTCAGACGCCGGTCGGAGCCCTGCATGCGCGCCTGGTCCGGCTCATCGGGCGATTCCACCTTGATGACGTCCGCACCGAGCACCGCGAGCTGGTAGGCCGCGAAAGGCCCCGCCAGCACATGCGTCGTGTCGATCACCCGAAGCCCCGCGAAGGGGCGGGGGTCTGCGCCTTCCCGCAATGGGGCGGTCATGGCGTGATGTTCCTCGAGCGCACGACCGGTCCCCACGAAGCAAAATCGCGCTCCACGATGCGGTCGAGCTCCTCGGGCGAGGAGGCGCGCGGCTCCACGCCCAGCGCCAGGAAGCGCGTGCGCAACGCCTCGCTCGCCAGCGCCTCGCGGATCGCGGCGTTGAAGCGCGCGATCACCGGCGCCGGCGTGCCGCGGGGCACGAACATCGCGGCCCAGGACGGCACCAGCACGTCCGGCAGACCCACCTCCGCAAGCGTGGGGATGTCCGGCTGCAGCGCGCTGCGGCGAGGCTCGGTCAGGCCCAGCAGTCGGATCAACCCGGCCTGGGCCTGGGGTAGCAGGGTCGGCAGGTTCAGGAATGCCATGCCGATCTCGCCGCTCAGCAGGGCGCCCAGCGCCGGACCGCCGCCGCGATAGGGAACATGCGTGATGTCGACCTGCGCTTTCTGCGCGAAGAGCTCGCCGGCCAGGTGATGCGTGCTTCCCGTGCCGGACGACGCATAGCTGTGCCGCCCGGGCTCGCGCCGCAGCAATGCGAGCAGTTCGCCGAGGTTCGTGATGCCGCTCCTCTGGTTTACGGCCAGCGCCAGGGGCACCTCGATCAGCGCGGAGACACCGCTCAGCGTGTCCTTCGGCGGTGGGCCGGGCGCGCGCGTGACGTGCGGGCCGATAACATGGTTGCTCGCCGCCGAGACGAGAGCCGTGTAGCCATTCGGCTGGGCGCGCGCGGCCTGCGCCGTCCCGATGGAGCCACCACCGCCGCTGCGATTCTCTACGACGAAGCTCTGGCCCAGCAGCGACTGCAAGGAGGGTGCGAGAAGCCGCGCGGAGACGTCGTTTGAACCGCCTGGCGCAAAGGGAACGATCAGGGTGACCGGCCGCTCCGGCCAATTCCCCTGCGCCAGTGCCGGACGCGTGAGCGACGCCAGGGGCAGCAGCGTCGCACCCCACAGGGCGCTGCGGCGTCGGATGTGTTGGCTCATGGTTCCTCGCAGTCCGATTGCCGCGTTACGCGGTCATGGACGCGAGGCTTACCACGGTTCGCGCCGCACGCGCGCAGGCCGCTCAGCCCGCACGGCGGCGCCCGGCGCCCGCCGCCTTGTCGCGCCGCAGCCCCGGGAATTCCGGGCCAGGCTCGACGACGGCTTCGCGCGACAGCCAGTCGGCGAAGAGCTGCAACGCGGGCCCGACCCGCCCCTGCGGCAGGATCAGCCAGTAGCAGTCGCCCGCCAGCACGCTCTCACCGGCGAGCGCCCTAAGTCGCCCCGCACGAACCTCCTCCTGCACGAAGACCGGCGGGCAGATGACCGTGCCCAGCCCTTCCAGCGCCGCCTGGATGGCGAGTGTCGTGCTTTCGAACAGCAGCGGCGCCGGTCCCGCGGGCATGCCAGCATGCCGGTGCCAGAGCCGCCAATCCTCCGCACGTACGGTGCTGCCGAGCAGGCGCCCCGGCAGCGCCGTGCCGCGCTTCCAGCCCCTCGCCAGCGCGGGTGCGGCGAAGGGCGCAATGCGGACAGCTTGCAGCCGGCGCGCAGCCGGCGCGGGCGGATTATCGACCGGCGCGGTGCGGATTGCGGCATCCAGGCCCTCACGCGCGAGGTCGATCGGGGCGGTGGATGTCGAGACCTCGACCTCGATGCCCGGGTGTTCCTTCGCAAAGGCCGGCAGGCGCGGGATCAGCCAGCGCAGCGCCCAGGTCGTGTAGGCGCGGATGCGCAGCGGCGCATCCTGCGCACGCAGCGTGCGTGTCGCCGCCTCCAGCGTGGCGAAGCCTTCGCGCAGGTCGCGCGCGAAGCGTTCGCCGGCTTCGGTCAATCGCAGCGCGTTGGAACTGCGTCGCACCAGTGCGCAGCCGAGCTCCGCCTCCAGTTCCCGCACGCGCCGGCTCACCGCGGGCTGGGTCACCTTCATCGCCGCGGCCGCACCCGTGATGCTCCCGGTTTCCGCGATGAGGTGAAAGACCCAGAGGCTCTCGAGCGGAAGGGTGCTGCGCGGCATGGGTCGACCCTAACACGGCGTTGGGGTGCGGCCAGAATCTCTTGGGCTTACCGCGGCGTCGTGCGGGGTGGCAGGTAGCGCCATCACGCGGTCCACCGAACGGCCGCGACTATGACATCAGGAGAGAACGCACCATGCTCCGCCGCACCGCCCTCGCCCTCATCCCCGCCCTGACCCTGGCGCCCGCACGCCGGGCTGCGGCGCAGGCAGCTTTCCCCGATCGCCCGCTGCGCATGGTCATCCCCTTCACGGCGGGGGGGAGCAACGACATCGTCGGCCGCATGATCGCCGAGGGCATGGGCGCACGCCTCGGCCAATCCGTGATCGTGGAGAACCGCGGCGGCGCCGGCGGCGTCATCGGCAGCGAGGCCGTCGCCCGCGCCCCGAAGGATGGCTACACCTTCCTGCTCGGCGGCAGCGGCAGCTTCCTCATCAGCTCGCTGGTGCAGCCGCGCGTGCCCTACGACATCATCCGCGACTTCGCGCCGATCGGCTTCATCGGCGCCTCGCCCGCGGTCATCGCCATCAACCCCCGGGTGCCCGCGACCACCATGACCGAATTGCGCGCCCTGGCCCGCAGCGGCGGCACGCCCGTCTCCTACGCGAGCCCCGGCGTGGGCACGACCGGCCACCTGCTCGGTGCGCTGATGGCCCAGGTATTCGGCGCGGAGATGGACCACGTGCCCTATCGCGGCACCGGCCCTGCCATGACGGATGTGATCGCAGGGCGCGTGCAGCTCATCACCAACGCCGCCGCCCCTTTCCTGCCGCACATCGCCGCGGGCACCCTGCGCGCGCTCGCCGTCGCCTCGCCCCGGCGCCTGGCCATCCTGCCGGACGTGCCGACCACAGCCGAGGTCGGCTTCCCCGACATCCTCTCGGCCACCTGGTACGGCCTGCTCGCGCCCGCCGGCACGCCGCCCGCTCGCATCGCCGCACTGCACGCCGCACTGGGCGCGACGCTCGCGGATGCCTCCGTGCAGCGCCGCCTCACGGAGGAAGGTGCCGAGGTCGAGCCCAGCCCGCAGCCCGCGGATTTCGGCCGCTACATCGCCGAGGACCGCGCCCGCTGGCAGCAGGTCGTCACCCGCACGAACATCCGCGCCGAATGAACCCGCACCGCCATCCCGAGAGGACAGACGCCATGACCCAGACCTCCCAGCCCTCCGACGCGATCCTGCTGCAGGCCGACGGCCCGGTGGCCGTCCTCACGCTAAACCGCCCCGCCGCACGCAACGCCATCGACGACGAGATGCGCGCCGACCTCATGGCCGCGCTCGACCACGTCGCGCGCACGGATTCCATCAAGGCGCTGGTCGTCACCGGTGCCGGCAAGGGCTTCTGCGCCGGCGGCGACGTGAAATCCATGCAGGCGCGGCTCTCGGTCCCGCCGGGCGAAGTCGCGCTGAACGGCTGGCGTCGCCAGCAGCGCACGCACCACGCCATCTCCCTGCTGCACGCACTGCCCAAGCCTACCATAGCCGCGGTCAACGGCGCGGCGACGGGCCTGGGCTGCGACGTTGCCCTCTGCTGCGACTTCATCGTCGCCTCCGATGCCGCGCGCTTCGCGATGACCTACATCCTCCGCGGCCTCATTCCCGATGGCGGGGGGATGTATTTCCTGCCCCGCCGCGTCGGACTCTCGCGCGCGAAGGAGCTGATCTTCTCCGGCCGCACGGTGGAGCCGGAAGAGGCGTTGCACCTGGGCATGATCGACCGCGTGACGAGTGCGGACGCGCTGCTGGCCGATGCCTGCGCCTGGGCCGCCGAGCTCAGCAAGGCGGCGCCGGCAGCAATCGCGCTGAGCAAGAAGATCCTCGACCAGACATTCGAGCTGACGGTGGACCAGGTCTTCGACCTCGGCAGCCAGGCACAGGCCATCTGCTACTCCTCCCGCGAGCATCAAGAGTCGGTCGCGTCCTTCCTCGAGGGCGTGGCCCAGCGCCGCGCTGCGAAGGGAGGCGCGGCATGAGCGCGATCGGGGCCCTGCTGCGCCCGCGCAGTGTCGCCGTGATCGGCGCCTCCGCCGATGCCGGCAAGATGACGGGCCGGCCGGTCGGCTACCTGCAGAAATACGGTTTTGCGGGCGCGATTTGGCCAGTCAATCCGCGCGTCGAGACCATCGCCGGCCTGCGCTGCTATCCCGACGTGGCCTCGCTGCCAGGCGCACCCGATGCGGCCATCGTGCTGCTCGGTCCGGACCGCGCGGAAGCCGCGGTGCGCGACCTCGCGGCCAAGGGGTGCCAGGCGGCCATCGTGCTCGCCAGCGGCTATGGCGAGGCGAACGAGGATGGCGCGCGGCGCCAGTTGGCGTTGAAGGAAGCGGCCGGCACCATGCGCCTGCTGGGGCCGAACACCATTGGCCTCGTGAACCTGACCGACGGCATCATGCTCTCGGCGACCGGCGCGCTTGAAGTGGCGGACCTGCCGGCCGGGCGCATCTCGGTCGTGTCGCAGAGTGGCGGCATCCTGGGCTCGCTGCTCTCGCGCGCCGCGGACCGGGGCATCGGCTTCGCCAAGCTCGTCTCCACGGGCAACGAGGCGGACCTCGACAGCAGCGACCTGATCGCGGAACTGGTCGAGGACGCGGCAACGGACGTGATCGCGGTCTACATGGAGGGGCTGCGCCGGCCCGAGGCCTTCAAGCGCGCCGCACGCCGTGCGGCCGAACTCGGCAAGCCCATCGTGGTCTACAAGGTCGGCCGCTCGGAATCGGGCGCACGCGCCGCGACCTCCCACACCGGCGCGCTGGCCGGCGCGGACCGCGTTTACGACGCGCTGTTCCGCCAGTTCGGCGTGATCCGCGCCGAAACCTTCAACGACCTGCTCGACATCCCCGCCGCGCTGGCGTCCGGCCGGCGCATGGCCGGGAACCGGGTCGCGATCCTGACCTCGACGGGGGGCGCGGGAACGCTGCTGGCCGATAATTGCGGCCTCGCCGGGATCGAGGTGCCCACACCCGACCAGGTCACGACAGACCGCCTGGCTACGCTGCTGAACGAGGAGCCCTCGGCGATCGGGCGGAACCCGGTGGACGTGACGCTCGCAGGACTGCGGACGGATTTGTTCCGCGGGTCCATCGCCGCGCTGCTGGACAGCCCCAGCTACGATGCCGTGGTGGTGGTGATCGGCTCCTCCGCGCTCGCCACGCCCGACATCGTCGCGGGCGCGATCGAGGAATGCCGGGCGCTCAGCGACAAGCCGGTGCTGGCCTATGTCAGCCCGCACGCACCGCACATCGTGCGGCTGTTGAACGGGAAGGGCATCCCGGCTTTCGCGACTCCCGAGAGCTGCGCGTCGGTGCTGCGCGCGCTGCGCCCCGGCGCACTGCCCGAGCTGGCCGCGCCGGTGGCGCCGGATCCCGCCGTGCTGGCCGGGCTGCCTTCGGGCAACCTGAACGAAGCCGAGAGCAAGGCGCTGTTCGCACGCTTCGGCGTGCCGGTGACGCGCGAGCACGTGGCGTCCGATGCTACGGCCGCCGAAGCCGCTGCGCGCGCGCTGGGCGGCGAGGTGGTTCTGAAAATCCTCTCCCGCGCCATCGCCCACAAGAGCGACCTCGGCGGCGTAAAGGTTGGCCTGACGGCCGACCAGATTCCCCAGGCCTGCGCCACGATGCTGGAGCGGCTGAAATCCGCCGGCGCGCCCGCGCCCGAAGGGTTCCTGGTGCAGGAGCGCATCCGCGGCGGGGTAGAGATGATCCTGGGCTTCCACCGCGACCCGCAGCTTGGCCCCGTGATCCTGCTGGGCTCGGGCGGCGTCGCGGCGGAGCTATTCCAGGATACGACCCTGAGATTGCTGCCGATCGTTCGAGCTGACGCCGAGGCGATGGTGGGGGAATTGAAGGCTGCCCGGCTGCTGCGCGGCTATCGCGGCACCCCGGCCGCCGATGTGCCGGCGCTGGTCGATGCCGTGATGGCCTTCGCCGCCATGGTTGATGCGGCGGGCGAGCGACTGCTGGAGGCGGAAATAAACCCGCTTTTCGTCCTTCCCGAACGCCAAGGCGCACTCGCGGTGGATGGTCTTGCGGTGCTGCGGTAACCCATGCGCCGTTCGTGGTCATGGCCGGTTACACCAGGGCGCGGCGAGCTGTCGGATTCTGAGCATTAGCAGTCACCTGTGGCCGTGAGGCTCGCTCGGCGATATGGCGCAGCACCCGCGGCCTCGTTGGTGGCTGGGCGGCACGCGTGGGCAACGTCGTTCCCGGTCCTCCACACCGCTCGGTACTCCCGCCCCTACCCCACCGCGATATTATCCAGCAGACGCACCCCGCCGAGCTTCGCCGCGGCGATGAGCCTGCCGGGCGGCACCGTCGCCTCTCGCAGCGTCGTGCTCTCGACCAGCGCCAGGTAGTCAACCGCGAACCCCGCAGCAATGAGCCCCGCCCGCGCCGCTTCGAGCGCTGCCGCGGCGTTGGTCCCGCCCAGCATCGCCGTTGCGGCTGACTGCATCGCGCGGTGCAGCAGCGGTGCCAGGGCGCGGTCGGCCTTATCGAGGAAGCGGTTGCGGGAGGACATCGCAAGCCCATCCGGTTCGCGCACGGTCGGGCCGCCGATAATCCGCACCGGCAGGTCCAGATCGGCGACCATGCGACGGATCACCTGATACTGCTGCCAGTCCTTCTCGCCGAACACCGCCACGGCGGCTCCGGTCTGGTTGAACAGCTTGGCGCAGACCGTGGCGACACCGCGGAAATGCCCCGGCCGTGCAGCGCCTTCCCATCCCTCGGAGGGGCCGAGCACCTCGATGCTGGTGGCGCGTCCCGGCGGGTACATCGCCTCCACCCGGGGCAGCCAGGCCAGGTCGCATCCGGCCGCCTCCAGCCGGGAGAGATCACCGGCCTCGTCGCGCGGATAGCGGGAGAGGTCCTCCTGCGGGCCGAACTGCAGCGGGTTGACAAAGATGGAAGCGGCGACCGGCAGTCCGGTCTCGCGCGCCGCCGCGAGCAGCGAGACGTGCCCGTCATGCAGCGCCCCCATGGTGGGAACCAGCGCCAGCGGGCCGAGCCTGTCTCGCGCCGAGCGCAGGTCATCGAGGTCTCTGACGATCAGCATTGTCTTGGGCTTTCAGGGTCCGCATCGGCTGGGCACATGGGACAAGTCTCGCAGCAAGGCCGGCTCAGGTCTTGGCGCTGCCTGCGGCTTTCGGGAAGAAGCAATGCTCCCTGGACGGAAACCGGCGCGCCCGGACATCCTCGGCATAGGCATGCGCCGCCTCCGAAATCTGGCTGCCCAGGTCGGCGTAGCGTTTGACGAACCGCGGCGTGAAGTCGCTGAACAGCCCGAACACGTCTTCAGAAACCAGGATCTGGCCGTCGCAGGTGGCGGAGGCACCGATACCGATCGTCGGTACCGTCAAGGCTGCGGTAATGGCGGCGGCAACGGGTTCAACCGTGCCTTCGAGCACGACGGCAAAGGCGCCGGCTTCGGCCACGGCCTGGGCATCGAGCATGGTCTTCCGCGCCTCCTCGTCTGACCGCCCCGTTGCCTTGAAGCCCCCGGCGATGTTCACCGCCTGCGGCATCAGCCCCACATGGGCGCATACGGGGATGCACCGCTGCACGAGAAACCGCACCGTCTCCGCCATCTCGACGCCACCCTCGAGCTTGACGCCGTTGGCACCGGTTTCGGCCATCACGCGCGCGGCGCTGCGAAACGCCTGCTCCGGACTCTCCTGGTAGCTCCCGAACGGCAGATCCACGATGACGCAGGCGCGTTCCGTCCCGCGCATCACAGCGGCACCGTGGGCGATCATCATGTCCAGCGTCACCGGCAGGGTGCTGTCGAAGCCGTAGACCACCATGCCCAGGGAATCACCGACCAGCAGCAGGTCGACATGGGGGTCCAGCCTGCGCGCCATCTGCGTCGTATAGGCCGTCAGGCAGACGATGGGTTCCGCGCCCTTGCGGCTGCGGATCTGTGGAATGCTGATGCGCTTGACGCTGGCAACTGTGCTCACGGGCTTCCCTCGGACGTTGTTGTCGCCACCTTTGTTGCTGTCCGTCAGGGGGCTTTCGCTGTCAAGCGCGTGCAGCGCGCGGCCGGCCAGCAGAATGCGGCTGGCGTCGGGCATCGTGCGCTCCGGCGTTCAGCGCTGTCTCATACCATGGCGATGTCAGGGCCAATGCGTAGGCGATGGCCGATCCAGCCGGCGCCGTTCGGGGCGGACGCGCCAGCCAGACGTGCCTGGCCCATTAAGAATGTTCAGCCTCATTGCGCGGTGGCGATTCCTGCGCGGTGATGGATCGCGGCCATGCGCGCGATCTCGGTTCCGACAAGGGCAAGGGATTCCGCTGGCGAATCAGCGACCAGGATTGCGCCCCGCGCCGCGATCCGGGCGCGGGTCGCTGGATCGGCGAGGGCGGTGCGCAGATCCGGGCAGATGCGCTGCTCCACCTCGGCCGGCGTCCGGGCCGACGGCAGCAGGCATGGGCGCGGGGCGGATGCTGCAAAGGATTTTGGTAGCGATGGCGTCGCTCGCTAGTGGCTCATCAGGCAACACAGCGGGCACTTCGTCATCAGGTCCCGCGTCACGCCGCCAAACGCCCATTCGCGCAATCGCGCATGGCCGTAGCCGCCCGCTACGATCAGATCCGCATCCTCGTCCCGGGCTGCCTGGATGAGGCCATCTGCGACCGTTGCCTCGCGCACCGGCCGCGCCTCGCCCCTCGCAGCGACGCCATGCCGCTTCAGCAGGCCCACTACGGCCTCCACACCGGCACCATCCGCCTGGGCCGACGCTGATTCACGGTCCAACAACTCCAGGACGAGCACCGATTGCGCCCGGCGCAGCAATGGCAGGGCATCCGTGACCGCACGCCGCGCCTGCGCGGTGTCCCGCCAGGCGACAACCACGCTGTCTGCCCGCAGCGCGCCGACACTCGCCGGCACGAGCAGCACCGGGCGTCCCGCCGCCATCAGCACGTCCCCGACGCCGGCTGCACCGCAGACGCCCAGGACGATGAGATCCGCCGAACGCGCTTCGCGAATCAGCGCGCCGGCAGCGTCTTCCCTGAAGCTGTGCCACTCGGTGCCCGCCGCGATGTCGGTCGGCAGGGCCGAGCGGAAATGCCGCTCGGCGTTGCCGAGGGCCTTCACGACGCGATCCTCCTCCTGTGCGAAGAGCTCCATGGTGAATGTCGCGTCCCCGTCATATGTGACGGGTACAATGACGGGCTGCGCCGCCATGCCGACCAGGGCCGCGCCGAACTGCGCGGCAAGGCCCTCGGCCAGGCGGATGCGGGCATCGGACGCGCCCTCGGTTCCAACATTCACCAGCAGCGTCGTGTAGGTCATCAACGTCGTTCTCCCGAGCACCTTCGCGTCGCGCACCTGGATGGGGCCCCGTCCGAAGCGTCCGGCGAGACGTGTCCGCCGGCGGAGGTTCTGCCGCAGCATGCCGCCGCACGAACGGGAGCGGCACCGTCGAAGATGTCGTCGTCGTGCCCCAGGTCGGCCACCGACATCGACAGGTCGTCCTGCATGGCCAGCCCGCCGATTGCCGACAGTCCGGCCGATCCCCCCTCTGCCGGAACGGCAGCCGGGGCCGACATCGTCAGGCGCTCGGCGACCCGTCGCCCGAATTCAGCGACCATGGCGTCAAGGTCACGGGGCACACCGAAGCCGAAGGTCCGGGTCCACGGCCGCGAAGCCTCGCCTGACCTAGCCAGTCCTGGAGACTTCCTGAGGTACATGCCCGATCTCCCTGCCATCGTTGCGGGCAAAGCTCGCCGTCGGCAGGCAAACTGGAGAGGCGCCGACGCCCGAGTCTTGATCCACCGCAAAGTTGACGCGTTTGCGATCAGCGCCGGGGGCGATGCCGCTGGCGATCCCATGCGGCGCGCGATGCCGGGTCAGTCCTGCGACATGCATTGTGCTGCGTGCGTCGCCTGCGCCGTCGGTGCGACTGCCGTGTCCTAGCGGAATCGTGCGCTGCCCTTCGGCGTCGCTTTGATTCAGCGCAAGGCGTGCCTTGCCGCCGCGGCGCGGAATGGCGGCATTACCAATGACAGGAGCCTCCTATGAACGCGAAGGCCAAGGTCGCCTTGGACCCGGATGAGACGATCTCCCGCGGCCGGGCGCCACGCACCATGCCGCGGTTTCCCATGCCGGGTTTGACCGGCGCGGACTGGCCGTCGACTCAGTCGGCCATCGAGCTTTCGCGTTGGTCGCTGGAGGAGGCGGAGCGTATTGTCGATCTGCAGATCGCCTTCGGCCGCTCCATGTTCGACGCCTGGCTCCGCGGAACGCGCGAATTAAGCGACAACGGCCGCCGCCTCTGCTCGCCGGTGCTGGCCACCGAAAGCCTCGCGGCACTGGCGGAAAAGACCGCGCGAGAGGCATCCCACCCGGACGGGACGCCCGCCTGACGGAAGCGGTGTGAGGATCGATCGAGAGGGACGTCCGGTGGGGCTGCTGATCCGACTGCTGCTGGGAGCCTCCGGCATCGTGGCCGGCATGATCGTCGCGCGCGACGCGCCCAATTTCGGCATCGTCCAGGCAATGCTCGGATTGTGGATTGTGGTGATCATGCTCGGCGCCGCCGCCTGGATCACCAGGCGCTGACGCGTGGCGGCCAGGTCAGGGGCACGGCGGCGCGTGGCCGAAGGCTGAGTGCGCCAGGGCCTTGCGGTCAAGCAACTCGACCGCGTGCGAACCCGCCGGACGCGTCCAGCCACGGCGGCGGAATTTGCTCAGCGTCCGGCTGACGGTTTCCAGCGTGAGACCGAGCAGCTCACCGATATCCGCGCGGGTCGCGGCCAGGTCGTAGACGGGCCCGGGGTGTCCACGACGGTCGCGCGCCTCGGCCAGCGAGAGAAGGAAAGCGGCAACCCGTTCCTCGGCGCTGAAACGCGCCAGTGCGACGAGTTGTTCCTGCGTCGTGGCCAGCTCGCGCGTGCACAGCTGCATCAGGCGGCTCTGCAGCGCAGGGTGCCTCTGGAACAGATTGGACAGGTCGTCCTGATTGATGCGGCACGCGACGAGTTCTGTCAGGGCTTCGGCGCCCAGGTGGTGCTCCGCTTCGGGCGAGAGCCCCACGGCATCGCCGCCGAAGCGAAATCCCACGGAGGCCTGGCGGCCATCGGGAAGCAATTTCGTCAACCGAGCGGTGCCGTTGTGCAGGATGTAGATTTGCGATGCGCGCTCGCCCTGCCGAAAAATGGCCTCGCGCGGTGCGAACACGACGCGTTCACCGGCGTCGGAAACCTCTGCCAGGATATCGGGCGCGAGGGACGCGCAGACGCCTGTCCTCCGCGCCTCACAGCCTTCGCACGAGCCTGGCCGCGCGCACAGCGCGTCGATGAGGGGTCGCACCGCACCAAGTGCCGTCATGACACTCCTTCAAGGCTGAGTTCTGGTGTGTTGCCCCCGGCCGCATCTACAATGCGGCGTTTGCCGGTCCGCTTCAAGTAATAGCACAGCGGTGATGGGCTCCTGGAAATGTCTTCCATAGAAGGATTCGGGAATCACAGATCAAAACCTTGTCCCAAGGCTACGGCCTGTACGAACCGACAGCGATGAAGCTGGACATGTCATCGATGCGTCGGCGCGAAGATTGGGTGCCACCATGATATCGACCAGAAATCACATGCGATCTTGAGCATCGGACGGCTTTACCGCGCCGCACGGCCCTGCCCGTTGGCAACCCTTCGCCCCGGAGCGGCGCGCGACGCTGACAGCGCCGCGACGGCGCGCTACAGAGGTTGGAAGAACCGGGAGGGACCAGGAATGATCCGCATGCTTCTCGCCACCGCCGCGGTGGTGCTGCTGCCAGGCATCGCTGCTGCACAAAGCGCAGCGCCAGGCGCGGCGCCTGCCTGCAGCCATCGCGGCGCGCTGGACGACGCCTTCTGCGACGAGAACCGCGACCTGGTCGCCGATGCCCCGCGCGACCCGTCGCGCCTGCGCAACCCCTCCACCCTCGTCTTCGCCTATACGCCGGTCGAGGATCCCGCGCTCTACGCGAACCAGTTCCGCCCGCTGCTCGATCACCTGACGCAATGCACCGGCAAGCGCACCGTGTATTTCCAGGTCACCAGCAACGCCGTCCAGGTTGAGGCGATGCGCTCGGGACGGCTGCATATCGCCGGCTTCTCGACGGGGCCGACCGCCTTCGCGGTCAACCTCGCCGGTGCGGTGCCCTTCGCCATCAAGGGCAATGAGCGGGAGTTCGAGAGCTACCGCGTCGTGATGGTCACGCGCGCCAATTCCGACATCCGCACGCTCGCCGACCTGCGTGGCCGCCGCGTCGCGCATACCTCGGCGACGTCGAATTCCGGCAACCTCGCGCCGCGCGCGCTGCTTCCCACGCTCGGAATCACGCCCGATACGGATTACCGGGTCGTCTTCTCCGGCGGCCATGACCGCAGCGTCATGGGCGTGAACGCCGGCGACTTCGACGCTGCACCGGTCGCCTCGGACGTCTACAACCGCATGATCGGGCGCGGCCAGGTGCCCGCCGCCAACATGCGCGTCATCTGGGAGAGCGACCCCTTCCCCACCTCCAGCTTCGCCCTCGCGCATGATCTGCAGCCCGAGCTGGCGAGCCGCATCCGGCAGTGCTTCTTCGACTTCCGCTTCCCCGCCTCGATGGCACGCGACCTCGGCGGCAATGACCGCTTCTGGCCGGCCACCTACCAGGCGCAATGGGCGCCCGTGCGCGCGGTGGCCGATGCGGTGAACGCCCCCTACACCCGCGCCGCCTTCGACCAGGAAAGCCGCCGCGAGCTGGAGGCCGAGGCCCGCCGCCGCGCCGCCCAGACGCCGGCCGCCCCTGCTCCCGCCCCGGCCGCGCAGCCTGCCCCGGCCCCCCGGCCGCAGTGAGTCCCGTCCTCCGCATCAAGGGACTCTCGAAAAGCTACACGCCGGGCAAGCCGGTGCTGCGCGGCATCGATCTCGATATCGGCGCGACCGGGATGACCGCGGTGATCGGCCCATCCGGGACCGGCAAGTCGACGCTGCTCCGCTGCATCAACCGCCTGGTCGAACCCAGCGCGGGGTCCATCCTGATGGAGGGCCAGGACCTCGCGGCCCTGCGCGGGCGCGCGCTACGCCTCGCCCGCCGCCGCATCGGCATGGTCTTCCAGGAGTACAACCTGGTCGAGCGGCTGTCGGTGATGGAGAACGTACTCACGGGACGGCTGGGCTACGTGCCGCTCTGGCGCGCCTGGATGCGCCGCTACCCCGATGCGGATATCGAGCGTGCCTTCGCGCTGCTCGATGCCGTCGGCCTGCCGGACCAGGCGACGCGGCGCGCGGATGCGCTCTCCGGCGGCCAGCGCCAGCGGGTCGGCATCGCGCGCGCGCTGATGCAATCCCCTGCCCTGCTGCTCGCCGACGAGCCCACCTCCTCGCTCGACCCCAAGACCGCGGTCGAGGTGATGGAGCTGATGGCGCGGCTGACCGGCGAGGCCGGGGTGCCGGTCATCGTCAACATCCACAATGTCGAGCTGGCGAAGCGCTTCGCTCTGCGCATCATCGGCATGAGTGGTGGGGCAGTGATCTTCGACGGCCCGCCCGAGGCGCTGGAGCCCGCCCATCTGCGCCAGATCTACGGCGGCGAGAACTGGCTGGATGGCTGAACGCCGCAATCCATTCCCGCCCAGCTGGCCCGCACGCATCGGCTTCGGTCTCGGCCTCGCCTACCTCGCCTATGCCGCCGGCCAGCTCGGCATCGACGGCGAGCGGCTGCTGCGCGGCTTCGGCGAGGGCGGGCGTTTTCTCGCGCGCATGGTCCCGCCGAATTTCGAACGCTGGGAACTGCTCGTCGAGGGCCTGCTGGAAAGCCTGCAGATCGCCGTGCTCTCGACCCTGCTCGGCATCGTGCTGTCGCTGCCGCTGGGGCTGATGGCCTCGCGCAATCTCGCCCCCTTGTGGCTGAGCACGCCGGTGCGCGGCGTGATCGCGTTGTGCCGGTCGCTGCACTACGTCATCGTCGCGATCCTGTTCGTGAAGGCCATCGGCTTCGGCGCACTGGCCGGCGTCGCCGCACTCACCATCGCCTCGATGGGCTTCATCGCGAAGCTGTTCGCGGAGGCGATCGAGGAGATCAGCATGAAGCAGGTCGAGGCGGTGCGCGCCTCGGGCGCGGGTCCGGCCGCGGTGCTGATCTACGGCGTGCTGCCGCAGGTGGCATCGCGCTTCCTGGGCTTCTCGATCTACCAGCTCGATTCCAACCTGCGCAATTCGACGCTGGTCGGCATCGTCGGCGCGGGCGGCATCGGCGGCACGCTGTTCGCCGCCTTCAAGCGCTTCGACTATGAATTCGTGAGCGCCATCCTGCTCTGCATCATCGCGCTGATCTTCGGCGCCGAGCTGCTCGCCGGCCGCATCCGGGCCGCGCTGCGATGAGCCCTGCCCTCGCGCGCGAATGGCACCGGCACAGTTCCGCCGAACGCTTGCTGCGCTTCATGCTGTGGCTCTGCGTCGTCGCTGCCTGCGTCTGGGCGCTGCGCTCGATCGAGATCATCCCCGAATTCCTGGCCGACGCGCCGGAGCAGATGCTCGACCTGCTGACCCGCATGTGGCCGCCGAATCTCGGGCACTACTATCCCTCGGTGCATGACGCACTGGTCGAGACGCTGCACATCGCGAGCCTGGGGACGGTGTTCGGCATCCTTCTCGCGATCCCCGTCGCGCTAATGGCCGCGCGCAACATCTGCCGCGTCCCGGCGCTGCGCATCGTCGCGCAGTTCATCCTGGTCGCGTCGCGGTCGGTGAACTCGCTGGTCTGGGCGCTGCTGTTCGTCGCGGTGTTCGGCCCTGGCCCGGCGGCCGGCACCTTCGCCATCGCCTGCCGCTCCGTGGGCTTCGTGGGCAAGCTGCTGTCCGAGGCGCTGGAGGAATGCGCGCCTGGGCCGGTGGAGGCACTCACCGCCAGCGGCGCGCCCTGGGGCAGCCGCATGCTCAAGGGCGTCTGGCCGCAGGTGCAGCCGGCCTTCTGGGGCATCGCGCTGTTCCGCTGGGACATCAACATCCGCGAATCCGCCGTGCTCGGGCTGGTGGGCGCGGGGGGGATCGGCGTGGTGCTGGATGACGCGATCAACTTCTTCCAGTGGGACCGCGTCTCCACCATCCTGCTCGCGATTCTCGTCGTCGTGGTGCTGGCGGAGCTGCTGGTCACCCAGGTCCGTGCGCGGCTGCTGTAGCGGCTAGCGCCTCCGGCAGGCCAGGCTCGCGCCGGCGAGCAGCAGGGCCGCGCCGCCCCACAGCACCAGCGCCGGCAGCACCGGCAGCAGCACGCCCGCCAGCAGCGGCCCGGCCCCAGCGCCGATATCGCGCCACGTCGCCTGGCGCGCGAGCGCGGGGACCCGCGCCGGGCCCGGGTTCTGCTCCGCGGCGACCGGCCCTGGCAGCGGCTGCAGCAGCGCGCGGAGCAGGATGATCCCCACCGCGGCCGGCCACAGCAGCACCCCGCCCCACCCCAGCAGCGCGAGGCCCACGGAGGAGGCGAGCGACAGCCCGATCAGCAGCGGCTTCGCCCCGTGACGATGCGCCAGAGCACCCCCGGCCGGCGAGAGCACGATCTCCGCCGCATAGCGCAGCGCCAGCGCAGAACCGGCAGCGAGCCCCGCGCCCGAGGGCAAGGCCTCCGCCGCCAGGATCGACAACCCGATGACGAACAGCCCGTCCAGCGTCAGCCCGAAGACGAAGGACCAAACATCCAGTGGCGCCGGCAGCGCGAAGCGTGGCCCTGGCGCGGCATGACCCTCGGGCTCCTGCGGCAGCCGCCACGCCATCGGAATCGCGAGCAGGGAGACCAGCCCGAGGATGAGAAAGACCGGGCGCGGTCCGGTGAACTCGGCCAGCGCGGCGCCCGCCAGCAGCCCGATCATCGGCCCCGCCGCGACGATCGATCGCGCGTGTCCGCTACGCCGCGCCGCCCCCTCCGGGATGGCCGTCGGCAGGGCCTGGTTGGCGATGTTCATCGCGGCGAAGGCAAGCCCCCACAGCAGGCGCGCGATGAGCAGCAGCCAAAGCCCGCTCAGCATCGCGTAGCCCAGAGTCGCGAGTGCCGCGGCCAGGGCCGCGACGGTGCAGGCGGCACGCGGGCCACGCTGCGCATAGAAGGCCGCGATCTTCCCGTACCCCGCGATGCGCACCAGCCGGTTCGCGGCCAGCAGCACCCCGGCCTCCGCCAGGCTGACGCCGAATTCCGCGGCGTGCAGCGGCAGCAGCAGGTACAGCACCGTGTCGCCCGGCAGCGTCATCGCGAGGGTGAGTGCTGCGAAGCGGGAGTGACGATCGATCTCGGCCGCGCTGTGCGGGTCGGTCGCGGGATGAGGGTGCATGTGTGTCTCCGCCTGTCGCAGTGCGACGCGGGGGAGCACCGGTCAAGACAGCTTCCAGGGCCGCCTGCATGATTGGCAAATGACCCCTGGGACTTGTCTCGACGAATTCTGCATTGGTCATGCAGGCGGGCGCCGTCACGGCCGGACGATCACCATCCCCGCGGGATCGAGTGCCAGCGTGACCTGGTCGCCGGCCGCGGCACGCAGCGCGTGGCCCGCGTCGATGGCGAACAACTCGCCCAGGGCGGTGCTGAACTGGTATTCCATATGCGCGCCCATGTAGGTCGCGCGCGCGACGGTGGCGGCCAGCGCCCCGTCGGCCGCGATGCGGATCGCCTCCGGCCGCAACACCACATCCACCGGCCCGACCGCCATGCCGCGATGGGGCAGCACAAGCCGCGCGGTGGCGAGGCAGAGTGCCGCCTGCTCACCGTCGACCCGTTCGATCGCGCCGCGCACGTGGTTCGCCTCGCCCATGAAGGTCGCGACGAAGATATTGTCGGGCTGCCGGTACAGCTCCTCGGGCGTTCCGGCCTGCGCGATGGACGCATTGCGCATCACCACGATGCGGTCGGAGACGGCCAGCGCCTCGGACTGGTCGTGGGTGACATAGACGACGGTGAGCCCCAGGCGCTGCTGCAGCGCGCGGATCTCCTCCCGCATCGAGCGCCGCAGCCGCGCGTCGAGGTTGGACAGCGGCTCGTCGAACAGCAGCACGTCGGGTTCCAGAACCAGCGCGCGCGCCACCGCGACGCGCTGCTGCTGCCCGCCGGACATCTGAGAGGGCAGCCGCTCCCCGAAGCCAGCGAGGCCCACGGTGGCAAGCGCCGCCTCGGCGCGCACCAGCGCATCGCGCTTGCGCTGGCCGGAGGAGACCAGGCCGTAGGCGACGTTCTCCGCCACGCTCATATGCGGGAACAGCGCGTAGCTCTGGAAGACCATGGACACGTTGCGCTCGCCGGCCGAGAGCCGCGTGACGTCGCGCCCGCCGATCAGGATGCGCCCCTCGCTCGCCGTCTCCAGCCCCGCGATCATGCGCAGCAGCGTGGTCTTGCCGCAGCCCGACGGTCCCAGCAGCGTGACCAGCGTGCCGCCCTCGATGACGAGGTCCACGGGCTTGACCGCCTGCACCTGGCCGTAGCGCTTGCCCAAGCCTTCGAGGCGAACCGCGGCGCCGGTCATGCCGCGCCGATCACGGCGGCGGCGCGGCGGCCCAACCGGCGTCGCCCGACGCCGAGGTTGATCAGCCCGATCACCGCCATCATCAGCACGATCAGCACCGTGCAATAGGCGATGGCCAGGCCGTAATCCCCGTTGATCACGCGGTTGATGATGAAGACCGTGGCCATCTCGTACTCCGCCGACACCAGGAAGATCACCGCCGAGACCGTCGTCATCGCGCGCACGAAGGCATAGACCAGCGCGGTGACGATCGCCGGCTTGAGCAGCGGCAGCACGACCGTCCTCAGCGCGCGGAAGGTCGAGGCGCGCAGCGTGATCGCCGCCTCGTCCAACGACTTGTCGAGCTGGCTCATCGCCGCGACGCCGGAGCGCACGCCGACGGGCATGTTGCGGAAGACGAAGCACGCCACGAGGATCGCCGCGGTGCCGGTGATCTCGAGCGGCGGGACGTTGTAGGTCAGGATATAGGCAACGCCGATCACCGTACCGGGCACGGCGAAGGTCAGCATCAGCGCGAATTCCAGCACGGTTCGCCCGGCGAAGCTTTGCCGCGTCAGGATCCAGGCCGCGAGCAGCCCAAGTGCGGCGGTGATGGGTGCCGCGAGTGCGGCGAGGCCGATGGTCGTGGCCAGCGAATGCCAGGCCCCGCCGGCGAAGATGATGCTGCCCGCCTCCGTCCACTCCAGCGCGAAGGCGCGCTGGAAGGC
>JAZKFA010000288.1:0-13150 GCA_040386655.1 Pseudomonadota bacterium | reverse complement strand
CCCGAGGATCATGACGGCTATGTCGAGGTCACGCGCGCGCTCGACATGGCAGTCGCCGGTGGCGAGAACGACTTCACCCGCTGGGGCTTCCGCGACGTGATCGCGCGCAAGGCGATGGACATCGTCCAGCCGGATGTGTGTGCCGCTGGCGGCATCAGCGAGTGCCGCAAGATCGCGGCCATGGCCTCCGCGCACGGGGTTGAATGCGTCCCCCACGCCTGGGGGTCCGCCATCGGACTTGCGGCGACGGTGCAGTTCATCGCGGCGCTTCCCGACACGCCGCCTGCCTTCCGGCCAATGCCGCCGATGCTGGAGTTCGAGCAGACGCCGAACCCGCTGCGCGACCACCTCGCGCGCGATCCCATCGTGCAGCACCGCGGCATCGTGCGCGTGCCCGATGGCCCTGGCCTGGGGATCGAGGTCGATCGTGCCGTGCTCGCGCAATACAAGGTCGCCTGAGATGCTCGTCGCGCTGACCGACCCGATCGATCCCGCCGGCGAGGCGCTCCTGCGCGCCGCAGGCCATGACGTGCAACTGTCCGGAAGCGGCGGGCTGGATGCGCTGCTCGCCCGCGCCGACGCCGTGGTCGTCCGCCGCAAGCTGCCCGACGATCTTGCCGCGCGTGCGCCCCGCCTGCTCGGTGCCATCCGCCAGGGCGTGGGGCTGGACATGATCCCGGTGGAGAACTGCACCGCCCACGGAATCCTCGTCGCCAATGTACCCGGCGCGAACGCGGATTCCGTGGCGGAATTCGCCATCGCGCAGATGCTGGCGAGCCTGCGTCACGTGGAGGCGATGCACGCGCAGCTGCTCGCGGAGGGCTGGGAGACCGCCCGCGCGCGCACCGCGACCGCGTCCGAGTTGCGCGGCCGTACGCTGGGCATCGTGGGGGTGGGTGCCATCGGCACGCGCCTCGCCGAGATCGCCAAATACGGCTTCCACATGCGGGTGCTCGGCTATCGCCGCGACCGATCGGCGCTGCCGGATGAGGTGGAATACGCCGCGCTCGACGACCTGTTCGCCGCCAGCGACTTCATCGTTCTCGCATGCCCGCTGACGGAGCAGACCCGTGGCCTCGCCTCCGCTGCCCGCATCGCGCGGATGAAGCCGGATGCGTGGATCCTCAACGTGGCACGCGGCCCGGTCATCGATGGCGAGGCGCTGCTTCTGGCGCTGCGCGAAGGTCGCATCGGTGGCGCGGCGCTCGATGTGTTCGACGCCCAGCCCCTGGCGCCCGACCATCCGCTGCGCACGCTGCCGAACGTGATCCTCACCCCGCACAGCGCCGGGCTGAGCCAGGAGGCGGTGGTGCGCATGAGCACGGGTGCGGCCGAGGAGACGATCCGCATCCTGGCGGGCGAACGCCCGCGCAACTTCGCCAACCCCGAGGCCTGGGACGCATCGCGCGCCCGGCGCCAGGCGATGGAGGCCGCGGCGCCATGAACATCACCGCCGTCCACGCAACCTGGTGCCGCGTGCCCATCCCCTACGAGCGCCAGCACACCAGCGATTTCGGCCGCGTCACCACCTTCGACTCCGTCATCGTGCGGATCGACACGGACGCCGGCCTGACCGGCTGGGGCGAGGCCAAGGCGGGCGTCGGCAGTGCCGCCGCCTGCGCCGGCCTCGCCGCCATCATCAACGAGGATTACGCGCCGCTGCTGCTCGGCCAGGATCCGCGCGACATCTCCCGCCTGTGGGACACGATGTACAACACACCGCGCGAGGGCTTCGCCATCGCGAACGGTCACGCGCTGCCGCAGCTAGGACGGCGCGGCCTCTCGATTGCCGCCATCGCGGGCGTCGACGTCGCGCTGTGGGACATCCTGGGCAAGTCGCTCGGCGTGCCGGTGTGGCGCCTGCTCGGTGGGCGGCGGGTGGAGCGCATGCCGGCCTATGCCTCAGGCGGCTGGGCCGATGCGGAGAATATCGGCGCGCAGCTGCAGGGCTATTGCGACAAGGCCGGCTTCCGCGCGGTCAAGATGCGCGTGGGCGTAATGGACGGCTCCCCTGCCCGCTCCGCCGCGCGTGTGCGTGCGGCGCGCAAGACGCTCGGGCCCGACATCAAGCTCATGGCGGATGCGCACGGCACCTGGACTGTTGCCGAGGCTCGCGCCTTCTGCCGGATGGTCGAGGATGAGGACCTGTTCTGGTTCGAGGAACCGGTCAGCAGCGACGACAAGCAGGGCCTCGCTGAGGTGCGCCGCTGCTCGACCGTGCCGATCAGCACCGGAGAGAGCGAGTTCACCCGCCACGATTTCCGCGAGATCGCGGAGCTGCGCGCCGCCGACGTTCTGCAGCCGGACCTCGCCATCGCCGGCGGGCTGACGGAGGGCCTGCGGATTTCCGCGTTGTGTTCGGCGTTCAACCTGCGCCTCGCGCCGCATCTGTGGTCAGGAGCGCCTGCCTTCGCAGCGGGGATGCACCTGGCGGCCACGCAAAGCGCGGGCTTCATCCTGGAATACTCACTCGGCCACAACCCGATGCTGCACGACCTGATCGAAGAGGATTTCCCCGTCATCGACGGCCATGTGGAGATCCCCGACCGCCCCGGCCTCGGCATCACCATTCGGCCCGCCTTCCTCGAACAATACGGCCAGGGGCCACGCGCATGACCAAGATCGCCAATATCGAAGCCTTCCCGACCTCCTTCCCGGTCCCACCCGGAGGCGGCGTAGCCCTGGGCGTCGGGCGCGCGGTCAAGCGCGATGCGGTGGTGGTGAAGGTCACCACCGAGTCCGGCCTGGTCGGCTGGGGCGAGAGCCATCACGGCCGTGCCCACACGGCCGTCGCCGCGCTGCTGCAAACCACGCTCAAGCGCCTGGTCTTGGGCATGGACGCGACCGACACCGTCGGCGTGTGGAACAAGATCTACCGCGGGCAGCTCGCGAGCCACGGCATGGGCGCAGGCTGTGCGCTGGCCATGTCGGGGCTGGACATGGCGCTGTGGGATATTCGCGGGAAGGCTGTGGGCTGGCCGCTGTACCGCATGCTCGGCGGTGCCGCTCGCGCCGTGCCCGCCTATGCCGGCGGCGTCGCCCTGGGCTACCAGCCCACCGACGAACTCGTCGAGGAAGCCCGCCCGCATATGGAAGCGGGTTACCGCGCGGTGAAGCTGCGCATCGGCGACACCGTGAAGAACGACATCGCCCGCATGGAGGCAGTGCGCCAGGCCTTCGGCGACGACAGCGAGATCCTTGCCGACGCCAACACCGCCTATCGGCTCGAGGACGCGCGCCGCGTCATGCCCGCGATGGACGCGCTGAACATGGGCTGGCTGGAGGAACCCTTCCCGCCGCACGACCGCCGCGCCTATGCCGAGGCCCGCACCTACGGCAGCACACCACTCGCCGCCGGCGAGAACCACTTCACCCGCTATGAATTCGCACCGCTGCTCGATGACGGCGCCATCGGCATCTGGCAGCCAGACCTGTCCAAATGCGGCGGCATCACCGAGGCGCTGCGCATCGCGGCCATCGCCTCGGCGCACAAGATACCGGTGCATCCGCACTCGTCCATGACCGGCCTGAATCAGGCGGCGTCGATCCACTTCCTCTGTGCCGTCGACAATGCCGGGTATTTCGAAGCCGATATCTCGCGCGGCAACCTGTTCCGCGATGCGCTGGTCAGCGAACCCTGGCGCATCGGCGCCGATGGCTGCGTCCACCCGAACGAGGCCCCGGGGATAGGGGTCGAGGTCGATGAGGGCTGGCTGCGGGCCCACCCCGCGATCGAAGGCCCCGGCTACGTCTGATCACGACCGCCCCGGTACGAGGGCGGCGCCAACAGGGAGGCATCCATGACCACGATCACCCGCCGAATCGCGGCCCTTGCGTTACTCACCGGAACACTGTTCGGATCGCCGGTTCTGGCCCAGGACGCGGCCTTTCCGAACAGACCCATCCGCTTCCTCAACGCCTTCGCGCCGGGCGGCACCTCGGACCTGCTCGGACGCATCCTGGCCGATCAGCTGAGCCAGCAGATGGGCCAGCGCGTCGTGGTCGAGACCAAGACCGGCGGCGGCGGCGTCATCGCGACGCAGGACCTCGTGCGCAGCCCGCCCGATGGCTACACCATCCTGCTGGCATCGATGGGCATCATGACCATCACGCCGCAGATGCAGACGGTGCCCTATGACGTGACGACGGATATCACGCCGGTCGCGTCGATCGCCTCGGTCTACAACATCCTCGTCACCGGGCCGCAGTCGCCCATCCGTACCTGGCGGGACTTGGTGCGGCTGGGGCAGGACCGTTCACGGACCACCACCTGCGCGACGGTGGGCGCGGGGTCCAGCCAGCAGCTGTCTTGCGTGCTGTTCTCGGCACTGACGGGGACACAGATCACCCAGGTGCCCTATCGCGGCGGCGCGCCGGCGATCCTGGACATCACCTCCGGCCGCGTCGACGTGATGTTCGGCAACATGCCGGAATTCCTCGGCCAGATCCGTGACGGCGGGCTGCGTCCGGTGGCCTATGGCGCCTCCTCCGCATCGCCGCTGCTTCCGGAGTTGCCGGTGATTTCGCGTGACGGTCTGGCAGGGTTCGAGATCCCAAGCTGGTTCGCCGTGGTGCTGCCGGGTCGTGCGCCAGACGCCATCACCGACCGCTGGAACACCGAGCTGAACAGAGCGCTGGCAGCACCCGAGGTGCAGCGCCGCTTCGCCGAGAACGGCCTGCAGCGCCTGGGTGGAACCCGGCAGGACTTCCAGCGGCAAATCGAGGCCGACCGTGCCCGCTGGGGTGCGATCATCCGCGAGCACAATATCCGCCCGGACTGACGCCGGCGCTGCGGCAACAGGGCGGCACGCTTCTCGGCTTTGTGTCGCCCCCCGTCCCCCTGCGGGGGTGGAACCGGCGTTCAAGCGACGCGTTCACACCGCGAGCCCGATCCGCATTCCGAGCCATCGGGCGCACCGCGAATGAACGGAGAAAACCCATGGCAACGAGCAAGTCCCAAGGCAACGACACCAAGCGCGGCGGCGAGTCCGCTTCGGCCGAAGGCAAGAAGGGCGTCTCTCAGGAGACGGTCGGCAGCGGCAAGAAGAACGACCCTAACAACTTCGCCAACGACCCCGAACGCGCCTCGTAGGCCGGCCAGATGGGCGGCAAGATGAGCCACAAGAACGACTGAGCCTTCACGGAGGGTTGGAACACGCCCGCCGGCGCGTGGCGCCGCTCAGTCGGCGAGTGCCACGCAGGCGAAGCCCACCTTCGCGTCGGTGGGTACGCCAAACAGCGCCGTGTGACGTGCGGGCAACCCGCCGGGGAAGTGCTTCACGTATTCCGCGTTGCAGGCCGCGTAATCTGCGCGGTCTGAGATCAGCATCGTGACCTGCACCACGCGGTCGAGGCCGCTGCCGGCCTCCGCCAGCAACCCGGCTATGAAGGCCAGGGCGTTGCGCACCTCGTCGGCAGGCGTTGCGCCGCGGTGGATGCCCCGGGCGGGATCGTGCGGCGCCGAATGACCCGATACCCAGACGGTTCCCCCCGCCTTCACGGCGCGGCTGAAGGGGCGTGCTTCATCCGGGTTCGGTGGACCAATGAATTTCACGGCAGGCCTCCTGAGGGTGTGCCGCGCAGGCTTACGATGGCACGGCCCGCGGTCAATGGATCGTGGGCGGCACAACCGCGGTTCACCGGGCCGGCATGCCTTCCGGCGCATAGGCGACGACCTCCGGACGCGCCGGATCGTAGCGGACCGCGAACACCCGTCCAGGCGTGAAGAACTGGATGTCCTGAACCCCCATCACGCGATGGAAGGACGCCTGCCAGGGCGCCTGCCCTTCTCGCGTCACCTCCACGCGGACGATCATCTCGGAGGCGTAGTTCATGCGGTTGCCGGTATCCTCGAGCGCGATGATCCGCGCCACCGCCGGAAGTCCATGGTCGCGCAGCCGCGCCTCGCTGCGCGAGCGCAGGTAGCCCGGCCCGAACATCGCGATCGGGATGCAGACGGCGATCAGGCCCATCATCAGGCCCATGATCACCTCGATGCGCATCACGCGGTCACGGTGACAGGATCAGCACGGTGGGCTGGCTGGGCACGATGCGGCAGCCGGGCACGTTGGTGCTGTTCTGCAGGCTCATCGATGTCAGGCGCGTGGCCGGCATCCCACTGACGAGCACGGTAAAGGCGGCCGTCAGGTGCCGCGAGGGGCCCATCACCAGGCCGGACGCGACCCCCATCAGCACGCCGGCATTGTCGCCGTTGGTCAGCGGCGTAGTGGTGGCCATGTTGTGCTGCGGCATCGCCATGATGAGCACCTGGACCTGGCTCGGCACCGCCGTCGGACCCATCGCGATATTTGGGTAGGGAATGGGCACGGGGGGCACCGCCGGCGTCATGCAAACGTCGGGGAAGCCCATATCCATGCCCATCATCTGGGTGTTCGCGAACATCGTGGCCTCCTCAACCCATATGGATCTGGTTGGCGTCCATCTTCACCAGCACGCGCGCCTGCACGGTGCTGGTCTCACCCCGCAGATGAAGGTGGCCGTCGGCGCGGTAGTCGATATCGGCCGCGCGCAGCTGCTCGCTTTCCTCGACGAAGCGGTAGCTGCGCTTCGCGCGCGTCATCAGCCGCGTGACCAGGCTCTCGATCGCGTCGGCGACCAAGGTGATGGCACCGAAACGCGCGCTCGCCGTCCCGCCCGCGACCGCCAGTGCGCCGACCGTCATCACCCCGGTATCGGCGGTGACCTTCAGCGCCGCGCTGTTCAGCGCGAGGGTTCCGCCGGCCGCTATCCGCATATCGCCCTCGACCGCGAGGCAAACCGGCGCCGCACCCGCACGCTCCAGCACCGCCAGCACATAGGGCCGCGTGTCGGGCCCGCCGAGAAGGACGAGATCGCCTGGTTCCGGCGCCACCAGGCAGGAGACCGCGCGCCGCGCGGCAACGCGCTCGCCCTGCCGCAGCAGCGTGATCTCGGCGCCCTGCCGAGCGAGCACCTCGGCCATGCTCGTCCCCGTGGCGGTGGAAAGTGCGGCGATGGCGTTCATGGCAGGTCCTTCGTCGATGTGTCGTGCGCGATCATGCGCTGCGCCAGCGGTTCTGCCAGGCATCGGCCTGCGCGCGGTCGGTATCCGGCGGCAGCGCCTGGCGGCGGTTGGGCATGAAGGCGTTGAGGTCGTTAATGGCGTGCAGGTTGGCGCGGGTCAGGATGGTGCCGCTCATATCCGCGCGTTCCAGCACCGCGTGGCTGAGGTCCGCATAGGTCATGTCGCAATTGTTGAACTTCGCGCGGGTGGCGTTGAGCTTCACGCAGATCGCCTGGTACAGGCGCGCGCCGGCGAAATCAGCCTCCGTCGCGTCGGCGCCCGAGAGCACCGCATTGGCGAGGTCGGTGCCGCGGAAGCTCGCCATGCCCATCTGCGCGTCCATCAGCACGCATTGCGCCATGCGCGCGCCGTCGCACCGCGCGCCGTCCAGCTTCGCCTTCGAGAAGCCGGCGCCGGCCAGGTTCGCGCGGCTGAGATCGCAGCCGGCGAGGTCGGATTCCATCAGCTGGCAGCCGGGGAACTGAGCCTCGGTGAGGTCGCGCCCGGCGAAGTTGCACTTCATCAACACGGAGCGGAAGAAGCGCGCGCCGGCGAGATTCGCGGTGCGCAGGTCGGCCCCCATGATGGTGCCGCGCTCGCAGCTCGCGCCGCCGAAATCCACCCCGGCGGTTTCGCATTCCAGGATCGAAATTTTGAACATGGTCGCGCCGGCGAAGCTCGCGCCGGCAATCTTGCACTGCACGAGGTTCGCCATCTTCAGGTCGCAGCCATCGAGCGAGGCCTGCTCCATCTCGCAGCGACTGAGCATCGCGCCCTCGAGCTTCGCCCCGCTCAGCCGCGCCTGTTGCAGGTTGCCGCCATTGAACTGGGTGTCGCGCAGGTCTGCCCGCGCGAGGTCCGCACCGGTGAAAATGCAGTTGATGAAGATCGCCTCTCGCAGGCTCGCGCCCGAGAGGTCGGCGCCGGTGAAATCCGCGCCCTCATAGGTGCCACCGCCCAGGTCGGCGCGGGCGAGCTGCGCCCGGGCATGGATGCCGGTGACCACCTCCCCCTCATGCACCAGGGCTTCGAGTTCGGCGCGCGTCATGCCGGCGTCCTGCGCGGCACGAGCTTGGTACGCGTCCGCTGCACACGGTCGTAGCGGGTCGCGGGATCGGCATGGATGCGCGCGAGATCGGCCTCATACAGGCTCGCGTCGCTCAGATTGGCGCCGCGAAGATCCGCGCGCGCCAGGCTTGCCCCGCGCAGATCCGCACGCGTCATCGCCGCCCCGCGGAGGTCGGCCACGACGAAGCGCGCTTCCCGCCCGCGGGCAAGGTCGAAGGAGGCGCCGGTCAGATCGCAATCGGAGAAATCAGCGCCCTCGAGCATCGCGCCGTCGAAGCGCGCGCCAGCCAGGCACGTGCCGCGAAAATTCGCCATCACGCAATTGGCTCCGGTGAAATCCGCGCCGGTCAAGTCGCAGCCCTCGACGAAGATCGCCTTGGACATGTCCGCGCCCCGCGCCACCAGCCCCTTGGCCTGCACGCCGAGGAAGGTGACCCGGTGCATCCGCGCCTGGGTGAAATCCACGCCCGCCATGTCGACCTTCAGGAACATCGATTGTTCGAGCGAGGCACCTGTGGCGCGCAGGCCGGCGATGGAGCCGCCATGCACCAGCAACTCCGCCGCCCGAACCTCGGAGATGTCGGCGCCGGCCAGTGGCGTATCGAGCAGCCGGGCGCCGGAGAGGTTGGCGCGGCGCAGGTTGGCATCGCGCAGGTCGGTATAGCTTAGCACCGCGTCGCGCAGCCGCGCGCCCTGGAAATTCGCCCCGCGCGCCGAGGCGCGGCCCAGATTGGCACCCTGGAAATCGGCGCCAGCCATCTGCGCGCCATCGAGCCTGGCATGCGCCAGCACCGCCCGGGCGAGCTTGGCGCGCGTCATCACGGCCCGGGTGAGGTCGGCGCCGTCGAGCCAGGCCTCGGTGAAATCAAAGCCTTCGAAATTGCCGCCAGCGAGGTCGGTGCCGCACAGATTCATCCGCGGCGCCGCGCGGGAGCCATCCATCAGCCGCGCGCGCAGCGCGGCATTGACCGGTGCATCGACGCGGCGTGCGGGGTCTTGCGTATGCGCACCGCGGCGGTAGCCCTCGCGCATCGTCGCCTCGGCCTTGTCGAGCAACGCCATCTGCGCCGCATCGGCCAGCATCCCGCGGAAGGCCGAGGAGTCGAGCGCATGCGCTTCCATCAGCTCGGCCAGCATGCGGATTGCCTGCCGCTGAGCATCAGCAGAAAATTCCGGGGGGCCGAAGGGCTTCGCTGTGACGTCCAAGGCGACGTTGTGCGCCTCTCCCTGTTCCTTCGCGACCGCCTGGGCCTTCATGCGCAAGGCCTCCCCTTCCGCCTTGCGCTGCTCCATCTCGGCGAGCATGCGCTCCATATGCGCGGGGATCTGGTCCAGCGAGGGCGGCGGTTCGTCGGGCGGCAGCGCGTGCAGCCCATGCTCGTCGGGGTCGAGCTTTTGGTCGCGCATCAACTGGCGGCCGCGCTCCACCTCCTTGGCCTGTCGGCGACGACGCCGCTGCCGGCCAACCCCGCTTCCAGCATCCGGTGTGGGCATCAGGTCGGACTCGGGCAGCAGCAGCTCGGCCGGCACCAGGTCACTGTCGCGAAGCGTTTCAGCGGCCCCCTTGTCGGGGTCAAGCCGCTTGGTCATCACGGCCTGGAAATGCGCGACCGGTCGCTTCTCGCCCAGCCGGTCGGCACCGATGATCAGGCGCTCGACATCGCGGCCATCCTCCTCGGCGACGCGCGTCTGGCCGTGATGGATCATCACCAGCCGCTTCGCGTTGGGGAAGAACCACACGGTGGTCAGGTTGAGCGGCACTTCTTCCAGCCCGGGGCGTCCCTTGCGTTCGATGAAGACGCGCGGCGCGATGCCGGGCAGTCGGCCAACAAGCGTCGGTTCCTCCGGGTGCATGTTCTCGATCGCGTAAGGCTCGTCGCCGCGGAGAAAGCTGGCGAAGCGCTGGTCCGGCGAGGCGGCCATGAAGATCCGCCAGTTGATGTCACGCGCGAAACCGGGGAAATCCTCCTCAAGCCAGCGCGCGTCATGTGTGCCGGCCAGGCGGGTGCGCTGTGGCCAGGCAATGTCGATGGCGCCGAAGCCCACCGGCTGCGGCGCCTGAGCCGCGGCCGCGCGATCGGCGGAGACGACGTTGGGCAGTGGCACGCGGAATCCGATGCCCGGGAGCGGCTTTTCCTCGATGCCGCACCCGAGCGGATTCTCGGCGATCTTGGCGCCGCCATAAGCGCGGTCCCAGCCCATCGCCATCCGGGTGAAGGGCACCGGTTCCGTCGCGCGCCCATCCTCGAGGTGGCGGTCGCCGACCACCATCAGCGTCTTGCTTGCGGGGCCCAGCCGCGCGGAGACCTGCACCGCGCGCATCGGCCGTCCACCGGGCGCAAATGCGTCCCCGGTCATGAGAAATTCCGCCTGCGGCTTGGGCAGCACGATGTCGAGCGGCTCGGTCGGCGGCAGCGTCTCGGCGAGGAATTTCCACATCGCGATGTCGCCGGCGATGCCGGGCGTCTCGCCCATGGGGCAGAAGGTGGTCGCTGCGATGCCGAGGAAGAACTTGCGCTGCACCTCGATCGCGCGGCTCAGCACGCCGAGGGCGAATGGCTTGATGACCCTCATGCCCGCGTCACCGGCGTTGCGCGCTGCTCAAGCTTGGACAATCACGCCGGCCTTCCGGACGTAGAGCGGCCCGCTCGACAGATCGAGCATGCAGTTGTCCATCTTGATCCCGGTCAGCGCGATCACCGTGTTCGTCACCGCCAGTGAGTTCCCGATGACGGCGATCTGATTGCCGGCCATGTTCAGCACGTTCATCGCGACCTGCATCTGGTTCGCGTAGATCGTGCCGGTATTGGTACCAGTCTGCAGCCAGCTCGGCGCCACCTGCGCCTGGGCGGGCGCCACCACGTTCACCGCCGTGCCACTGGCGATGTTGATGGCCGCGGGCGAGACCAGGTTGATGCCGCTCGCCGCCACATAGGTAACGCTGCCGCCATCGATGTGCGTGGTCCCGCCGCCAACCGTTTCCATGATGCTGCCGCCGATCATGCGGGTCTCGTTGCCGCCGACGGTCTCCTGGATGTTGCCGGCCACCATGCGGGTTTCGTTGCCGGTGATCGTCTCGTCGAAATTAGCGCCGACGGTGGTCTTCTTGTCGATCCCCACTTCGGTCGTGAGGTTCTTGCCGATGATGAGCTTGTCGTTGGAGCCGATGTTGGTCGTTCGGTCGACGCCGACCTTCCGCGTCTCGTTGTTCTTGATGAGGCTGTCGAGGTCCTTTTCCGCCTGGAAGTAGACCTGCTCGCTGCCCTTCTTGTCCTCGAAGCGGAACTCGTTCCAGCCACCGCCGCCGAGCGAGGAATCGCTCTTGATGCCGGACTGCGTCTTGTTGGCCGGCAAGGCCCAGGGCGGCATGTTGTCGTTGTTGTAGACACGGCCGGTGATCAGCGGCCGGTCCGGGTCGCCCTCGAGGAAATCCACCACCACCTCGTGCCCGACGCGGGGGATGTGCATCATGCCCCACCCCTTGCCGGCCCATCCCTGGGAGACGCGCACCCAGCAGGAGCAGCTCTCATCCTTGCTGCCGTCGGGGTTGCGGTCCCAGTGGAAGCGGACAACGACTCGGCCCCATTTATCCGTGTGGATCTCGCTGCCCGAGGGCCCGGTGACGGTTGCGGTCTGCGGTCCCTGGATGACGGGGCGGGGTGTGATCCGCGCCGGCCGATGGGGGACTTTCGCGGGGATGGCGGTGAACTCGTTGCGGTAGCGCGACCCGTCAGCCTCGGTCGCCCAGAAGGAGGTATCGCGCGCAAAGTGGCGCACCGAGGTGACCAGGACGAGTTCCTTGCCTGCGCCATGGACGTCGTCGACATTGACGCGGCACCCGGCAGTGAGAGTGCGCGTGTCGCCCGCCCCGCGGAAGATCATGTGCTGGGCTTCCTGCTCCTCGATCCTCACGCGGGCAAGCTCCCCGCCGCGGGCAGAGGTCTGGTGACGGCCCGGATAGTCGAACACCTCGTGGTCCGACATGCGCGGGATGCTCAGTGCGGTGGGCTCCCGCGCCGATAGCGCGCCTGGCGTCTTGAAGTTGTAGTCGCGGGTGGCAAAGGCGCCGACGCGGAATTCCAGGTCCTGCTCCAGAAGATGGAGCTTCTCGCCCGCACCGATGCCGCCATAGGTGAGGGTATCGGGCTTGAGCATCTTGGCCTTGATGTTCACATCCGTGAACACGAGGACATGCTTCTTGGCCTCATGCTCATGCCAGTAGGTGATGCCGAATTCCTCCATCAGGCGGGAGGCGAAATCGAGTGCGGTCTCGCGGTACTGCACGCAGTACTTCATCACCGGATAGGTCTTGGTCGTGCGGTCCTCGGTGAAGTTCACGCCATGGAGCTTGAACAGTTTGTCGAGCACCTGCAGCACGGTCATGTTCTGGAAGATACGGCAATCGGCCTTGCAGGACAGGAACCACAGCGCAGGGACAACCTCGGCGCGCCAGACATAGTCGTCGCCGCGGCCGGAGTGATGACGCGAGATGCGGCGGATCATGCCGTGGAACGGTCGCGAGTCGGGCTCGCCCTCCGCGCCCACCCAGAGCGTCACCGCCTCGCTGAGCAGCTTCTTGACCTTGTCCTGCGGTTCGTCGCTGGCAAGCGTGATGTTGAAGAGGAATGGCCGGGAGAGGGCCTCGGTGCCGTCCATGTCGACGAGCAGAACCTTGTTGGGTCCGAGCGAGCTGTCGATTCGGAGCAACCGGCCCGACTGGTCGTATGATGCCACTGCTTCCCACCTTCGCTCTGCCGGCACCCGGCGCCATAGGTTTTTGTCACGAATGCGAGTTGTCTTGAGACGGATGATTCACACCGACCCAAGATATCCCTATCCAGAACAATAACGCAATGATCTGCAGGGCGACTGCATGGCTAAACCGGTCGAACGCGGTCCGGCAGCGCCCCGCCACGGAGCGCGCTCAACACCGAGGATGCCGTTGGGGAGCGGTAGTTGTGAGCAATCCATCGGGCGCAGCGATCAGCATCTGCGTCGTCGGGTGCGGCTCAGAACACCTCGACTGACGGTGCGGCTTGG
>JAZKFA010000287.1:0-5097 GCA_040386655.1 Pseudomonadota bacterium | reverse complement strand
CTTCGGTCGTCGCGCCGGTGAGCGCGGGCGACGGCATCTTCTGCTGGCCGCGCCGCGACGAGTTCGGCTGGCCGATGCTCAAGCGCCTGCTGCCGGTCGGCTCTTCGGGGCGGCTGCATCTGCACGACCACGCCGACCCCGGTGCGCCGCCGCCGGCGATGCCCGATGCCGGCGACATCGCGGCCCACAACATCACTCTGTCGCGCTGGTTCGAGGATCGCGCCGCGCTGGACACGCTGCTCGCCGGCTTCCGCACCTACGTCGCGCCGCGCCTGCATGAGGGGATCGGCATGGCCTTCCTCGAAGCCATGGCTCGCGGCCAATGCGTGGTCGCCGCCGACCGCCCGACGATGAGCGAGTACATCATCCATGGCGTGAACGGCCTGCTCTTCGACCCCGACCGCCCGACGCCGCTGGACCTTTCCGCCGCCGTGCGGCTCGGCGATCGCGCGCGGGGCCTGGTCGCGCTCGGCCATGCGCGGTGGCAGCGGGATGCGGCGGGGCGGCTGGTCGATGCGCTCACCGCGCCGCCTGGCGCCTCACTGCGCGCCCTGGCCGAACCCTTCGCGGTGCGCCGCGCATGAGCGCAGCGCGGGTCACCATCGCCGTCGTCACGCTCAACGCCGGGGCGGTGCTGGAGGCGACACTCGCCTCCATCGCCGCGCAGAGCTTTGCCCATGAGCTGGTGATCGTGGATGGCGGCTCCACCGACGCGACCCTCGCCATCGCCCGCGATCCGCGCTGGGGCGCGGCGAACGTGATTAGCGAGCCCGATCGCGGCCCCTACGACGCCATGGCCAAGGCCGCGCGCCTGGCCACCGGCGAGCACATCCTGTTCATGAATGCCGGCGACATCTTCGCCGACCCGCTCGCGATCGCGCAGGCCATCGCCCCCGCCCCAGCCGAGGCCGACATTATCTACGGCCACCATTTCTGGGTGACGCAGCAAGGCGAGGTCGCGCTCCACCAGGCCGCCGATTTCGAGGAGACCTGGCAGCGCCTGCAGCGCGGCGAGCTGCACCCCGCCTGGCAATCCGGCGTGCCCTGCCACCAGGCCACCTTCACGCGGCGCACCCTGCTGCTGGAACTCGGCTTCGACGAACGCTACCGGATCGCCGCCGACCATGACCTGCTCTACCGCGCACGACGCGCGGGCGCGCGCTTCCACCACGCCGGCATCGCCATCGCCGCCTATGCGCAGGGGGGCATGTCGACGCAGCATGAGCAGCGCTGCTTCCACGAATGGTGGCAGATCGCCAAGACGCATGGCGAGGCCGACGCGGCGACCGCCTATTTCTCCGCCCGCTTCGGCGCCGCCGTCACGATGGACCCCGGCCTGCTCGCCCCGCGTGTGGCGGGCTTGCGTGAGTCGGGCCTGTTCTTCGAGGACTGGTACCGTGTGCGCCACCTCGCGGGACGCCCTGATGTCGCCGCCATCGAGCACTACATCGCCGAGGGTGCCGCCAGCGGCGCGACGCCCTCGCCCTTCTTCGACCCTGCCTTCTACGCCGCCCGCCACCCAGCCGCCGCCGACGGCCCGCTGACCCTTTTCGAACACGCCACCCGCCACGGCCCGCCGCTGGCCGAGACGTGCCTGGACTGGGGCGACGCGCGCCATCCCCTCGCGCCGCTGCGGCGGCTGATCGACCCCGCGCGGCACTCCATCGCAACCCTGGTGGAGCGCATCTGCGCGCTCGACACCCGCACGCTCATGGCGCTGTTCCCCGCCGCCGGCACACTCGATCCGCCCACCGTCGAGCCCGCGCCAACAGCGGATGAGCGCGATGGCGACTGGCAATTCCTCAGCGGCGTGAGCGAGGTGGAGGAGGGGCCCTATCCCGAGCTCGGCCTCGACCAGCCCTTCCGCTGGTGCGTCGGCGAGAACAGCGCCTTTCGCCTGTACAGCGCCTCATCCGGTTCCCGCGGACTGCGCCTGCGCCTGCGCAGCACCCAGCCGAACCAGGCAATCACCCTGCTCGACCGGGACCAGCGCATCCTCGCGCAGGCGGTGCTGCCGGCGGCCGGAATGGCGGTGCCGCAGGTGCTCGATCTAGCCATCGAGGCGGAGGCCGGCGCGCAGACCCTGGTCCTGCGCACCGCACGGCAATCCGCGCCCGACGCACTCGGCCGCCGCGTCTCGGTGATTCTCGAAGGGTTGGAATGGCGCGCCCCGCCCGAACGCCAGGCGGCACAATCCGCCGCCGCCCCGCGCGCCGCCGCGCCGCCGCGCATCCTGTGGGACGCGGCCGAGGGTTTCGCGCCGGAGACGATGGATGGCCGCTGGGTGCTGGGGCGCGAGGCTGCGCTGGTGATCGAGGCCGATGCCGCCATTGCCGCCGTGCTGCGGCTGGACTACCGCAGCCCCATCGCCGGGCAGCAGGCCATGGTGCAGGTCGATGGCGGACATGCCCGCCCCTTCTTCGCCCGCCCCGGCGATGCGCCGCAGCGTTGGGAGACGCGCCTGATGCTGCGCGCGGGCCGCACCCGCGTCAGCTTCGCCTTCCGCGCCACCGACGCCACCGGCCACGCGCTGCTGCTGGCTGCCGAAATCCTGAGCTGATCGGTCAGACCGCCCGGCAGGCGAGGGCGATCCTCTCCGCATGGCGCTCATCGGTGCCGCAGCAGCCGCCGAACACAATGAGATTGGGGTTGCGAGCGCGCAGCTGGCCGAGCTCGGCGGCCAGCGCTACGGGGTCGCCGGCGTCCAGCTCCGTCGCCTCGTTCAACTCGGCATGGCTCTTTGCCGAGGGGTTGGCGCGCACCCCGCGCAGCCGTTCGAGCCATTGGCCGCCCGTCTCCAGCACTGCGGCGAAATGCGAGGGGTGGGCGCAGTTGATCATGTAGTAGGCCGGCGCGCGCCCGGTTGCCGCGTCGGTTGCCTCGATGGCCTTGCCGAGCGCGGTGCCGTCCGGAAGCCTTCCATCCGTCTCCACCGTGAAGGAGATCGCGACAGGCATGGCGGCCTCGCGCGCCGCCCGCGCGATGCCGATTGCCTCGTTGGCGTTGGTCATGGTCAGCGCGCAGATCATGTCCGCCGCACTTCCGGCGAAGGCCCTGACCTGGGTTCCGTGATAGGCGGCGGCTTCATCGGGCGGCATCAGCGCGCTGGGCACGTAGCCATCGCCGCGGGGCCCGATCGCGCCGCTGATCAGCAGCGGAACCTGCGGGGTGTCCCATTGGTCGCGCACCTCCTCCAGCAGGGTTACGGCGGCGCGGTTGAGCTGGTCCAGCTCGGATGGCGAGTACCCCAGCCGCGCGCCCCAGTCCGGGTTCGCGCGCCAGGTCGCGGTGTCGAGCAGGCAGCCCACGCCGGTGCGGAGCGCCGCCTGACAAAAGGCGTCGTAATAGCGTCGCAGCGTTTCGCGCCCCGCTTCCGTCGCGAGCAGGGGGAAGCTGGCGAAATCAGGCAGCTCGATGCCTTCCTGAAAGACCAGCCAGGTCTCCAATCCACCGTCGGTGACCATCAGGCGATCGCCGAGCTGCGGGAGCGCGGCACGGTAGCGAGCGGGCATTGCGGGCCTCCTTCGATGATGTCGGCCATCGCGCCGCGATGCGAGCCGTGCGTGCGCAGCGGCGCACTGGGCCCCCGCTGTCGCGGACGGACCGCGGCGGACGTGTGGAAGTTCCGCGACGCCCACGGGCGTGTCCATCATCGTGGCTTCAACAGCGTGCGAGCGGCGGCCCCGCGGCGGGGCCGGCGTTTTGCCTCAGGTGCTGATGTCGAGCACCGGCTCGAAGCCGCCAAAGATCATCCGCTTGCCGTCGAACGGCATCGGGTTCACGCCCGCCGCCAGGCGTGGGTCCGCCATCAGCTTCGGCATCGCCGCGTCGCGGGTCGCCTTGTCCGGCCATTCCACCCAGGAGAAGACGACGCTCTCATCCTCCTCCGCCTTCACGGCCATGTAGAAATCGGTCGTCTTGCCCCGGGGCACGTCCACGCCCCAGCATTCGGTCACGCGCAGCGCCCCGTATTCAAGGAACACGGCATCGGCCTTGCCTGCATGGTCGATGAAGGCCTGCCGGCTGGCATTCGGCACCGCGATGATGAAGCCATCCACATAATGCATCGTCTCGCTCCCTCCCGAAGGATGCCAAGCAAACGCTCATCGCCGAGCCGCCACCGAGTCACGTCTTTAGGAGGGTTGCGAGCTCCGCGAGGATCGACGGATCGTCGATGGTGGGCGGCACGACATAGGCCTCGCCATCGGCGATCTTGCGCATCGTTCCGCGCAGGATCTTTCCCGATCGCGTCTTCGGCAGGCGGGCCACGATCCGCGCATCCTTGAACGCCGCGACCGGCCCGATGCGCGCTCGTACGAGCGCGACGAGTTCGCGGCAGATCACCGCCTCATCGCGACCGACCCCGGCCTTGAGGATGACCAGGCCGAGCGGCGACTGTCCCTTGAGCGCGTCCTGCACGCCAACCACAGCGCACTCCGCGATGTCGGGATGGCTGGCCAGCACCTCCTCGATGGCGCCGGTCGACAGGCGATGGCCGGCGACGTTGATGATGTCGTCGGTGCGCGACATCACCCAGACATAGCCCTCATCATCGACCATCCCGGCATCGGAGGTGTCGTACCAGCCGGGGAACCGCTCGAGGTAGGCGGAGCGGAACCGGTCATCGGCGTTGTACAGCGTGGGCAGCGCCGCGGGCGGCATCGGGAGGCGGATGGCGAGCGTGCCGATCTCCCCCGGTGCGATGGGGTGGCCAGCCTCGTCGAGGGCCGCCACGTGATAGCCGGGCGCGGCTTTGCCGCCGGACCCCGCGCGCATCGGAAACAAGCCGAGGCCGCGGAAATTGCCGGTGATGCTCCAGCCCGTCTCGGTCTGCCACCAGTGGTCGATGACGGGCTTCTGCAGCAGCGCCTCGATCCAAAGCGCGGTCGGCGGGTCGCAGCGTTCGCCGGCGAGGAACAGGGCGGACAGCGCGCTCAGGTCGTACTGCGCGATCAATGCGCCCTCCGGGTCTTCCTTCTTGATGGCGCGGATGGCCGTGGGCGCGGTGAACAGGGCGTTCACCTTGTGCTCGGCGCAGACGCGCCAGAAGGCGCCGGCATCGGGCGTGCCGACCGGCTTGCCCTCATAGATCACGCT
>JAZKFA010000286.1:691-8623 GCA_040386655.1 Pseudomonadota bacterium | reverse complement strand
AGAAGGAGGACATGGCCCGCTACATCCTCGACCTCAACGAGGAATGGGGCATGACGGTGCTGATGATCGAGCACGACATGGGCGTGGTGATGGACATTTCCCACCGCGTCATGGTGCTCGATTTCGGCCGCAAGATCGCCGAGGGCACCCCCGAACAGGTACTTGCCGACCCACAGGTGCGCCGCGCCTATCTTGGCGAGGCGGACGACGCTCCCTCCGACGCCGGCGAGGCCATCCCCGCGTGAGCGACACGCTGCCGAAGCTGCTGGTCCGCAACGCCGCCGCCCATGGTGGCGAGGTCGCGCTGCGTGAGAAGGAATTCGGCATCTGGCGGTCCATCACCTGGGCCGATTACGCCGCGCGCACGCGATCCATCGCGCTGGGGCTGCGGGGACTGGGGCTGGGTGCGGGCGACGTGGTTGCATTGATGGGCGACAACCGGCCGGACTGGGTGATGGGCGAGATCGCTGCGCACGCGATCGGGGCCCGCTCGCTCGGCATCTATCGCGACGCGCTGGATGACGAGGTGGGCTACCTGCTGGAGGCGTCCGGTGCCGCCGCAGTCATTGCCGAGGATGAGGAGCAGGTCGACAAGCTGCTGAACCTCGGCGACCGGTTGCCTGGCCTGCGCCACATCGTCTTCGCCGACCCGCGGGGCATGCGCAAGCATGACGACCCGCGCCTGCTACCGCTCACCGATCTCGTGCGCGCCGGCGAAGCTGCACATGCCACCGAGCCCGGCGCGTGGGAAGCGATGGTGGCTGCGACGCGGGGCGAGGATGTGGCCGTGCTCTGCACCACCTCCGGCACCACGGCGCAACCCAAGCTCGCGATGCTGACCGGCGGCGCGCTGATCCGCCATTGCGAAGCCTACCTCGCCGCCGACCCGAAGGGGCCTGAGGATGAATACGTCTCCGTTTTGCCGCTGCCCTGGATCATGGAGCAGATCTACGTGCTCGGCTGGGGCCTGATCGCACGGATGAAGGTCAACTTCGTCGAGGAGCCCGAGACGATGATGGCCGATTTCCGCGAGATCGGGCCCACCTTCGTGCTGTTCGCGCCTCGCCTGTGGGAACAGATCGCGGCCGAGGTGCGCGCGCGCGTGCTCGATGCCAGCCTACTCAAGCAGCGCATGTTCGCGTGGGGAATGAAGCTGGGCCTCGCAGCACTGGAGAAGGGCGGGCGCTCGGCGGTGGCGGACGCCATCCTGTTCCGCGCGCTGCGCGACCGGCTCGGCTTCACCAACCTGCGTTCGGCCGCGACCGGCGGCGCCGCGCTGGGGCCGGAGACCTTTCGCTTCTTTCTCGCCATGGGCGTGCCGATGCGCCAGCTCTACGGCCAGACGGAACTGCTCGGCGCCTATACGCTGCACCGGCCGGGTCAGGTGGACTTCGACACCGTCGGCGTGCCGTTCAACGACGGCATCGCCGTGCGTATCGAGGCGCCCGACCCCAATGGCGTTGGCGAGATCGTCGCTACGCACCCGAACATGTTCGCGGGCTATCTTGGCGGTGCAGCCAACCCGGATCTGCGCGAGGGCTGGCTACACACCGGCGATGCCGGGTACTTCCACGGCAACGGGCAGCTGGTGGTCATCGACCGCATTCGCGACATGGCGACGACGTCCCGCGGGGATCGCTTCAGCCCACAATACATCGAGAACAAGCTGAAGTTCTGCCCCTACGTGGCCGAGGCCGTGGTGCTGGGCGATGGCCGCCCGCACCTCGCCGCGATGATCTGCATCCGCTTCCCCATCGTGGGCAAATGGGCCGAGCGCAACCGCATCGCGTTTACGACCTACACCGATCTTGCCGCACGGCCGGAGGTGCTGGAACTTCTGCGCGCCGAGGTCGCCAAGGTGAACGCCACCCTGCCCCCCGCCCAGCGCATCCGCGACTTCATCCTGCTGTATAAGGAGCTCGACGCCGATGACGAGGAGCTGACGCGCACCCGCAAAGTGCGGCGCGGCGTCATCAACCGGAAGTACGCCGGGATCATCGATGCGATCTATGGCGGAGAGACGGCCATTCCCGTCGACACCACGATCGCGTTCCAGGACGGCACCAGCCAGCGCATCCGAACCACGCTCCGCGTCATCGCCGCGGGCGCGGATGCGGCGATGGCGGCCTGAGGAGACACCGATGGACCTGACCTTGCTGCTGCCGCTGGTGCTCAACGGGCTGATCGTCGGCGCCCTCTACGGCGTCGTCGCGATGAGCTTCGTGCTGATCTACAAGGCGTCCCAGGTGGTGAACTTCGCGCAGGGAGAATTCCTGCTTGTGGGTGCCTGGGTGTGCTGGTGGTTCCTGACCGACTGGCAGATGCCGTTCTGGATGGGCTTCCTGTTCACCCTCGCCTTCATGACCTGCTTCGGCATCATCCTGCAGGTCGTCGTGCTACGCCCGCTGATCGGCGAGCCCGTGATCAGCGTGATCATGGCGACGGTCGGGCTGTCCATCTTCTTCCAGGCGCTGATGAAGTGGATCTTCGGCGTCTTCGCCAAGCCCTTCCCGCCCATCTTCTCCGCGCAGAGCGTCGATATAGCGGGGTTGCAGGTGCAGCCGGTCTACCTGCTCAGCCTGGGGATATCGCTGTTCATTATGGCCGGGTTCGGCTGGTTCTTCACGGCCAGCAAGCACGGCCTCGCGATGCGCGCGACCGCCTTCGACCAGCAGGTTGCGCAGTCGCTCGGCATCTCCGTGCCGAAGGTCTTCGCCATGTCCTGGGCGATCTCGGCAGTGGTCTCCGCCGTCGCCGGCGTGGTGGTGGGCGTGGTGAACGGCGTATCGTCGGCGTTGTCCTTCTACGGGATTAAGGTCTTCCCCGCGGTGATCCTGGGCGGGCTCGATTCCGTGGTGGGTGCGGTGCTCGGTGGGCTGGTCATCGGCGTGCTGGAGAACCTCGCGCAGTACCTCGATGCGGAGTGGCTGCACTGGGGGAACATGTACGCTATCGCGCCTTTCTACGCGCTGGTGATCATCCTGATGATCAAGCCATACGGCCTGTTTGGCACCCGCAACATCGAGCGGGTGTGACGCGATGAGCGCGATGACCCCCGCCGGCGACTACCGCACCAGCTACCGCGCCGACATGACCATCATGGCGACGCGAAACAGCCGCATCGCACTGGCACTTGGCATCGCGCTCGCCTGCGCCGCGCCCTTCGTGCTCGACGGCTACATGCTGGACCTGCTGGTGATGATCGGCATCTTCGGCATCGCCGCCCTGGGGCTGAACATCCTGGTCGGTTTCACCGGCCAGATCTCGATCGGCCATGCGGCGTTCTTCGGCTTCGGCGCCTTCGCAAGCGCGTATTTCCATGAGCATGGGGTAGCCGTCGTGATCGCCATCCCGCTGGCGGGCATAGCGACCGCCGTCGTCGGCCTGGTCTTCGGCCTGCCCGCGGCGCGGCTGAAGGGCCTGTACCTCGCGATCGCGACGCTCGCCGCGCAATACATCCTCGAGGATTTCTTCGCCCGCGCGCAGTGGTTCACTGGGGGCGTTGCTGGTCGCATGACGGAGTCCCCGACCATCGCCGGCTGGGTCGCGGGACGGCCGGAAAGCTTTTTCTACGTCGTTATCGTCGCCGTGATCCTGATGTTCGGCGCGGCGGCGAATCTGATGCGCACGCGCGACGGACGCGCACTTGTCGCCGTCCGCGATCACTATCTCAGCGCCGAGATGATGGGCATCAATCTCGCCTATTACCGCATGCTGAGCTTCGGCATCGCGAGCTTCTACGCGGGCATCGCGGGCGCGCTCTATGCGCACTACCGGCTGTTCGTCTCGGTCGAGGCTTTCACCATCCTGTTCTCCATCCAGTTCCTCGGCATGGTCATCATCGGCGGCCTGGGCAGCATCGCCGGCAGCCTGATGGGCGCTGCCTTCATGGTGCTGCTGCCTGAGGTGGTGGAGGGCCTGGCCAACCTGCTCACCGGCAGTGCCATCGACCGCGCGCTGCGGCTCGGCGCCTCGATCAGCTTCCTGCGTGAGATGGCAATCGGCGCGGCGATCATCGTCTTCCTGGTGTTCGAACCCGATGGCCTGGCGCGACGATGGCGGCTGATCAAGGCCTATTGGAAGCTCTACCCCTACTCGCACTGACTCATCTGCAACGGAGGAAACGAACACATGCGAAGCATGATCCCCTGGCTGGCCGCCGCGGCACTGACGCTGACGGGCGCGGCCAATGCGCAGCAGCGCATCCCCATCGGCCAGTTGAATGATTTCTCCGGTGCCACGTCGGATGTCGGCGTGCCCTATGGTCAGGGCGTGGCGGACGCGCTCGCCTGGGTGAATGCGCAACGTCAGGGCGTGGCGGGGCGTCCGCTCAACGTGCTCGCGGTCGATTACGGCTACCAGGCGCCGCGCGCAGTCAGCCAGTACCAGGCATGGGCACGCGACCGCGTCGTTGCCATCCAGGGCTGGGGCACGGCGGATACCGAGGCGCTGACCCGCTTCGTAACGCGCGACCGCATTCCCTACATCTCCGGCAGCTATTCCGCGGCGCTGACGGATGCCGGCGGCCGCAGCGGTCGCCAGGGCGTGGAGGCGACGCCGTACAACTTCTTCTACGGCCCCTCCTACTCCGACGCGCTTCGCGGCATGCTCACCTGGGCGGCGGAGGATTGGCGCCGCAGCGGCCGTCCGGGCCGGCCGAAATACGTCCACATGGGCGCGAACCACCCCTACCCGAACTCGCCCAAGGCAGCCGGCGAGGCTCTGGCCGCCGAGCTCGGCTTCGACGTGCTCCCGGCTATCGTCTTCGCGTTGACGCCTGGCGACTACACGTCGCAATGCCTGACGCTGCGCAGCCAGGGGGCGAACTACGCCTACCTCGGCAACACCGCGGGCTCAAACATCTCGGTGCTGCGCGCCTGTCAGACGGCCGGCGTGCAGGTGCAGTTCCTGGGCAATGTCTGGGGCATGGATGAGAACGCGATGAAGGCCGCCGGTGCGGCGGCGAACGGCGTCGTCTTCCCCGTGCGCACCGCCGTCGTCTGGGGCCAGGACGCGCCGGGGATGGCTACGATGCGCACCATCTCGCGGGGGTCCGACCCGACCGGGAATGTCTATCGCCCCGTGCACTACCTCGCCGGCATCTGCTCGGCGATGCTGACGGTCGAGGCGATGGAGACGGCGGCCGCGAATGGCGGCGAGGTGACGGGTCCGCGCATTCGGGACGGCTTCTACGCGCGGCAGAACTGGGTGCCGCGCGGCTTCGAGGGCGTGTGCAACCCCTCCACCTTCACCGCCGAGGATCATCGCGGCACGCTGCGCGTGGCGCTCTACCGCGCCGTGGTGACGGGCGACACGTCCGGTGGTTCGGTCGCCGAGCTGATGGCCGCCAACACCATGCGGCTGGAGCCGGTGACCACCATCGACCTGCCGCGCCGTCCCGACTGGCTCGGCTGGTAAGCATGAGCCAGCCCGCGCCAGCGCCTTTGCCGGCGACCGAGATGTTGCTCGAGGTGAACAACATCGAGGTCGTCTACAACGACGTCATCCTGGTGGTGCGCGGGCTGTCGCTGTCGGTGCCGAAGGGCGAGATCATCGCCCTTCTGGGTGCCAATGGCGCGGGGAAATCGACCACGCTCAAGGCCATCTCGGGCCTGCTCAAGACAGAGGAGGGTGAGGTTACGCGCGGCGACATCCGTTTTAACGGCGAGCGGATCAACGGCATCGACCCGCACCTCATCGTCCGGCGCGGCATCTTCCAGGTGATGGAAGGGCGGCGGATCATCGCCGACATGACCTGCCTCGAGAATCTGCGCCTCGGTGCCTTCACCCGGTCCGACAGCCAGGTGAAGTCCGATATCGACATGGTCTACGGCTATTTTCCGCGCCTGAAGGAACGCACCGGACTCGCCGGCTATCTGTCGGGCGGCGAGCAACAGATGCTTGCCATCGGGCGCGCGCTGATGGCGCGGCCGAAGCTGATCCTCATGGACGAACCCTCGATGGGCCTCTCGCCGCTGCTGGTGAAGGAGGTGTTCGGCATCATCCAGCGCATCAACCGTGATCTCGGCGTGACCATCCTGCTGGTCGAGCAGAATGCGCGCATGGCGCTCTCGGTCGCGAGCTACGGCTACGTGATGGAGCAGGGCAAGGTCGTGCTCGACGGCACCGCGGCCGCACTCGCGGACAATGAGGATGTGAAGGAATTCTACCTCGGCGGCCATGGCGCGGAGCGCAAGAGTTTCCGCGGGCTGAAATCCTATAAGCGTCGGAAGCGGTGGCTGTGAGCGAGCACTTCGACACGGATGAAACCCGCAGCGCCGATGAGCGCGCCGCCGCGATCGCGCAGGCGCTGCCGGCGCAAGTCGCGCATGCGATGACAGCGACCGCCCACTACGCGGCGCTGTTTGCCGGCGTGCACGCGGGCGCGATCCGCGACATGGATGCGCTCGCCAGGCTGCCGGTGACGCGTAAGTCCGAGCTCATCGAGGCGCAGGCGGCAGCTCCGCCCTTCGGCGGCATCGTCGCCACGCCCCTGCCCCAACTCGCGCGCGCCTTCATCTCGCCAGGACCCATCCATGAGCCGGAGGGTGATACGCCCGACTACTGGCGTTTCGCCCGCGCGCTGCACGCCACGGGCTTCCGCGCCGGTGACCTGCTGCACAACTGCTTCGCCTACCACTTCACCCCTGCCGGCAGCATGTTCGAGGGCGCCGCGCGTGCGCTCGGCTGCCCTGTCTTCCCCGCCGGTACCGGCAACACCGAAGCCCAGGCACGCGCTGCCGCGCAGCTGCGCCCCGCGGGCTATGCCGGCACGCCGGATTTTCTCAAGGCGATCCTGGAGAGGGGGGACGAGCTGGGGCTCGACCTCGGCTCAATCAAGCGCGGGCATGTCTCGGGCGGCGCCTACCTGCCGGCGCTCCGCGCGTGGTACGCCGCGCGTGGCCTGACCGTGTTGCAGAGCTACGGCACCGCCGACCTCGGCCTGATCGCCTATGAGAGCAAGGCGCGCGAGGGCCTGATCTGCGATGAGGGGGTGCTCATTGAGATCGTCCGTCCCGGCACCGGCGACCCCCTTCCCGATGGCGAGGTTGGCGAGGTGCTGGTCACCAGCTTCAACCGCACCCACCCGCTGATCCGCTTCGCCACCGGCGACCTCTCCGCCATACTGCCGGGCGCATCGCCCTGCGGTCGAACCAACCGCCGCATCCGTGGCTGGCTCGGCCGAGCCGACCAGGCGGCCAAGGTGCGAGGCATGTTTGTCCGGCCCGAGCAGGTGGCCCAGGTGCTCGCCGATGTGCCCGGCATCCCGCGCGCCCGCCTTGTCATCGGCAGCGCTGATGGACGCGACACGATGGAGCTGCGCGCCGAGGCCAGCGATCCTGCGCTGGCGCCAAGGCTGGAGGCGGCGTTGCAGGCGCGGACCCGCCTGCGTGGCTCCGCGGTGCTGGTGGGCGTCGGCAGCCTGCCGAACGACGGCAAGGTCATCGACGACACGCGCGGCGCAGGAGCATAGCGCCAGCTCACTATAGGGTTGATGCATTGGGCTCCTATGTATAAGCTGTGCCCATGCCGACCAATCGCCCTGCCCCCGCCCCGCCTCGCATAGACTTCGCCGCCCGCGACTACTGGGCCGGCACCATCAAGATGGGCCTGAGCAAGTTCTTCATCCTGCGCGTCCTCCATGACGGGCCGATGCACGGCTACGAAGTCGCCCGTGCCGTGGAGCACACCACCGGCGGCTGCTGCTCGCCCACCGAGGGCACCATCTACCCCGTCCTGCGCGAGTTCGAGGCCGGCGGCTTCCTCACCGTGTCCGAGACGGTGGTCCAGGGCCGCCAGCGCCGCGTCTATGCCCTGACCGACGCCGGCCGCGCCGCCTTCCGCGTCGCACTCGATGCCTGGATGGAGGCGACAGCCGCGCTCCAGGACACCGGCCGCGCCTTCGCCACCCAACCCGTCTGCAAGCCCACC
>JAZKFA010000286.1:0-681 GCA_040386655.1 Pseudomonadota bacterium | reverse complement strand
CGACAGCCGCGCTGCAGGACACCGGCCGCGCTTTCGCCGCCACTCAACCCGCCTGCAAGCCCACCCCGACGCATCGAGGATGACAGCAATGTCCCAATCCCAATTGCCCATCGCCATCATCGGCGCCGGCCCAATCGGCCTCGCCGCCGCGTCGCAGCTGCTCGCGCGCGGGCTGGATCCCCTGGTGTTCGAAGCCGGCGCGGCGGTCGGCCAGGCGGTCCGCGCCTGGGCGCATGTGCGCATGTTCTCGCCCTGGGCGTTCAACACCGACGCAACCGCACGCGCCCTGCTTGAAGCCGAAGGCTGGGTCGCACCCGACCCCGAGACCTATCCGACCGGTGGCGAACTGGTGGAGCGCTACCTCGCACCGCTCGCGGCAAGCACCCAGCTACGCGGCCGCATCCGCAACGGCGCGCGTGTCGTGGGTGTCGCGCGGCGCGACGCCGGCCGCCTGCATGGCGGCGCGGAGCGCGAGAGCGCTCCCTTCATCCTCCACGTCGAGACCTGCTGCGGCACCCAGGCCATCGCGGCCCGCGCGGTCATCGATTGCTCGGGCACCTGGCACGCGCCGAACCCCGCCGGCAGCCACGGCATGCCCGCGCCGGGCGAGGCCGCAAACGCGGCGCGCATTGCCTATGGCATCCCGGACGTGCTCGGCGCCGCGCGCGCCGATTATGCCGG
>JAZKFA010000285.1:16141-16845 GCA_040386655.1 Pseudomonadota bacterium | reverse complement strand
AAGCCGTTGGACATGATGAAGTCCACGCGCCCCGCGAGCAGCAGCTGCACCGGGTTCTGCTGCGGCCCGCCCATCCGCAGATCGCATTCGATGCCGTGACGGCGAAAGATGCCGGCGGTGACCGCCTGATAGTGCCCGCCATGCTCGGCCTGGGCGCGCCAGTTGGTCTGGAAGCTCACCCGATCCAGCGATTGCGCGACCGGCACGCGCGCGCCGGGCACGGCCGCCAGCACGACGCCCGCGCCGCCGCCGAGCAGTGCGCGTCGTTCGAACCTGTAGCGTGTGCGCATCGCGATCCCACTCCGTTCGCTGAGCATCATGATCTGGCCGCGACCCCTGGCGCGGCAAGAGCCACGACGCGGGGTCGATGCCATCCTGGCACGGCAATCCGGCGCGGCCCAACCATGTTCAGGCGGCGCCGACCAGGCCTCGTCCCGGAATGGCGGCGAGAAGGCTGCGCGTATAAGGGTGCGATGGCTGCGCAAAGACGGACCCGACGGGGCCGTGTTCCACGACCACGCCGCGCTGCATCACCGCGACCTCATCGCAGATCTGGGCGGCGACGCGCAGGTCGTGCGTGATGAACAGGATCGACAGCCCCAGCCGCGCCTGCAGGTCGCGCAGTAGGGTGAGGACCTGCGCCTGGACGGAGACATCGAGCGCGCTCACCGGCTCATCGGCGACCAGCACGCGCGGCTTCATCG
>JAZKFA010000285.1:0-16131 GCA_040386655.1 Pseudomonadota bacterium | reverse complement strand
ATCGCGAGTGCGCGGGCGATGCCGATACGCTGGCGCTGGCCGCCCGAGAATTCATGCGGGAAGCGGGAGACGGCATCCTCATCAAGGCCGACGAGGGCAAACAGCGCGCGGGCGTCGGCCATCGCCTGGGCGCGCGGGGTGCCCTGCGCCATCGGCCCCTGCGCGACCTGGAGCCCGACGCGCCGGCGGGGGTTAAGCGAGGCGTAGGGATCCTGGAACACCATCTGCACCAGCCGCGCGGCCGCGCGCCGTCCCTTGGGCATCGGCGCGCCTGCGATGCGGATGACGCCCGCATCCGCACGCAGCATCCCTGCGACGCAGCGCGCGAGGGTGGACTTGCCCGACCCGCTCTCCCCCACCACGCCGAGCGTGCTGCCGGCGCGCAGGCTCAGGGAGACGTCGTCGAGCGCGCGCACCGGCTGGCGCCGGCGCAGCATGCCGCGCGCGCCGTAGGTCTTCACCAGTGACTCGGTCTCCAGCACCCGCTCCTCGCTGAGTGCGCGGGGCGGTGGCGCAGTCAACGCAGGGACGGCCGCGAGCAAGGCGCGGGTGTAGGGATGGCGCGGGGTTTCCAAAACTTCGGCGGCGGTCCCCTGCTCCACGATGACGCCGCGCTGCATCACGGCAACGCGGTCCGCGATCTCCGCCACGACGCCGAAATCATGGGTGATGAACAGCACGGCCGTCCCGCGGCGCTGCTGCATCGCCCGGATCAGCGCGAGGACCTGCGCCTGGGTCGTGACGTCGAGCGCGGTGGTGGGTTCGTCGCAGATCAGCACCTCGGGTTCGAGGGCGAGCGCCATCGCGATCATCACGCGCTGGCGCTGGCCGCCAGAGAGCTCATGCGGATAGGCGCGCAGCGCGCCGGGCGGGTCCGGGATGCCCACCTCCTCCAGGGCGCGGAGGCTGCGCGCGGCGATCTCGGCGCGGGCGAGAGACGTGTGAACACGCCACATCTCGGCAATCTGGGTGCCGACGCGCATCAGCGGATTGAGCGCCGTCATCGGTTCCTGGAAGACCATGCCGATGCGGCGGCCACGCAGCGCGCGCCAGGCATCGCCGCGCAGGACGCTCCCCGCCAGGCTGATCTCGCCCGCGACGACCGCAAGCCCCGGCGCGAGCAGGCCCATGATGGCGGACGCCGTGACCGACTTTCCCGACCCGCTCTCGCCCACGACGCACAGGATCTCGCCGGCGGAGAGATCGAAGGAGATGGCATCGAGCGCCAGCGCACGGTCGGCACTCGGCGGCAGCGCGACGGACAGGCCGTCGACGCGCAGGAGCGGCGCAGCGCTCACCGCGAGGCCAGGCGCGGGTTGAGCGCGTCGTTCAGCCCCTGCCCCACCAGCGAGACGCCCAGGATGGACAGCAGGATGGCTACGCCCGGAATGGCCGAGACGTACCATTCGCTGCGCAGCACCGTCCGCCCGAGTCCGATGAGGTTGCCCCAGGACGGCACGTTTGGGTCGGAGAGCTGGAGGAAGGCGAGCGCGCTCTCCAGCAGGATCGCGACCGCCATCACGACGCTTGCGTAGACGATCACCGGCGGCAACGCGTTGGGCAGCACCTCCCGCAGGATCAGGTGCGCGTCGGACAGGCCCTGCATGCGGCCGGCGGCGACGTAGTCCCGCTCACGCAGTGTCAGGAACTCGGCCCGCGTGAGACGTGCGACCGGCGGCCAGGCGACCACGCCGATGGCGATGACCACCGTCTTCAGGTCGGACCCGAAGACGGCCACCAGCACCAGTAGCAGCAGGAAGTTGGGCAGGGTCTGGAAGGCCTCGGTCACGCGCATCAGCACGGTGTCCACGACGCCGCCATAGAAGCCCGCCAGGGCACCAAAGATGATGCCGATCACGACGGCGATCACCGTCGCCACGGCGCCGATCAGCAGAGAGATACGCGCGCCATGGAACAGCTGCGCCGCGATATCGCGCCCCGAGGGATCAGTCCCCAGCCAGAAGCGCGGATTGGCGCCGGGCCACTGCAAGGGCCGGCCCGCCAAGCCCAGCGGATCGCCCGGAAAGACCACCGGTGCGGCCAGCGCCATCAGCACCACCGCACCCAGCAGCACGGCACCCGCCATCGCCACCGGATTGCGCAGGAAGGCCCGCAGCGCGCGCATCAGCCGGTTATCCGCGGATCGAGCCGCGCATAGAGCAGGTCGACGATGAAGTTCACCGCGATGACCAGCAGTGCCGAGACGAAGACGATTCCGAGCAGCGTATTGAGGTCGCGCTGGACCACGCTCTCATAGGCCAGGCGTCCGAGGCCCGGCAGCGTGAACACGCTCTCCACCACGACCGAACCGCCGAGCATGGTGCCGGCCTGCAGCCCGATCAGCGTCACCATGGGCAGCAACGCGTTGCGCAGCACGTGCCGCGCGACGATGCGCATATCCGACAGGCCCTTGGCGCGCGCGGTGCGCACGAAATCCATCCCCTGCACTTCCAGCATGGACGCCCGCATGATCCGCAGCGCAATAGCGAGGAAAATTAGTGCCAGCGTGAGCACCGGCAGCACCAGGTAGGTCGCCGTGTCCCACACCCGCGCCCAGCCGGTGAAGCCCATCGCCACGTCGCCGAAGCCGCCCGCCGGCAGCCATTGCAAGTAGACGCTAAACACCACGATGGCCATCAGCCCGAACCAGAAGGACGGCGTGGCGTAGAAGATGAGCCCAAGGGTGGAGATCAGCGTATCCGGCCAGCGGTTCACCCGCCGCGCCGCGATGACGCCGAGCGCCATGCCGAAGGAGAAGGCGAAGAACAGCGCTCCCGTCATCAACAGCAGCGTCGCGGGCAGGCGTTCGAGGATCACGCTCGCAACCGGCTTGCCGTAGATGGCGGAAAAGCCGAGGTCGAGCGTCAGCAGCCGCCACAGGTAGGCCCCAAGGCGCGCGGTGACGGAAAGGTCCAGCCCGTAGAAGCGGCGCAGGTCGGCGGCGATGGCGGCGTCGCCACCGCCCATCTGCGCCATCAGCGCATCCACCGTGTCGCCGGGCGCGAGCTGCAGCAGCAGGAACAGCCCGACCAGGATCAGCACGAGTGCTGGCAGCGATGCGGCGAGGCGCCGCAGCGCGAGGAGCAGAAGCTTCAAGACCTCAGGACGCCAACCAGGTGTCGTACCAGGAGGAGGAGGCCCAGCGCGGCGTGTTGCCGGCATTGCGCATCCGCCGGTTGAAGGTCGAGAGGAAGATCTGCTCGATCGGCATCCATAAAGGCAGCTCGTTCTGCACGCGCGTGACGAACTCGCCGTACAGCGCGCGCCGCTTCGCTGGGTCCACCTCGGTCGCGGCATCGTCGATGACGCGGTCGATGCCGGCATCCGTCCAGCCCCACTGGTTGGTCCAGGGCGCGCCCTGCGGGCTGCCCGAGCGGTACCACACGGTCGTGCTCACGGCCGGGTCGGAGCGGTACTGGTGCCAGCCGCTCGCGAGGTCGAAATTATGGTCGTTGTAGACGGTGCGCAGGAAGCCCGCCGCGTCCAGCCGGACGACCTCCACACGGATGCCGACCTCGGCCAGGGATTGCTGGATGAAGGTCGCGAACAGCGCGATATCCTCACCCCAGGGGGCGGGGGTGAGGCGGAGCGAGAAGCGCACACCGCCGGCGCCTCGGCGGTGCCCCGCCTCATCCAGCAGACGGTTCGCGGCCGCGCGATCAAAGCCGTATTGCGGGCTGCCGGGCGTGTAGTAGTCGGTGCTCACCGAGGGGATCGGGCCGGTGCCGGGCTTGGCGTAGGTGCCCAGAAAGTTTTCGATGAAGAAGGGGATATTGATCGCGTGCGCGATCGCCTTGCGCACGCGGATATCGGCGAGTTCCGGCCGGCGGAAGTTGAACTCCAGCGTGTTGGTGCGGGCATTGCCCTCATTGCCGCGCGTAGTCACCTCGAAGCGCGGGTCGCGCGCGAGCCGCGTCATGTCGGCGAGTGCGAGCGAGGAATAGGGGCTGAACAGGATCTGCCCCGCCTCCATCTGCGCGGCCGCCGCGGCGCGGTCGCTGACCACGCGCCAGACCACCCGGTCGAGGTAGGGGAACCCCTGGCGCCAGTAATTCGGGTTGCGCTCGGCGATGATGAACTGGCCGCGCTCATACTGGACGAACTTGAAGGGACCGGTGCCGATGGGCGCGGTGTTCGCCGGGTTCTGCCGGATATCGGTGCCTTCGTAGATGTGCTTGGGCGAAATGTAGCCGAGGTCCGGCAGCGCTCGCAGCAGCAGTCCCAGCGGCATCGGACGCTCATAGCGGAACACCGCGGTGTGCGCGTCCGGCGTGTCGACCGCGGTCAGGAACTGCTGCAGCGCGGTCCCGTAGTTGAGGATCTTCTTCCACATCTCCATCGCGGTGAACTGCACATCCGCCGAGGTGAAGGGCCGCCCGTCATGCCAGGTGACGCCCTGGCGCAGCTTGAAGGTGATGGCGCGGCCATCGGGCGTGCTCTCCCAGCTTTCGGCCAGCACGGGCGAGGGGTTGCCTGCGGCATCCAGATCGACCAGCGGCTCCTGGATCTTGCCGCCGACGATGTAGACGCCCGTCGAGGCCTGCAGCGACGGGTTCAGGATGCGCTGCTCGGTCGCGAAATGGACGGTGAGGATGCCGCCGCGCCGCGGCGTTGCCTGCGCGATGGCGCTCATCGGCACCATGGCCGCGCCGGTCATCAGGAACACCTCGCGCCGGGTCGGTCCGCTCATCGGGTCACTCCTCACAGGTGTTCAAAGATCAAGGCGCAGCCGGTCACCATGACCGGGGCGCGTGCGGCAGAGGCGCCGAGCACCAGGCCGGCGCCGCCCTGTTCCGGCAAGGCCGCGGCATCCAGCCCATAGGCGCTGGCGAGGTCCGCCCGAGTGGCAAAGGCGAAGTCGGCGCGCCCCGTGCCGGTCGGCACCAGGGAGATGTCGCCGAGCGTCTCGACGGTGCTCTCGATCAGCGCCGCCATTTCCGCGGCAGCAGCGGCGGGGTCGGGCGACGCGACCAGCGCGCGGCGGATTGAGGCGGCGCCGTTGTCGTGGCGCTGCAGCTCCGGGATCCAGACCGCGTCGCGGGTGTGGTGCTGGCAGGCGAAGATGCGCATCGCACCGGGGGCGAGCGTCTCGGGCCACTGGAACACGGAGAAGCTTGCCTCGGTCATGGCACCACCAGGCAGCGGCACGGGACGGGCGAAGTCCATCGGTCCGACCGGATCGATGCCGCGCACCTTCAGCGCGGCCGCGCCGGCGGCGGCATCGGTGGTGGTGAAGGCGGTGCGGGCGAAACCCTCCCGCCCCGCGAGGAAGTTCCGCACGCCTTCGTTGCGTGGCGTCGGCGCGACCACACCCAGAAGCTCTATGTAGTCCTCGCCGAGCATGATGGTGTAGTTCGCGCTGCCCATCGCCTCGCTGTGCAGGCCGCGCGGGGACAGCGTGAAGCCCGCCGCCGCCCAGGCGGCCGCGGCGGCGTCCAGGTCGCGCACCACGATCATCGCGTGGTCGATGCCCAAAATGGTCGTCAGCATGGTGGGATCCTCATTCCTGGCGATGCTAGACGCGGGTTATGCCGCACTGCAACACGCCTATTTTCCACGGCTTTGTGCCCAGGCCAGGAACAGGCCCGAGGCGACGATGATGCCGGCGCCGAGCCAGGTTCCCGCATCCGGCAGATAGTCGAACAGCACCCAGCCGACACCAGTTGCCGTCAGTAGCTGCACGTACTGGAAAGGTGAGATGATGTTGGCCGGCGCCAGCGTCAACGCGCGCGCGACGCAGTAGTGGCCCGTGGCACCCAGTGTCCCGCACGCCAGGAACATGCCCGCATCGGCAAGGCTGCGCGGCGTCTCCCACACGAAGGGCATGAACACCATCAGCCCGATCGCACCGGTCAGCGGCGACCACAGCGCCGATGTCGCGGGCGGATCGAAGGGGGCCACCATGCGCGTTAGGATCTGGTAGATCGCGTAGGAGGAGGCGGAGACCAGGATGAAGATCGACGCCCAGTGGAACACCTCCCCGCCTGGACGGATGACCACGAGCACGCCGATGAAGCCTGTCACGACAGCCGCCACGCGCAGCTTTGTCGTGCGTTCGCCCAGCAGCGGCCAGGCGAGGATCGCGACGATCAGCGGCGAAGCCAGCGACACCGCCGATGCCTTGGCCAACGGGATGAAGGTCACCCCATAGAAGAAGCACAGGTTCGAGGTGGTGAGCGTGATCGCACGCGCCAGCTGCAGCTTCGGCCGCCGGCTTCGCAGCACCGCAACGCCGCCCGAAGGCATGAACACCGCGGCCAGGAACACCAGGTGGACGAAGGCGCGCGCCCAGGACACTTGGACCGAGGAATAGCTGGCCCCGAGGATCTTCGCGAAGCCGCCCATCAGCGAGAACAGCATCCCCGCGAAGCACATCCATCCGATGGCAATGAGGATGCGCCGGTCCGGCGCGGTGATCGGTTCGGTCACGGCCGCGGCACAGTGAAGCGCCCGGCCCCATCCGGCAACCGCCTCGGCCTCGACGGCGTCCGGTGCTAGCGTGGGCGGAGGGAGACCACGCCATGTCCACAGCACCGAATCGCAGCTTTCTGTTCGCCCCGGGCGACCATCCGCGCCGGTCCGAGAAGGTCCTGACCATCGGCGCCGACGCCGCCATCCTCGACCTCGAAGATGCGGTGGCGAATTCCGCGAAGGTGGCGGCGCGGGATGCGGTCGCCGCCACGCTGCAGCGCCCGCGCGCCTGCCGCGCCTATGTGCGGGTGAACGCCTTCGAGACACCGTTCTGCTTCGGCGACATTCAAGCCGTCATCGGTCCGCGCCTGGACGGGCTGCTGCTGCCCAAGCTGGAATCACCGGCCCAGATCATTGCGGTGGACTGGATGGTCTCAGCACTTGAGCGCGCGCTGGACCTGCCCGAGCGCGGCATCGACATCGTTCCCATCGTCGAGACGGCGCGCGGCCACGACAATTTGCGTGCCCTCATGCAGGCTGCCGCGGGGCTGGGCGGGCGGGTGCGGCGCATGGCGATCGGCGCGGGGGATTACACGCTCGATCTCGGCATCGCCTGGACGATGGGCGAGGCCGAGCTCGCCACCATCCGCGCGGACATGGTGATGGCGAGCCGCAGCGCGGGACTGGAAGCACCGCTCGACACTGTCTGGATCGAGCTGCGGGAGGCGGAGGCCTTCGCGCGCAACTGCGCGAACAGCGCCGCACTCGGCTTCCAGGGCCGCATGTGCATCCACCCCGACCAGATCCCCACCGCCAACGCCGCCTATGCGCCGGCCGAGGCGGAGGTTGCCCGCGCCCGCATCATCGCCGCCGCCTTCGCCGAGGCTGAGGCGCGCGGCCTCGCCTCCATTCAGGTCGATGGACGTTTCGTGGACTACCCGATCGTGGAGCGCGCGCTGCGCCTGCTGAGGCTGCATGAGAGCATCACGGCGCACGGTGCGGAGATGAGGTAGGCACTACCGCAACGCGCTGCCGCCTGGGCAGGCGGTGCGGCCGCCATCGACCTGGAACTGGCCGCCGGTGATGGCACTCGCGACGTCCGAACACAGGAACAGCACCATCGCCGTCACTTCAGCCGGCGTCGCGTAGCGGCCGAGCGGGATCGCGGCCATGTAGCGCTCGGCGACGTCATTGCGGCCCGAAGCCATCGCCTGTTCCTCGAGCGAATGGATCATGCGGGTGTCGGTCGGGCCCGGGCACAGCGCGTTCACCCGCACGCCCTGGCGCGCGACCTCGCCGGCGGCGGACTTCGTCAGGCCCAGCACCGCATGCTTGGACGCGACATAGGGTGCCAATCCGGCGGAGCCCACCAGCGCCGCCGTGGAGGCCGTGTTGACGATGGCGCCGATCCCCTGGCGCAGCATCACCGGGATCACGTGCTTGAGGCCGAGGAAGACGCCCTTCACGTTCACCGCCATGACCGCGTCGAACATCGCCTCATCCTGTTCGTGCAGCGCGCGGACATGGCCCTCGATGCCGGCATTGTTGAAGAAGCAATCGATGCGGCCCCAGGACCGCACAGCCGCATCGACGTAGCCCCGCACATCAGCGTCCTTCGACACGTCGGCGGCGATGAACTGCGCCTCCAGCCCCTCCGCGCGCAGGGCTGCGGCGCGGTCCTCGCCGGTGGCGTCCCGATCGACCAGCAGCACCTTCGCGCCCTCCCGCGCGAAGCCCTGCGCAGCGTCCAGGCCGAGCCCGTTGGCCGCACCCGTGACGACGGCGACCTTGCCTGAAAACCGCATGAACCTTCCCTCCCTTGTGTTGCGCACTCAGTCCGCGGCGGGTGGCGCGAGGCCATCGCCCAGCGCGAGCCCCGCGATCGTGATCAGCGATAGCGCCGGCCGGACGATCGCCGCCATCGTCAGCGCGCCGTGCAGCAGGTCCGCCACGTGCAGGTGAGAGACGGGCACACCCTCCGCCTCCAGCCGCGCCGCGTAGGCGCGGCCCTCATCGGCGAGCGGGTCATGGCCCACTGTCAACACGAAGGCCGGAGGGGTGCCGGCCAGGCTCTCCGCCCGCAGCGGCGATGCGCGCCAGTCCTGCCAGTCCGCCGCCTGCGGGACGTAGTGGTCGCGGAACCAGGCCATGCCCTCCGCCGTCAGCGGCAGGCCTTGGGTGAAGCTGGCGTAGCTCGCATGGGTCTGCGCCATCTCGGTGACGGGGTAGAGCAGCAGCTGGAAACGCAGCGCCGGCAGCGCGCCGTCGCGGGCCATGAGCGCGAGGACGGCGGCGATGTTGCCGCCCGCGCTGTCCCCACCGACCGCCATGCGCACGGGGTCGATGCCGAGGGCCGCCGCCTCTCGCCAGGCGAAGCGCACCGCATCGGCGCAGTCCTCCACGGCTGCGGGAAACGGATGTTCCGGCGCCAGGCGATAGTCTACGGACAGCACGGCGCAGCCCGCGGCATTGGCGAGGCTGCGCGCGAGGTGGTCATGCGTGTCGAGGTCGCCGAAGACCCAGCCGCCGCCATGGGCGAAGACCAGGCAGCCCAGCACGTCATCCGGCGCCGACCCGTCCGGGCGGTAGAAGCGCAGCGGCACGCCGTTGGGCAGTGCAAGCTCCTGCACGTCTGCGACCTCAGGCGCGGCGGGCTGCAGCACCGCGCGGCCGGCGGCGTACTGCACCCGCGCTGCCTCGGGCGACAGCGTGATGAACGGCGCCCGCCCGGATGCGGCGATCAACGCGAGGATCAGGTTGCAATCGGGGTGCAGCGGCGTGGGCATGGTTCAGCCGCACGCAGCGATGGAGCAGTGTTCCGCATGGTCCATGCCGCATTCCCTCCTTCCGGGTCGATCCGCCCGGTCGATGGGATGATGCGGCAAGGCGCGGCCGGCTCCAAGACCCGGGCGCGCGATCAGGCCGGCGCCACCACCGGCAGCTGTGGCATCAGCCCCGCGATGCGTTCCAACCCGCGGTCGCGCACGCCCACCGCGCGCAGGTGCTCGACCGTGTTGAGCAGGTAGTCGCGGTTGCTGCCCATCGCGCCATGCCCGGCGGCGATGACAGCCGCGGCTTCGGCGGAGGCGAGCCGGCCGCAATAATTCCGGCAGGCGCGGTTCGCGATGTAGGTCACGGCCTTCACGACGCGTCCGCTCGCCGCAAGGCGCACATCCACCAGGCGGCGCCGGTACACGATCTCCGCGCCGTCGGGCAGCTCGCGGTCATCGAGGTAGGCGAGCACCTCGGCGGCGCGCGCGGCCTCGACATGGAAGACCATGCCGCGGCAGGCGCCGCCACGATCCAGGCCCAGCACCAGCCCAGGCTTGGCCACCGTCCCGCGATAGCGCGTGCTCCTCAGGCAGAAGCTGCGGTGATAGCCGCGCAGCACGCCCAGCTCCGCGCCCGCATGTGCGAAGCCGGGCCGCCAGATTAGCGAGCCATAGCCGAACACATGCAGGTCGCCGTCAGGTTCACTCGTCAGCATTCGCCAGTCGCACAGCCATTCCATCGCGCCTATACCGGGGGCCATGCTGACCGCCAAGCCGATGCGCGCCGCCATCGCCGCCCTTCTTGTCCTCGCGCTGCTCGCGGCCGGCCATTCCGCCCTGTGGCGCTGGACCAGCGGCCAAATCGAGCGCGGCTTCGCAAGCTGGGCGGCGCAGCGCCGCGCCCAGGGATGGACCGTGGAGCACGGCGCGACCACCCGCGGCGGCTGGCCCTTCGCGGCCACGCTCAACGTGCCGGGGCTGCGCATGGCCGCGACCATGCCCAACCTGCCCGGCGGGTTTGACTGGCAGGCAGAGGCGGTCGCGCTGCGCGTGGCTGCTCCTCGGCTGGACCGGCTGGTGGTCGATTTACGCGGCCGGCAGCGCCTGCGCCTGGGCGAGACGGAACTGCCCTTCGCCGCCGACCGGCTGGAAGCTTTCTTCCCCACCGGTGCTGGCAACTCCATGCGCGAGGGCGAGGTGCAGACCGAGCGCCTGCGCATGAGCACGCCCTCCGGTCTGCTCGAACTGCGCGAGGGCACGCTGGCCTTCGGTACCCGCACGAGTGCCACGGAAAGCGAGCCAGCACTGACGCTCAACCTCGCCATGCGCGGCCTTGGGCTGCCGGAGGCGATCGCGGCGCTGCCGGCACTGGCCGCTTTCGGGCGACAGGTGGACAGCATGGTGGCCGAGGCGGTGGTCAGCGGGCCCGTGCCCGGCGGCCGCGACCCCGTCCTGCGCGCGGAGCAATGGCGCGATGGCGGCGGCACGGCGGAATTCCGACTGCTGTCGCTGCAGTGGGGTCCGGTGGGCGGCGGGGTGAACGCGACCGTAACGCTGGACGACCGCCTGCAGCCAATGGGCACCGCGACGCTGCGCATGTCCGGTGCGGACCGGGTGATCCGCGCGCTCGCGGAGGCCGGGACGCTGACGCCCGCCTCGGCCTCCGCCGCCGCGACGGCTCTGATGCTGCTGCAACGCGCGCCCGAGAATGGCGGCCCGCCGCAGGTGGAAGTGCCGATGACGCTGGAGGGCAGCCGGCTGACGGTCGCCCGCGTGCCGCTGGCGCGCCTGGAGCCGATCCCCTGGCCGCAGCGCCGCGGGGCGGACATCAGCCCCGGCGAAGACCCGACGCTGCCGCCGCGGCGCTAGCGATTACAAGCCCGCATTCGCCGGCACCCAGACGCCGCCTTCCTCATCGATGCGCGCGGCGACCGCTTCCAGCGCCTCGCCATAGCAGGGGCCGGCAATGCATTCGCCATCCTCGACACGGAAGCGCGCGCCATGCGCCGAGCACAGGATGTGTGTGCCCTTCGCATCGAGGAACCGGTCCGGAACCGGGTCCAGCGGCAGGCCGACATGCGGGCAGGAATTCACGTAGGCGAAGACGCGCTCACCGCGGCGGATCGCGAACAGGCCGGTGAAGGCGCCGGGTGCGGCCGAAAAACCTTTGGAACCGCCATCGGGAATGTCAGACAGGGCGCAGAGGCGCCGTTCGCTCATCGCTTCCACCCGCCGAGCTTGGCCAGGTACTTCCAGTGCTCGTCGCTGATCGGCATCACGGACAGCCGGCTCTGCCGCGTGAGCGCGATGCCCTCGAGCTTCGCATCCGCCTTGATGGCTGCGAGTGTCACTGGCTTGGGCACCGGCGAGACCACCTGCATGTCCACGCAGACCCAGCGCCCGGTGTCGTCGGAGGGGTCCTGGTAGGCCTCGCGCGCGACGCGCACCACGCCCACGATCTCCTTGCCGATGTTGGAGTGATAGAAGAAGGCGAGGTCGCCCTTCTTCATCGCCTTGAGGAAGTTGCTGGCCTGGGCGTTGCGCACGCCGGTCCAGGGCTCGGTCTTGTTGGCGACCATCTGGTCCCAGGAGAACGTGTCCGGTTCGCTCTTCACCAGCCAATGCGCCATGCGCTCAGAACCCACCAAGAAAATCGAGGTTGAGGCTTAGCGCCCGGGGGCATTAATCCACAACCGGTCAGGTTCCACAAAAGGTTTGCGTCACGCGCTGCTCGGGCAGAGGCGGCGTGGTGAAGGCCGCGTCCGCATCGGCGAAGGGCTGCGCCACGGCGGCGAGCAGCGCCTCGAAGGGCGCGAAATCATCGCGCTCGATGGCGGCGACGATGGTGGCTTCCACCAAGTGGTTGCGCGGAATGACGGCGGGGTTGGTCGCGCGGATGAGCGCCTGCCAGCCAGGCTCGGCGGCGCGACGGGTGCGCCAGCGCGCGGCCCATTCCTCGAAACCCGGCGGCACGACATCGTCGCCCAGCTGGCGGAAGGTGAGGGTGAAGTCGGCGCCATTCTCCGCCATCAGGCGCAGCAGGTCCTGCGCCAGCGCGGCATCCTCCGTCTCGGCCGTCGCGAGGCCCAGCTTGCGCCGCATTATTTCGAGATAGGCATCCGAGAAGGTGGCCGCGAAGATGCCCAGGGCCTGCTCGGCATAGGCGACGGCCTTCTCCTCATCCGTGTCGAACAGCGGCAGCAACGCCTCGGCCAGGCGCGCGAGGTTCCATTGCGCGATGCGCGGCTGCTGGCCGAAAGCGTAGCGGCCCTGATAGTCGATCGCGGAGAACACCGCGGCGGGATCATAGGCGTCGAGGAAGGCACAGGGGCCGTAGTCGATCGTCTCGCCGCTGATCGAGCTGTTGTCGGTGTTCATCACGCCATGGATGAAGCCGAGGCCCAGCCATTGCGCAATGAGCCTGGCCTGGCGCCGCACCACGCCCTCGAAGAAGCCCCGCACATCCGCGCCCGGATCATGCCGCGCGATGGCGTAGTCGGTGAGGATGCGCAGACCCTCGATATCCCCGCGCGCGGCGAAATACTGGAAGGTGCCGACGCGCAGATGGCTCGCCGCGACGCGTGTCAGCACCGCGCCGGGCAGCGCGCTCTCCCGCATCACCCATTCGCCGGTCATGACGGCCGCCAGCGAGCGTGTGGTCGGCACGCCGAGGGCGAACATCGCCTCGCTCACGATGTATTCGCGCAGCACCGGGCCGAGTGCGGCACGCCCATCGCCGCGCCGCGAGAACGGCGTCGGACCGGACCCCTTGAGCTGAATGTCGCGCCCGGCGACCTCGCCCAGCAGGATGGCGCGGCCATCCCCGAGCGTGGGTGAGAACTGCCCGAACTGGTGGCCCGAATAGGCCATCGCGATCGGCTCCGCGCCGTCGGGGATCCAGTTGCCGGCGAACATCGCGAGGCCCTCGGCGCCCGTGAGGGTCGCCGGATCGATGCCCAGCTCAGCCGCGAGTCCTTCATTGACCCGCACCATCCGCGGCGCGGCGACAGGCGTGGGCGGCAACCGCGCGAAGAAGTGCTCCGGCAGGCGGGCGTAGCTGTTGTCGAAGGGGATGCGCAGCGTCACGGCCTGTCCTGCCTTAACCGGGCCCCTGGATTAGGCACGCGGCCCTGGCCAGACAAGGCCCTCAGCCGCAACGCACGGACATGCCACCATCGACGATGATCTCGGTCCCGGTCACGAATCGTGCATCGTCGGAGGCGAGGAACAGCACCGCCGCCGCCGTATCGCGCCCGTCGCCGGCGAAGCCCATCGGGATGCGCGCGAGGCGCTGGGCCAGCAGCGCGTCCACATCGCCCCCCGCGCGCTGCCCGGCCAGGCGCACCTCCACCATCGGAGTGTGCATCTGCCCTGGGATGACCGTGTTCACCCGGATGTTGCGCGCCGCATACTGGATGGCAACCACCCGTCCCAGCTGGATCACCCCCGCCTTGGACGCGGCATAGGCGACCTGGGCGGAGCCGGTCCAGCGGATGCCCGAGGTCGAGGCCACGTTCACGATCGCGCCGCCACCCTGCGCCTCCATGATCGGGAGGACGTGCTTGCAGGTGAGGAAGACCGATTTCAGGTTCACGTCGATCTGCGTGTCCCAGACCTCCTCCGCCATCTCGACGGGGCCGCCGGCGGCGGAGCCGCCGACATTGTTCACGAGGATGTCGATGCGCCCGAACCGCGCCTTGGCCTCGGCCACCATGGCGGTGATGGAGGCGTGGGAGAGCACGTCGCATTCGCCGCTGAAGAAGCGCTCGCCGGCCAGAGCGGCGGTCTCCTCCATGGCGGTGAGGTTGCGGTCCACGCCAAAGACCGTGGCACCCTCGCGCGCGAAGGCGACGGCGGCGGCGCGGCCATTGCCCCAGCCGGGACCCACGGACCCCGCGCCGGTGATGACGACGACCTTGTTGGCAAAGCGCTGGGTCATGGCGGACCTCCGAAAGTAAGAATTTCAGAATTCCTTACCGGCCGCGTTCCGCCAAGTCCTTGATCTTCCTAAGTGCCGAGTAAGACGATCTTACTTTCCGCATTTCTTACCGGGTTTGGCGAGCTGGCTCTCGAAATGGCGCCGAGGCATCTGGGTTCGCTGCGACTGAGCAACCGGCATGACCGGGCCTGCTGCGCCTGGAGAATGCCGCCATCAGCCGACCGACGTCAACAAAATTAGGTATTTTTACCTGCCTCTAAAGGCCCCCATTCCGGCCTTCCGCCGCTAGCACGGCCATCGCGATCAGGCTCAGATTGGCGCCATGGCATCACATCCCGAGATCATCCTGCTCTGCGTGTTCCCAGCCGCTCCGGGCGGCGGCAACCCCGCGCCCATCATCCCCGACGCAAGCGGCCTGAATGCCGAAGCCATGCGCCAGATCGCCGCGCAGCATGGCCATGAAAGCGGCTTCGTCCTGCCGCCCGAGGACCCACGCTCCGCGGACCGGCGCTTCCGCTTCTTCGTCCCCGAGCATGAGATGGAGATGTGCGGCCACGCCACCCTCGGCGCCGCCTGGCTGCTGCGGCGGTGCGGTGAGGCGCCAGGCGCTGTCCTGCGCATCGAGACGCTCTCGGGCCCGGTGCGCGCCATCTTCGCAGGCGATGCCGTGGAGGTCACCCAGCCCCAAGGCCAGGCGGAACCACTGGCCAACATTGCCCAAGTGCTCGCCGCCCTCGGCCTGGAAAGGGCCGACCTCGCCGATGCCCCCGTGCAGAACGCCGCGACCAGCCGGGTGAAGACCCTGGTGCCGGTGCGCGATCTGGCACGCCTGCATGCGCTCGCGCCCGACCCCGCGGCGGTGCGCGCGGCCTGCGAGGCGATCGGTTCCACCGGCCTGTATCCCTACGCGCTGTCGGGCGAGGCCACCGCCCATGCCCGGCAATTCCCGCGCAACTCCGGCTACCCCGAGGATGCCGCCACCGGCATCGCCGCGACCGCGCTCTATGCCGGCCTGCTTGCGCTTGGGGCGGCACCGCCGTGCCTGACCGTGCGGCAGGGCGAAGCCATGGGTCGCCCCTCGGCAATCGAGGTGCGCCCCAACCCAGACGGTTCCGGGCTGCTGCTGTCCGGCCGCGTTGAACTGCTGGACGCGATCACACGTCCTGCCTGAGCCGCCGCCTTCAAGGTTGGAACGGCACGAGGACGGTATCCGCCCCGCGCGCCACCAGCACCCGCTGCCCGTCCAGCCGCAGGGTCGCCTCGGCCGCACCGCGAAGGCTCTCGACCAGCGTCGCCGTCAGCCTTGCCGCGTCGCACGCCACCTCCACCCCTTCGGCCGGCGCCTCGATGGTCAACGCGGCCGCGCCCGCCATCGCGAGGCGCAGCGCCGGCGCCATGCGGTGCAGCAGCAGCGCCACATCCACCGTCGCAACCTCCGGTTTGGCGCGTGCGAGTGTCAGGAACCCACGCATCAGCGCGTCCAGCTTCCGCGTCGCGCTGTCGATGCGGTCAATCCGCCGCAGCGCCGCATCCCCCGGCGCCAGCCCGTGCCGCATGAGCTCGAGTGTGGCGAGCGTCACGGTCAGCATGTTGTTCACATCATGCTGCACCGCGGGTGCCAGTGTGGCGATCACCCGCCGCTGCTCGGCTTCGTTCATCGCCCGCCCTCCATGATCTCGCGCCACAGCCGCGCCGGCAGCCCACCGCCAGCGACCTGGCGCATCGGCGTGCCGTCATCATTGCCGAGCCAGACGCCCAGGACGAGGCCCCGGTCGAACCCGATATACCAGGCGTCGCGGAAATCCTGCGTCGTGCCGGTCTTGCCCGCGCCACGCCCCGCCGCGCGCCCGGTGCCGCGCGCGACCACCGCCTCCAGCATCCGCCGCATCGCCGCGGCGTGTCCCAAGTCCATCACGCGCACCGGTGCGGCGCCCGGCACGGGCACGCGCTGTCCGCCGGCACGTGCCTCGCGCAGCGCGTGGGGGACCACGCGCATCCCGCCATTGGCGA
>JAZKFA010000284.1:0-1541 GCA_040386655.1 Pseudomonadota bacterium | reverse complement strand
GCTCTGCCCGTTACCCACATCTTGCTTGTTTGAAGATCTGCCACGCTTCGGCGAGTGTCCTTAGCTTGGCAAGGCCCCGCCACAAGACTTCCGGTCCGGGGTCTCCGTCACCCTTGCGTCCGAGGAAACCGCCGAGCATTGCGATCATCCGCACGGCTTCGGCAGTGGAGGGCGGCCGCAAAGGCGGCGGTCCGCCGCGCGCCGCGTGCACGGCCAGCGCTTCCCATTCGTCACGCGACAACCAGGTGCCGGCTGGTGCCTGCGGCGTGATCCGCGCCTGCATCACCAGCGCCAGCAGGTGCACCGCCACGACAAGGTCCAAGGCGATGAAGGCCTTGAGCTTGTCCGCCGCGCGCACTTGCCGGCTCTCCACCCGGCAGCCGGTCTTGAGCACGCGGTGCATGACCTCGATCTGCCAGCGCAGGGCATACCAGCCCGCAAGGCGCCGCGCGTCGGACTCGCCACCCACCGCTTCGGTGGTCAACAGCCGCCAACACACCGGCTCGATCCCCGGCGGCGGATCGCGTTCCAAAACTTCCAGCGCCCAGAGGTCCAAGCTGCCTTCCAGGCCGAGATACTTCTTCTTGTGCGCGGGCACTTCCAGCCGCACTCGCCCGGCACGCACCGCGAGGGTGGCCGTGCGCGCCTTGAGTCCCTGTTTTCCGCGCGGCAGCTCGACTTCCACGGCGGCCCGCACCGGCAATCCCGCGGGCGCTTGCCAGAGCGTGCCACCGCCGTCCGCGAGCCGGCGGTCGTGCTGGCTGCGCACCAGCAGGCCGGCACCGCCGCCTTTGGCGGCCCGGGTTTGCTGGCAGGCGGCGAGCAGTTCGTAGATGTCGGCCTCGCGGTCGGCGACGCAGATCACGTCGCGGGTCCCGCCGAGGTCCTCCCACAGCCGCTGCGCCTCGTGCCAGCCTTCCACCCAGCGGAGGCTTTCCTTTTCCTCCAGCGGCTGGCGGTTGCGCAGGCCGGCCGGCTCGTCCCCGCCGCGCTCCTTGCGGGCGTAAATCGAGGCTCCGGCCAGGCCGTGGACCTCGCCGCTCGCCCCGGCCACCAGCAGGCCGTGGATGAAGAGCCCGGGGGTCTTGTCCTTGCCGTTGGCGGAGGTGGGGCCGAGGCCGTGCTTGCTACCATGGGTGCCGTAATTGAGCGAGGTGGTGTCCTGGACGAGCAGCAGCGGTGCGGCGTCCGCGGCGGCGGCCAGCCGTGCGAGCATGGCGGCGCGGTGGGCGGCGAGGATCTCGCGGCTGCCCGTCTCCGGACGGTCGAAGAGCCGGTAGCAGGCCTTGGTGCCGGCCCAGTCGCCGCAGGCATCGGGAACCGAAGCGGACGGATTGCGGATGAAATCGGAAGCCACGCGCAGGAAGCGTCGCTTGCGGCGGACGTCGCCGCAATCCAAGGCTGCGAATTCGAGATCGGCCCAAGCCCGGGCCTCCTGGTGCGTCGGCGGTTCGAAGTCCATCCGCCACACTCCGGCAAGCGAACGTTTCGTACGAGCGCGATTTCAAAGATGTGGGTAACGGGCAGAGCAGGCTGCCGCT
>JAZKFA010000283.1:11586-13782 GCA_040386655.1 Pseudomonadota bacterium | reverse complement strand
CTACGTCTCCCCGTATTTCATCACGAATGCGGAGAAGATGGTTGCCGAGATGGAGAACCCCTACATTCTCATCTTCGAGAAGAAGCTGTCGCAGCTCCAGCCGATGCTTCCCCTCCTCGAAGCCGTGGTGCAGTCGGGCCGTCCGCTCGTCATCGTGGCCGAAGACGTCGAGGGTGAGGCTCTGGCCACGCTCGTTGTCAACAAGCTGCGTGGTGGCCTGAAGATCGCCGCCGTCAAGGCGCCGGGCTTCGGCGATCGCCGCAAGGCGATGCTGGAAGACATCGCGATCCTGACCGGTGGCCAGGTGATCAGCGAAGACCTCGGCATCAAGCTCGAGACCGTGACCCTCGCCATGCTCGGCCGCGCGAAGAACGTGCGGATCGAGAAGGAGAACACCACGATCATCGACGGCGCCGGCGAGAAGGCTGACATCACCGGCCGCTGCGAGCAGATCAAGGCGCAGATCGAGGAGACCACCTCGGACTACGACCGTGAGAAGCTGCAGGAGCGCCTGGCCAAGCTCGCGGGCGGCGTTGCCGTCATCCGCGTCGGTGGCAGCACCGAGGTCGAGGTGAAGGAGCGCAAGGATCGCGTGGACGACGCGCTGCACGCGACCCGCGCCGCGGTCGAGGAAGGCATTGTCCCCGGTGGTGGCGTTGCCCTGCTCCGCGCTTCGCTGAAGCTCGCCGGCCTCAAGGGCTCGAACAACGACCAGCAGGTCGGCATCGAGATCGTGCGCCGCGCGATCATGGCGCCGGCTCGCCAGATCGCGGAGAACGCCGGCAAGGACGGCGCCGTGGTCTCCGGCGAAGTGCTGCGCTCGGACGTGTACGAGTACGGCTATGACGCCCAGAACGACGAGTACAAGGATCTCGTTGCCTCGGGCATCATCGACCCGACCAAGGTCGTGCGCACGGCTCTGCAGGACGCGGCCTCGGTCGCCTCGCTGCTGATCACCACCGAAGCGATGGTGGCCGAGCGTCCGGCGAAGTCCTCGGCACCGCAGGGCGGTGGCGGCGGCGGCATGGGCGGCATGGGTGACATGGACTTCTGATCTCCCCCACTTGGGAGAACGGAGACAGGGGGGCGGTCCGCAAGGGCCGCCCCTTCTGCTTTTGTGCGCCGCATCATAACGCTCGTTTTGTTTGACAGCCGCCTTTACGGCAGATCAGCCTTGGCGTGCCAACCGTCTTTGGCCCGCCGTGCCGTGCCTCGGGTTACCGGGTGCCTCCATGACGTCCAAATCCCCCGGTTGCTGCCCAGGTGGATGTTCGCCGGGCATAGCGAATAAGGAGGCAGTCGCATGTCGACAGGTACCGTGAAGTGGTTCAACGCGACCAAGGGCTTCGGATTCATCGTCCCGCAGGAGGGTGGCAAGGACGTGTTCGTCCACATCACCGCGGTGCAGAAGGCCGGGCTGCAAGGTTTGAACGAGAACCAGAAGGTCAGCTATGACGTGGTGATGGAGCGCGGCAAGGCTGCCGCGACCAACCTCAAGCCGCTCTGATCCTCACGGATCCTGCGAACAGGCCGGCGCCGTGAGGCGCCGGTTTTGCCTGCATCCGACCTGCAAACCCGCGCGGCGAGCCGGCGCGGCTTCGGACGTGCGGACAAAGAAAAAGGCCGGGGAAAGAACTTTCCCGGCCTCTTCTTTTGTTTCAGCAGCTTGTAGCGGGCTGACGGGGCGTCAGCGGCGCCACCAGCCACTGCGCTTGGGTAGGGCGTCCGCGGCGACCTCGTCCAGAATGATCGGCTGGACCGGGGCAGCAGCCACGGGCTCGGCCGGCGCGGGGGCTACAGGACCTTCCGCAACCACAGGCGCGGGCCCGGGCGCGGGCTCTGCCGCAGCCACCGGCACGGGCGCGGGCGCGGGCTCTGCCGCAGCCACCGGCACGGGCGCCGGCGTCGGCTCTGCCGCGACGGCAGGCTCCGGCTCGGCGACCGCGGCCACCGGCTCCAGCTCCGGCTCGGCAGCCGCGAGTTGCCTCGTCGGGCGGGCTGCGGCCTGGGCCTCGGCGGCCGCTTCGGCGGCTTCCATCACGGAGAAGATGTCGTCGATCTGGCCCGCGAAGGGGTCAGCCGGCGTGGGGCCCGCATAGCGCGGAGCGCGTGGCGGACGCGGCGCCTGGGGCACCGCCTCGGGCGCCTCGCGCTCGGCGGCTTCGGGCGCGGGTTCTGCACCCTCCTCGGGCGCGG
>JAZKFA010000283.1:6141-11576 GCA_040386655.1 Pseudomonadota bacterium | reverse complement strand
CACGCCGGCGACGGCCACCACGGCGGCCTCGGCGGCGGCGCGCATCGCCGGCTTCGCCCGTCTCGGACCCCTCGGGCGGCGCTTCGCCAGGCTCGGCACCCTCAACGGCCTCAATGACCTCAGGAGCTTCGCTCGGGGCAGCATCGCCCTCGGCGTCACCATCCGGGCCTTCGCCCAGCTCGGCGCCCTCGGGCGATGCTTCGCCCGGCTGGCCATCCTCGCGGCGGCCACGACCGCGACGACGACGCCGGCGGCGGCGACGCTCGGCCTCCTCGCTGGTCTCGGCGCGCGTTTCAGCAGTGGTCCCGTCGGGGGCGGCTTCGGCGGCCTCCTCCTCGGCGATCTCTTCCGGCAGCTCCGGCTCCGGCGCGTAGTCCATGCGCAGGGCGGATGGCGGGGCGACTACAGCATCAGGGGACTGCGCGCGGACCCGCTCGACCCGCAGGTTCGGCGCGATCAGCGTATCGTCGGGCTGCAGGAAGACCGACATCGACCAGCGCTCCTCGATCTGCGCCAGCCGCTCCCGCTTGCGGTTGAGGAGGTACAGGGCCACCGGCCCCGCCAGGTGCACGATGATCTCGGCGGAACGGCGACGCGCGCCCTCCTCCTCGATCGCACGCAGGGCCTGGAGCGCGCTGCTCTCGATGCCGCGCACAAAGCCGCGGCCCTGGCAATGCGCGCAGGCGATGGTGTTGTGCTCGGCGATCGAGGGCCGCAGGCGCTGGCGCGACATCTCGAGCAGGCCGAAATGGCTGATCCGGCCGACCTGGATGCGGGCACGGTCGTGGCGCAGCTGGTCCTTCAGCCGCTTCTCCACCATCGCGTCGTGACGCGAGGATTCCATGTCGATGAAGTCGATGACGATCAGACCGGCCAGGTCGCGCAGGCGAAGCTGCCGCGCGATCTCCTCCGCGGCTTCGAGGTTCGTCCGCAGCGCGGTGTCCTCGATATGCCGCTCGCGCGTTGCGCGGCCGGAGTTCACGTCGATGGCGACCAGCGCCTCGGTCTGGTTGATCACGATGTAGCCGCCCGAGCGCAGCTGCACCGTGGGCGAATTCATCGCGTCCAGCGCGGCATCTACCCCGTGGCGGGCAAATAGTGGCGTCGGCTCGCGGTGCAGGCGCACCTTCTGGGCATTGGCCGGCATCAGCATGCGCATGAACTCGCGCGCCTGCTGGAAGGCGTCGTCGCCCTCGACCACCAACTCATCCACGTCGCGAGAGAAGACATCGCGGATGGACCGCTTGATGAGGTCCGCTTCCTCATAGATCAGCGCGGGCGCGGAGGAGGCGAGCGTGCGGTCGCGGATCGAATCCCACAGCCGCAGCAGGTATTCGCAGTCTCGCTTGATCTCGGGCTTGGGCCGGTTGGCGCCGGCCGTGCGCACGATCAGCGACATCCCGTCGGGCAGCCCGACCTCGTCGATGGCCTCGCGCAGACGCTTGCGATCCGTCGCCGAGGTTATCTTGCGCGAGACGCCACCGCCGCGCGGGGAATTCGGCATCAGCACGGAGAAGCGGCCGGCGAGCGAGATGAAGGTGGTCAGCGCCGCGCCCTTGCTGCCGCGCTCTTCCTTGACGACCTGGATCAGCAGGATCTGCCGGCGGCGGATGACCTCCTGGATCTTGTAGTGGCGCATGAAGTTCGGCGTGGAGCGGCGTTCGCTCCGACCTTCGCCTTCGCCCTCGCCTTCGCTCTCGCTGTCGCCATTCTCATCCTCGCCGGCGGGGTCCTCGCCGCCCAGCGTCTCGGGCAGCGGCGCCTCGGGGGCGCGGTCTTCCTCAGCGAGGACTTCGCTCGCTTCGTCGGCGGCACGCTGCTCGGCGAATGCGGCATCTTCCGCGGCGGCTTCGGCGGCATCCTCGCGCACGGCGTCGGCGGCGTTGGCGTCGGCGCGGGCTTCGGCACGCTCGGCGGCTTCATCCGAAATCGCGTCGCCCTGGATGCGCTCGGCCTCCATGGCGAGCGGCTGGGCCTGGGGCTCGGACGGGACCTCGGCGACGGCGGGCTCGATGTCACCCGCGGATTCGGCGACGGCGAACGGCTCGACGGGCGCGGCGTCGATGACGGCGTCGGTCGTCGCGTCGTCCGGCGCTGCCTCGGCCGGGGCGGCTTCATCCTGCGGCGCCGGGGCGGCATCGCGCGGCGGACGGCTGCGGCGGGATTCACGGGCCTGGGCGGCGCGTTCCTCGGCCTCGTCCTCGGCGCGCGCCTCGGCGGCCTGCATCGCGATCAGGCGCTGCCGGTCGGCGACGGGGATCTGGTAGTAATCCGGATGGATCTCGCCGAAGGCCAGGAAGCCGTGGCGATTGCCGCCATACTCGACGAAGGCTGCCTGGAGCGAAGGCTCCACACGGACCACCTTGGCGAGGTAGATATTGCCCTTCAGAGGGCGGCGATGCGCCGTCTCGAGGTCGAATTCCTCAAGCCTGGTGCCATCCAGCACCACCACCCGCGTCTCTTCCGGGTGGGCAGCATCGATCAGCATACGTTTGGTCATGAACAGGAATGCTCCGCGCCACGGGCCAATTTGCCGTTAAAGGCAGGGCCAGGGCGGAAAGGGGTGGATTGGCCCGAGCGGAGGCATGGCAGCGCGGCGCGTGCATGCGGTCAGCGGCCAAAGCATCCTCCTCTCTCGGCGGGCCACGGCTGCCTTGGGGGGCAGGTCCGGGCCCTGGGTGGGCGCGCCTTCTCCTCGGTGCCCCATGGCCCTGCGTCCAACGCCGCGAGCGGGCGTGGGACGGAGGCGCAAACGGGCCGGCGGGATGCGTCGCGCACGCTTTCCCGGTGATCGTTAGATGTGATCGGAGCGGGCGCGCTGCGTCTGCATCGGGTCATCCCGTCGCGGCGAAGGGGGCAGGCGAAACCGGCGGAGCTGCGCGACGCCCCCTCAACGGGGTCGAATTCCGCGCGACCATGGCTCCACGGCGCCTGGGTAGTCCTTTCGCCGGCAACGAAAGCCGCCGGGGCACCGCACACTAGGCCGCGATGAGGGCGGCGACAAGCCATGCTGGCCGAACCCTGGCTTCCGTGCCACATCGGCGGGGATTGCGTGCGAATCGTGGAGGGCTGCGCCTGCAATGCCGGCCGATGAACGCCCAGGGCTGACCAGGCGGCGATGGCTCGCCACCGGCCTCGCCGCCGCCGCGCCCTTGCCTGCAGCGGCCCAGACCCGGCGCAATGCGCCTGCACTACCGCTCCGCCTGTCCAATGGCGAGAGCCGCGCGCTGCTGACCCTGGTTCTCGCTCCCGGGCAAGCCTACGCGGTCAGTGTGGCCACCGGCCCCGCGCGGATCCTCGTGCAACTCGCCGGACTTGCCTGGCCCGCCGCCTCGGTTGCCGCGGGGGACGGGCTTCTGAAGGAGTTGCGCTTCGACCCCGCCACGGGGCGCCTGACGGTGCTGCTCTCCGCGCCTGCACGTGCGCGGCTGCGCTCGGGCGCGGCGCCGCCTGGTGAGTTGCGGCTGGAGTTGACGCCGCTGGCGGAGGACGCCTTCACCCGCCTCGCCCGCGGGCCGCAGCCGGTGCTGCGCGGTACCCTGGGCGAAGCAGCACGCGCGCGGCCGCTGGTGGTGATCGACCCCGGCCATGGCGGACGCGACCCCGGCGCGATCGGCAATGAGGGCACACTCGAGAAGCGTATCACGCTCGCGACCGCGCTGGAGCTCAAGCGCCAGCTGGAGGCCGGTGGCCAGGTGCGCGTGGCGATGACGCGCACGCGCGACGTCTTCATCCCTCTCGCCGCCCGGGTGGAGCTCGCGCGGCGGGAGGAGGCGGCGCTGTTCCTCTCCCTCCATGCCGACAGCGCGCCCGGCGCGCGCGGTGCCTCGGTTTACACGCTGTCCGACACCGCGACGGACCCTCTCTCCGAGGCCCTGGCCAGGCGGGAGAACAATGCCGATGCGGTGGGTGGCCTGCGCCTGCCCTCCGTCACGCCGGAGGTCGCGCGGATCCTGCTCTCGCTCATGCGGGCCGAGACCCAGGCCGGCAGCGCCCGCATCGCGCGCCTGGCGGTAAGCGAGCTGGGCGAGGCGACCGCGCTGCTGCCCAACACGCACCGCCAGGGCGCCTTCGTGGTGCTGAAATCCCCCGACACCCCCTCCGCCCTTATCGAGCTGGGCTTCCTGTCGAGCGACACCGACGAGGCAGCCCTGCGCCGCCCCGCCCACCGCGCGCGCCTGGCCCAGGCGCTGGCGCGCGCTGTAGAGGGTTACGTCCGCGCGTAGCCGGATCGGCGAAGGCGGCCAGACGGGACAGTAAGAGCTGCACCCGTTCGGGGCGCGCGCTCACCGGGCGCACCGCGAGGCCGAATAGCCGAACGCCGGCAGTCCGGCGAGCCAAGCCGCCGCATGCCCGCGCCCGGTGCCTGAGGGCCACGAGGTCAGGGCGCGCGCTCTACAGCGCGCACTGCGAGGCCGAATGGCCGAACGCCGGCAGTCCGGCGAGCCAAGCCGCCACATGGCCGCGCTCGGTGCCTTAGAGCCACGATGTAAGGGCGCGCGCTCTACAGCGCGCATCACGAGGCCGAATGGCCGAACGCCGGCAGTCCGGCGAGCCAAGCCCGCGGAGCGGGCGCCCGGCGCCTGAGGGCACAGAAGCGCAGCTTTAGCGGAATGGTCATTCTTCATGACCGTTCCGCTAAAGCTGACTCTCCACAGGCAACCACCGCATGATCCAGGCGACCAGCCGCCGGCGCCAGGCTGCGGCCGGCTCCCGCAACAGCGGCGGCCCGCGCCCATCCGTCCAGACCATGCGCCCGCCCTGCAGTTGCACGCGCCAGCTGCGCCCGCCATCCGCCAGGCGCCGGTGCTGCCGGCGCAGCAGCCGCGCCAGGCCGCGATGGTCCAGCATCACCCCCATTTCGGTGTTCAGCGCGGCCGAGCGCGGGTCCATGTTGAAGGAACCCACGAACAACGGCCCGTCATCGACCATGACGGCCTTGGTGTGCAGGCTCGCCCCCTTGGAGCCGAACAGGCCAGGCTTGGCATCCTCGCTCGCCTTGATCTCGTGCAGCTCTATCCCCGCGGCCAGCAGGGCCGCGCGGTAGCGCACATAGCCGCCATGGACAGCGACCACATCCGTCGCGGCGAGCGAGTTCGTGATGACCGAGACGCGCACGCCCGACGCGACCAGCTTCGCCAGCAACGCGGTTCCCGCACGTCCCGGCACGAAGTAGGGCGAGATGATCAGCGCCTCCCGCCGGGCGGTGGCCAGCAGCGCCATCAGCGCAGGTGCGACGGTTCCGCTCGCCTGCGCGAGCGCCTTGCCCGGGGGGTCGGCGAGGATCGTCAGCGCTTGGTCGGGAATGTGCAGCGTCGGCGCATCAGGGACGAGGGCCAGCAGGTCGGAGGCATGCGGCGCGGCGGCGCGGGCGTCGAGCCGCTTGCGCAGGCGGCGGAGCGAGGCGCGGCGCGCCCGGAGCTTGGCGATGCGGC
>JAZKFA010000283.1:5038-6131 GCA_040386655.1 Pseudomonadota bacterium | reverse complement strand
CCCCAGCGGGCGGGCCAGCGGGCTGCGCCAATACGCTTCGAAGATCGCGGCGGCCGGCTCTGCGGCCGGGCCGGTGATGCGCACGTCCAGGTCGCGGAAGTTGAAGTCGCCGCCGGCGTCGAAGTAGCGGTCGCCGATGTTGCGCCCGCCGCAGATCAGCCGCACGCCATCGGCGATCCAGGCCTTGTTGTGCATCCGCCGGTTCAGGTGCCACCCGCCCAGCAGCATCTCGAGGATGAAGCCCGGCTGGCCCCAGCTGCGCAGCCGCCCGGCGTTGAACCGGCGGATCTGGATGCGGGGATGCGCGGCCAGCGCGGTGATCGCGCCATCCTTGCCGATGATGTTGAGCGCATCGAGCAGCAGGCGCACGCGGACGCCGCGATCGGCCGCATGCAGCACCTCGCGCGCCAGCAGCGCGCCAGTCAGGTCGTTGTGCCACATGTAGTATTGCAGATCGAGCGTATGGACGGCTCCCCGCGCCGAGGCGACGCGGTCGGCGAAGGCGCCGAGACCCTCGGGCAGCAGTGCCACGCCGCTCGCGTCCTTATGGACGCCGCCGGCGAGCCCTGAATGCCCGATGCTGTTCATGCCGCCTCGGACAGCGCGCTCGCCAGCGTCACCCGCGCGGTGAGCGGCAGGTGGTCCGAGGCGAGGCGCGCGAGCGGGCTGTCATGCACATGCGCCGCGGTGATCAGCCCGTGCGGATGGGCCAGGATCCGGTCGAGCGCCAGGAACGGCTTGCGCGAGGGGAAGCTCGGCAGCGGCGGCCCGAAGGGACCGAACAGCGCGGCCAGCGGCGCGAGGGAGGAAGCCGCACCCGGCCGCCATTCATTGAGGTCGCCCATCAGCAGCATCGGCATCGGCGCGACGTCGCGAAGCTCCAGCAGGATATGCGCGGCCTGCTGCACGCGGTGCCGGCGCAGCAGGCCCAGATGCGCGGTGACGACGCGCAGCGGACCCTGCGCCAGCTCCAGGTCGACGATCAGCGCGCCGCGCGGCTCCGCGCCGGGCAGCGTCACGCGCCTGCCATGCGTCGCCACCCCGCCGCGCACCAGCAGCGCATTGCCGCGCCAGCCATGCCCGCCCGGCGTCT
>JAZKFA010000283.1:0-5028 GCA_040386655.1 Pseudomonadota bacterium | reverse complement strand
GGGTCGAGCTATGGCGCGGCAGACCCTCAAGCTTCATGGCGAGGTCGAGCAGGCCCACGCGATGGCCGAAGCGGCGATCCGCCTCCTGCAGGGCGACAATGTCCGCGCCAAGCTCCTCGATCACGGCGGCAACGCGGCCCGGGTCGAAGCGGCGGTCCACGCCGATGCAGCGATGGATGTTGTAGGAGGCGACGACGAGGCCCTCCGCGGCCGGGTCGCGCGGCGGCGGCGGCGCCGGGTGCCGCCGGGTCAGCGCGCCTTCCAGCACATGCAGCGCGCCGCGCACGCCTTCGGACAGGCGCTCACGCGGGGATCGACGGGTTGGGCGTGGACTCATTCGGGGCGTATCCGCAGGCTGCAGGGGTGAAAGGCACGCGACCGGTTACGGTTGCGCGCCGAGACTATCTGGCGATGCGGGGCGGAAGAAAACACCGCCCCGCGCGATCGCACGGAACCGCAACCTTTCCTCAGATGGCCGCGTTCCATGGTCACGCGTTTCGTGAGGATCGGCCGACGATGCTGTACTACTCATTGGTATTCCTCGTCGTCGCGCTGGTGGCGGGCGTCCTGGGCTTCGGCGGCATCGCCTCGGCGGCCAGCGGGATCGCCAAGATCTTGTTCGTCATCTTCCTCGTGCTGTTCGTGGCATCCCTGATCTTCGGGCGAGGCTGGGCATGAGCGACGCAGCCACGCCCACGGGCAGCGAGGCCGATGCGGAAGGGCTGCAACGGGCAGCCACGCCGGACCTGCGCGGCTTTCGCCGTTGGACCAAGGCCTGGCTGACCGCGCCGGACCGCGGCCGCGCACGCTGGATGATCGCGGGCGTGATCGCCCTGACCCTGGCGCAGGTGGGCATCCAGATCCGCTTCAACGTCTGGAACCGGGACTTTTTCGACGCCCTCGACAAGCGCGATTCCAGCGCATTCGAGATGCAGATCTTCATCTTCCTCGGCCTCGCGGCGGTGTCGATGGCGCTGTCGGTCTACCAGCTCTACCTCAAGCAGCTCATCCAGCTCACCTGGCGCGAATGGCTGACGCGTAGGCTGAGCGGGCTGTGGCTGCATGAGGGGCGCCACTATCAGCTCGAGATGGGCGCGACCGAGGCGCGCAACCCCGACCAGCGCATCTCCGAGGATGTCCGCGTCTCGACCGAGCTCGCGGTGGAATTCACCCTGGGCCTGCTCACCTCGGCGACCATGCTGATGGCCTTCATCGGCATCCTGTGGCAGCTCTCCGGCCCGCTCAACCTTGCCTTCGTCGGCATCAACTGGGATGTGCCCGGCTACATGGTCTGGGCCGCGCTGATCTACGCCGTCGCCGGCTCCGCGCTGACCTATATGCTTGGGCGCCCGCTGATCGGGCACAACATCGACCGCACCGGCGCCGAGGCGGATTTCCGCTTCGGCCTGACCCGGGCGCGTGAGAGTGCCGAGGGCATCGCCCTGATCCGCGGCGAGACCGATGAGCGGCGCGGCCTGACCGTTCTGTTCGGCGAGGTGCGGCGCACCGTCCACAACGTCCTGCGCAGCCAGCGCAACCTGATGTGGCTGACCTCCGCCTACGGCACACTGGCGATGATCTTTCCGACCGTGGTCGCCTCGCCCGCCTATTTCTCGGGAGCGATCTCGCTCGGCGGGCTGATGCAGATCGGCGCCGCCTTCGGCCAGGTGCAGGGTGCGCTGAACTGGTTCGTCGCTAACTTCCCCCAGATCGCGGAATGGCGCAGCGCCGTCGCCCGCGTGACCGAATTCACCGACGCGCTCGAGGACCTCGAGGCGCTGCACGCCGACGAGAAGCAGCCCACCATCGCCGTGCACGCGGCCGAGGAAGGCGCGGCCGAGCGGCTGGTGTTCAAGGACCTCGAGATCGCTTTCGCCGACGGCACGACCGTCATCGCCGGCGCATCGGCCGAGATCGAGCCGGGCGAGCGCGTGCTGATCAAGGGCGAATCCGGGTCGGGCAAGTCCACCCTGTTCCGCGCCATCGGCGGCATCTGGCCCTGGGGCGCGGGCGAGATCATCACGCCACCGCGCGAGTCCATGGCCTTCCTGCCGCAGCGGCCATATTTGCCGCTCGGCACGCTGGAAACCGCCCTTTGCTACCCGCAATGGCCGAGCGACTTCACCCCCGAGGAGAAGACCGCAGCCCTCGAGCAGGTGGGCCTGAAGCACCTCGCCACCCGCCTGGAGGATACCGAGCGCTGGGATCGCATCCTCTCGCTCGGGGAGCAGCAGCGGCTCGCCTTCGCGCGGCTGCTGCTGCAGAAGCCGCGCTGGATCTTCCTGGACGAGGCGACGGCGGCCCTCGATGAAGCCAACCAGGACCAGATGATGCAGTTGCTGGTGGACAATCTCGGTGAATCCTCGCTGGTCTCCATCGGGCACCGGCCGGGGCTGGAGGCCTTCCATACCCGCACGCTGACGCTGGAGAAGCGCGAAGGCGGCGCCCGCTTCGCACGGCCGAAGCGGAGTGCGCCGGCCAAAACCGCCGTGCGCTGGAAGCTGCCGGCGCGCAGCCCGACCTGAGCGCTTGGCCACTGGCTGAGCAGCGTCGCCGGTAAGAGAATCGGATTTTCTTACCGGCGGTGTTTTCCGGACCAAGTCCTTGATCCCGCACCCGTTCCGGTAAGACCATCTTACTTTCGGCTTTTCGGAACCGCGTCCGCAGCCTTGATGCCACGGGGGCCGGAACGCGGCGTACGCCGACACCCCACGCAAGTTCGCATCTGTACGGCCGCCGACTGCAGAAGTGCAGAGGACTGTTTTCCTATATACCTCCTGCCGCTTAGCTGCAAGCCCGGCGTGCAGGCACGAAAAAGGGCCAGGGCGTTGCCGCCCCGGCCCTCTCCGCACACCGCCGGGCTTGCGCCCGGCGCCATGGCTCAGCGGTTCTGCGGATAGGCGCCCGAGGTGTTCGAGCCAGTCTGGCGGTCATAGGCGCGCTGCGCCGCGGTGCCAGGCGGGTTGGCGCGCGTGCCATCGGACTGCGCGGGATAGGCGCCCGAGGTGTTGGTGCCGGCGGTTCGGTCGAGCGCACGCTCGGCGGCGGTGCCGGGCGGGTTGACGCGCGTGCCATCGGACTGCGCGGGATAGGCGCCGGAGGTGTTGGTGCCGGCCGCGCGGTCCACGGCGCGCCCAGCCGCCGTGCCGGGCGGGTTGGTGCCGGGCTGGGCGCAGGCGGCAACGCCGATCACCAGGGCGAGGGGGGCAAGCAGGCGGAGAGCGCGCATGTGCGTTTGTCCTTCTTCAAAGCCACGGGACGTGGCAACGAAGAAGAAACGTTCGCTCACACGGGAAAGTTTCAGGCAGCCCTGGCCAGCCCGGGCGCGTTCTCGTTCGCAGCCTTGCGCAATACGGCAAGGAAACGTTCCCGCCGCCATTGCATGAGGCGCCACCCGGCCTTTGCCGCCATCTGCGAAACTCGCCCGCGCGGATCCAGCCCGATCGATTTGAACACCATCCCGGTGCTGCGCTCGACATGGCGAAAACGATAGAATCCCATCGCCCGGCCCATGTAGCCGGCGATGCAGCGCTCATGGCTGTAGGAGGTCGACTCGCTCTCATTGCCGCAGTGATAGGCGTAGGCGAGCTCGTCATCCTCGGATTCGCCGATGCGGCCGAGGGCCACGCGCAGGCGCTGGACGAAGCCCAGATTCTCGCGGCCGAGGTAGCGCTTCATGTGGTCGTAGAACAGCTTGAAGTGGCGGTACTCGTCGGCCGCGATCAGGCGGCAGACCTCACGCAGGACCGGCTCCTCGGTCGCGTCGCCGAGCGCGGTGTAGTAGCTCGACGTCCCCGTCTCGACCATGCAGCGCGCGATCAGCTCCCCGGTGCGCGACCCGCGGATCGAGGCGTCGACGCTGGTCTCGATCTTGTAGCCGGCGCGGTAGCGCGCGAAGGCCGCCTCGAAATCCCAGGAGGGATCGGCGCACATCCCCCAGCGTCCCAGCGCGTCGCCGTGCTGGATTTCCTCGACTGCCCAATTGTCGGCAGCGGCGCAGAAGGCCGGGTCGTCGCGGAAGACGTTGTTGAGGTAGGCGGTGTAATCCGTTGCGTTCCGCTCCACCATCGCGGCGGCTTTCACCAGCGGTACGATCTCGGGATCGACTTTCCTGGGGTCGAAGCGATCCCAGGCGATCTGATCGATATGCCAGTGCTTCATGCGGTCCCCACTCGTTCGGCGCCCCCAGCGAAACCCGATGGGCGCGACATCCTGGTGACGCCCGTCAAGGCTCCGTCAACCAACCCGACAGGTTGAGTAGCACAGTGCCGGATTCAAGGCGAAAGCCCGATTTAGAGGGATCAGGGCGCTTCGGCGGTTGCGACCATGGCGCGGGCGGAGAGCAGCGCCACCATGGCCTGCTCGCGCTTTTCGGGCGTCATCGTGTTGGCATCGGCCAACGCGGCCTCCGCATTCGCGAGGACCGTGGCCGCGGCTGCCTTGGACAGGCTGGCCACCGGTGTCGCGTCGTCGGCAAGCACCGTGACGCGGTCGGGCGTGACCTCGGCGAAGCCACCGCCGACGAACAGGCGTTCGGTGACCTGGCCGCCCTCGGTGACGCTGATGACGCCACCGCGGAGGGCCACAATCATCGGCGCATGGCCGGGCAGCACGCCCATCTCGCCCTCGGCGGCGGGCAGGATCGCCATCTCGACCGGGCGGCTCAGCAGCAGCCGCGCGGGCGAGACGAGTTCGAGCTGAAAGGTGCCGGCCATTGGAGTGCTACGCCGCCTGCTTGAGGGTTTCGGCCTTCTTCACGGCCTCCTCGATGGTGCCGACCATGTAGAAGGCGGCCTCGGGGAGGTGGTCGTAATCGCCGCGGCAGATGGCAGCGAAGCTGCGGATCGTGTCCTCAAGCTTCACGAACACGCCCGGCGATCCCGTGAAGACCTCGGCCACGTGGAAGGGCTGGCTGAGGAAGCGCTGCAGCTTGCGCGCGCGGGCCACGACCAGCTTGTCCTCCTCGGACAGCTCGTCCATGCCGAGAATGGCGATGATGTCCTGCAGCGACTTGTAGGTCTGCAGGAT
>JAZKFA010000282.1:0-2884 GCA_040386655.1 Pseudomonadota bacterium | reverse complement strand
GACACGAACTTCGTCCTCACCGGGACCGGCGGCATCGTTGAGGTGCAGGCCACCGCGGAGGGTGCGCCCTTCACCGAGGATGCGCTGACATCGCTGATGCGCCTCGCGCAGAAGGGCACGGCGGAGCTGTTCGCGGCCCAGCGCGCAGCGATCGGGAAATGAGCCGCCGGCTTGCGCGTGGGGATGTGCTGATCCTCGCCACGCATAATGCGGGGAAGCTGCGGGAGGTCGCGGCCCTGCTCGCCCCGCACGGCCTGTCGGTGGAAAGCGCCGGCGCCCGCGGCCTGCCCGAGCCGGCCGAGACGGAGACCAGCTTCATCGGCAATGCGCGCATCAAGGCGCTGGCCGCCGCGCGTGCCACGGGACTGCCGGCGCTGGCCGATGATAGCGGCTTCTCGGCCGCAGCACTCGACGGTGCGCCGGGCGTCTTCACGGCCGATTGGGCGATGCGCCCCGACGGCACGCGCGACTACGCCGCAGCGATGGCCTTGGTCGCGGAGCGTGCCGCGGGCAGTGCGGATCGCGGCGCCTGGTTCAGCTGCGCACTGGTGCTCGCCTGGCCCGATGGCCACACCGAGGATTTCCTGGGCGAGGTGCATGGCAGCTGGGTGTGGCCGCCGCGCGGGGCACAGGGCTTCGGCTACGACCCAATGTTCCTCCCCGAGGGCCTCACCGAGACCTTCGGCGAGATGGCCCCCGAGGCGAAGCACGCGATCAGCCATCGGGCCCGGGCCTTCGCACTGCTGCGCGCGGCCTGCCTGCCGGACTGAGGTCCCTCGTCGCCTTCATTGACCCCGCCCGCTCCACCGCCGCATCCTGCCCCGATGGCCGGGGCCGCCCCCAGTCAGCAAAAATAAAAGAAAGGGGTTCGGGGAAATTCCTTTCCCCAACCTTCAAGGGAGCGAACCATGCCATTCACCCGTCGCGCGGCCCTGGCCGCGCCCTTCATCCTCTCGGCGCTCACCGCCCGCGCCCAGCCGCTGCCTGGGGCCAGCCGGTGCCGGTCGAAAACCGCGCCGGCGCCGATGGGGTGATCGGAACGGACGCCGTCGCGAAGGCAGCCCCCGATGGCCACACGCTGGGCCTCGTCTCCGTCGCGCATCCCGTGAACGCGGCCTTCTATCGCCTGCCCTTCGATTCCATCCGCGACTTCTCCTTCATCACCCAGACGACATCGACGCCGCTGGTGCTCTGCGCCCCCACCTCCTTCGCGCCGAACACGCCGGAGGAGCTGGTCGCCTATGCGCGCGCCAATCCGGGCGTGACCTTCGCGGGCACGGGCGGCGTTGTGCGCCTCGCACCGGTGCTCTTCGCCCAGCGGACGAACACGCGCCTGGAATATGTGCCCTACCGCGGGTCGAGCCAGGCGCATCCGGACCTCATTGCGGGCCGCGTGAACATCATGTTCGACACCGTGCCCGCGGCCCTCGGTCACATCCGCTCCGGCGCGCTGAAGGCCATCGCGACGACCGGCGCGCGGCGTTCCGCGCAGCTGCCGGACGTGCCGACCCTGGGCGAGGCGCTGCTGCCGGGCTTCGAGGCCTCGACCTGGGGCATGGTCATCGCGCCCGCCGGGTTGCCGGCGCCGGTGCTCGCGAAGCTGCACGCGGATTGCGTGGCGGCGATGGGCAACCAGGTCGTGATCGACCGCCACCGCACGCTGGGCGCTGATATCGTGACCTCGACGCCCGACGCGTTGCGCGCCTTCGTCCAGGCGGAGCTGACGAAATGGGGCGAGGCGGCGCGTGCGGCTGGTGTGGAGCCGCAGAACGCGCGCTGAGTCGACGGGGGCCTGCCCGGGCGCTATGTCTGATTAGACATAACGCCTGGAGGAGCCTGCCCGATGCGTCGCTGCCTGCTGCTCCTCGCCTTGCTGGTGGCCACGCCCGCCTGGGCACAGCCCGGCCCCACCGTTTTCGCCGCCGCCAGCCTGTCCGAGGCGTTGCGCGCGCTCGCCGCCGATTGGCAGGCGCGGGGGAACCCTGCCCCGCGGCTGTCCTTCGCCGCATCATCGGCCCTTGCGCGGCAGATCGAGCAGGGCGCGCCGGCTGATCTGTTCCTCAGCGCCGATGAGCCGTGGATGGATTACGTCGCCGCGCGCGGGCGGATCGAGCCGGCATCGCGCGTGAGCCCGATCGGCAACGCGCTGGTGCTGGTGGCACCACGCGGCGGCCAGGCACCCGTCGCGCTCGCGCGTGGGGTGAACCTTGCGGCGATGCTGGGTGCACGCGGGCGGCTCGCCACCGGTGACCCCGCCCATGTGCCGGCGGGGCGCTACGCGCAGGCAGCACTCGAATGGCTCGGGCAGTGGCGTGCCGTCGAGCCGCGCCTCGCGCGCGCCGAGAATGTCCGCGCCGCGCTGCTGCTGGTCGAACGTGTCGAGGTCCCGCTCGGTATCGTCTACGGGACCGATGCAATTGCGAGCACCGCCGTGCAGCTGGTCGGCACCTTCCCCGCCGAGAGCCACCCGCCAATCACCTACCCCTTCGCCCTGACCCGGCGCGGCGCAGGCAATGACACGGCGCGCGCGCTGCTCGGCTTCCTCACAGGCCCGGAGAGCACGCCCGTGTGGCAGCGCCACGGCTTCTCCCTCGCGCGGTGATGGAGTACTGGCTCAGCGCCGAGGAATGGCAGGCGCTGCGCCTCAGCCTCGATGTCGCGACGCGCTCGGTCGCGGTGTCGCTGGTGCCCGCGGTGCTGGTGGCTATCGCGCTGTCGCGGGGACGGTTCCCGGGGCGCTTCCTGCTCGATGCGCTGGTGCTGCTGCCGCTGGTGGTGCCCCCCGTCGTCGTCGGTTGGGCGCTGCTGATGCTGTTCGGCGTGCGCGGCCCCATCGGCGCGCCGCTGGAAGCCTGGTTCGGCGTGCGCCTGGTCTTCACCACCG